>SBBG01000095.1 GCA_005240065.1 Gammaproteobacteria bacterium | reverse complement strand
TGAGCATGTCATCGTTTTTCAGCGCAGCAAAAACGAGGTACACATGCAGCCGGGGCGCGACATCTGGTGGCACGACGCCATCGCCGGCGCGGCCGAAGACTGCCCGCCGGCGTGGGTGAACAGCGAGCACCCGCTGTTCCTGCTCTACACCTCCGGCTCCACCGGCAAGCCCAAAGGCATCCAGCATTCCAGCGGCGGCTATCTGCTGGGCGCGGTCACGACCATGAAATGGGTGTTCGATATCCGCGACGACGATCTGTTCTGGTGTACCGCCGATGTCGGCTGGATCACCGGCCATAGTTACGTCGCCTATGGCCCGCTGGCGGCGGGCGCGACATTGCTGATGTACGAAGGCGCACCGACGGTGCCGGACGGTGACCGTTTCTGGGACATCTGCGAGCGTCACAAGGTGACGATCTTCTATACCGCGCCGACGGCGATCCGCGCACTGATGAAACTGGGCGAGGCGCTGCCCGCCCGCCATGACCTGTCCAGCCTGCGCCTGCTCGGCACGGTGGGCGAACCGATCAACCCCGAGGCGTGGATGTGGTATCACCGCGTCATCGGCCATGAGCGTTGCCCGATCGTCGACACCTGGTGGCAAACCGAGACCGGCGCGCACATGATCGCCCCCGTCCCCGCCGCCGTGCCCACCAAGCCTGGCTCCTGCACCCTGCCGTTGCCGGGCATCGATGCGGACGTGGTGGACGAACAGGGCAACAGCATCACCACGCCCGACAAGGGCGGCTACCTGGTGATCAAAAAGCCCTGGCCGCACATGCTGCGCACCATCTGGGGCGACGATGCGCGCTATGTCAACGCTTATTGGGGCAAATTCGGCAAATACTATCTCGCCGGCGACAGCGCGCGGCGCGACAAGGACGGTTATTTCTGGATCATGGGCCGTATCGACGATGTCCTGAATGTCTCCGGCCATCGCTTGGGCACGATGGAGATCGAGTCCGCCCTCGTCGCCCACCCGCGCGTCGCCGAAGCCGCCGTGGTCGGGCGGCCGGACGAGATCAAGGGCGAGGCCATTTTCGCCTACGTAGTGCTCAAGGGCGCGCGGCCAGCGGGTGGTATCGATGAAACCTTGACCAGGGAATTGCGCGACTGGGTGAGCGAGCAGATCGGACCCATCGCCAAACCCGACGACATCCGCTATTCGGACAATCTGCCAAAAACACGCTCCGGCAAGATCATGCGCCGCCTGCTGCGCTCCATCGCGCGCGGAGAACCGATCACTCAAGACACGTCGACGCTAGAGAGCGAGGCGATCCTGTTGCAGCTTCAGGGCAAGGAATAGGTTGGCGAGACGGCGCGCGGAAATCCTCCGTTGTTCCGTCTTCAACCATGCGGTTCGACTTGAGAAAAATCCATGTGACGGCGAAACCAATCGCGTGATAATTATTGGTGCGCACCAGTGGCGAGTTCTCGAATGCCGTGCCGCCAAGCATGTCGTAGCGCCCGAAAACACCCGCCCAGAAATCACCGAAACGCTTTTGCAATGTCAATGTGACACGGCTGCCGCTGTAACCGCCGCCCGGGTGATATTCCGGCCGTACGGCAGTGGCGTAGGCGCGATCAACCTCATAGAAGTAGTTGTGGTACTTCTCGTCGGCGAATAGCGGGCCGAGCGACACACCCAGCTTGAAGGGATAGCGATGCCCATCCCGGTAAATATATTCCACATAGGGCGCGAACGACCATCCTTGATGCCCCATGTCGCGGCCCACCGAAAACACCGCGCGCACGGGCAAGCGCAACCACAGTGCGATTTTTCTGTCATCACTGTCCATTAACCGGATATCGAACGAAGGACCAAACTCGACCGTGGGATTCAGTCCCGGCATGCCGGCACGCACACCGCCGGCATCCCTGGGCACCGGCACGCCTCCCGCCAGACTAAGATCGAGCTTGACCCGGTCGGTCTGGAAGATGCGGCCACGCATGCCACGATCGTCCAACCTGAGCCGTTCGCCGCGATAAATCAGATACGGCACCGGTAAAAGGTAGCTCTTTTCCTCATCGGAGCCGCGATAATGCGGCAGATTCAATCCCGCTACACCCGCGCCGAACTCCCACAGCGGCAGCTTCTCCGAATAAGCCAGCGCGGGCAGCGTCGAACCCAGCGCGAAAAAGAACACTCTCCATAGCGGTCTCATAATCCCCCTTTTCAACCCGGTTTTTTTCAGAGTCATGACCATGGTACCATCGTAAAGATCGATATCATTCCAGCACAAGGAAAGCACACATGCCAACCTGCCTGTTCTGCAAAATGGCCTCGGGCGAGATCAAGCCGGATATCGTCTACGAAAACGACCGCGTTCTGGCATTCAACGACATCAACCCGCAAGCCCCGACGCATGTGCTGGTGGTGCCGAAACGGCACATCACCACGCTCAACGATCTACAGGAAAGCGATGCGGCGCTGGTCGGGGAAATGTTTCTCGCCGCCAGAGATGTCGCGATACAGACCGGCATCGCCGATTCCGGCTACCGCACCGTGATGAACTGCAATGCGGATGCGGGCCAGTCGGTATGGCATATCCATTTGCATGTACTTGGCGGGCGGCGCATGAACTGGCCGCCGGGATGAGGCCATTTTCACCAACAAACCCACTCATCATGGGGACATAAACCACGGGCAGTCAGACAGGCGACGTGCTAAAATATTGGGCCTTTGATGGCACTGCGTTTATACCCTTGAGATGACCAGCAGCACGACCGCCCGCATCCGCGAAATCCCCTACAACTACACCTCTTTCTCCGACCGCGAAATCGTCATCCGGTTTCTCGGCGAGCGCATGTGGGACACACTCAACCAATTACGCGGCACGCGCCGCACCGGGCATTCGGCGCGTTTGCTGTTCGAAATCCTGGGCGACATGTGGATCGTTATCCGCAACCCCTTCATCCAGGACGATCTGCTGGAAAATCCCAAACGCCGCGACTCGTTGATCAGCACGCTTCATCAGCGCCTGGAACGTATCCGCGAGCGCGCGCACGGCAACAGTCAGGCGCTGGCGCTGGCCGATGCCGCACAGCAGGCGGTCCATGACTTCCGCGATTGGTTCGAGCGTCAACACACGCTGCGCAAAAAGGCGATCAGGCGCCTGAGTAAAGTCACGAGGCGCGACAATATCGACTTTGGCGGGCTGGCACGGGTCTCGCACGTCACGGACGCCACCGACTGGCGCGTGGAATACCCCTTCGTCGTGATCAGCCCGGACAGCGAGGAAGAAATGGCGCGTGTGGTGCATGCCTGCATCGAACTGGGCCTGACCATCATTCCGCGTGGCGGTGGCACGGGGTATACCGGCGGCGCGGTACCACTGCATGCAGACAGCGCGGTCATCAACACCGAAAAACTGGAAGGCCTGGGCGCCGTCGAGCTGCGCGAATTGCCGGGCGTACCGCAACCCGTAGCGACCGTGCGCGCCGAAGCGGGCGTCATCACCAAGCGCGTTTCTGACCTTGCCTACTCGACCGGTTATGTGTTCGCCGTCGATCCCACCTCGCAGGATTCCTCCACCATCGGCGGCAATATCGCCATGAACGCGGGTGGCAAAAAGGCGGTGCTGTGGGGCACGACGCTCGACAACCTCGTCTCCTGGCGCATGGTGACACCCGATGCCAAGTGGCTGGAGGTGGAACGCCTCAATCACAACCTCGGCAAGATCCACGACGTGGCATTTGCCGAATTCCGCGTCACGCGCTATCAGGCCGACGGCAAGACACCGGAAGGCACGGCGGAAATCCTGCGCATCCCCGGCTCCGAACTGCGCAAGAGCGGCCTGGGCAAGGATGTGACCAATAAATTCCTCGGCGGACTGCCCGGCGTGCAAAAAGAAGGCTGCGATGGCCTGATCACCTCGGGCATGTTCATCCTGCATCGCGCGCCGCGCTTCATCCGCACCGTGTGTCTGGAATTTTTCGGCGCCGACCTGCGGCGCGCGGTGCCCGCCATCGTCGAGATCAAGAATCACCTCGACCGCGAAGCTGGCGTGATGCTCGCCGGCATGGAACACCTCGACGAGCGCTACGTGCGCGCCGTCAATTACAGCACCAAGTCGCCACGCGGCGAGCGGCCAAAAATGGTGCTGATCATCGACGTCACGGGAGACAACGAGCAGGCGGTGGCGCAGGCCGCATCCGGCGTGGTGCGCCTGGCCAACGCCCGCGACGCCGAGGGATTCATCGCCGTCAGCCCCGAGGCGCGCAGCCGCTTCTGGGCCGACCGCTCGCGCACCGCCGCCATCGCCGCGCACACCAATGCCTTCAAGATCAACGAAGACGTGGTGATCCCTCTGGAACGGCTCGCCGACTACAACGATGGCATCGAGCGCATCAACATCGAACAGTCCCTGAGCAACAAGCTGCGCCTGGTGGCCGCCCTGCTGGACTACCTGGGCAGCGATCTTGCCGAGCTGCGTCAGAGCACCGATTATCCGCCCAGCGCCGAGAGCGACGCCATCGTCGCCGCCAAACAGAATGCCGCACGCGAGCATCTGCTGTCCATCCAGCGGCAGTGGAACACCATCCTGGAGAATCTCGATGCCCCGGCCGAGCACTATGCGCACCTGCTGGATGCCGCGACGGAAGCCAGGATGTGCGAAGGCGACACGCTGTTCAACCTGCTGCAACGGCGCGATCTGCGCATCTCCTATCGCCGCGAAGTGGAACGCCCGCTCAAGGCGATTTTTTCCGGCCGCGAGCTGGAAAAGTTTCACCAGCGCTTCGCCGACATCCACGAGCGCATCCGCTCCAGCCGCCTGTTCGTCGCCACTCACATGCACGCCGGTGACGGCAATGTGCATACCAATATTCCGGTCAATTCCAACGACTATGACATGCTGCAAGAGGCCGATCGCATTGTCGACCGGGTAATGGCGCTCGCCCAGGCGCTGGGCGGGGTCATCTCCGGCGAACACGGCATCGGCATCACCAAGATCCACTATCTGGAACCCGAAGCGGTACAGGCTTTCACCGATTACAAACATAAGATCGACCCCGAAGGCCGTTTCAATCGCGGCAAGCTGCTGGCCGGCTCGGGCTTGCACAACGCCTACACACCCTCGCTGCGCCTGGTACAGCAGGAGGCACTGATCCTCGAACAGAGCGAGCTCGGCGCGCTCAACGACGACATCCGCCACTGCCTGCGCTGCGGCAAATGCAAGCCGGTGTGCAACACGCATGTACCGCGTGCCAATCTCTATTATTCACCGCGCAACAAGATCCTCGCCACCGGACTGATCATCGAGGCGTTCCTTTACGAAGAACAGACCCGGCGCGGCATCTCCATCCGCCACTTCGACGAAATGAACGACGTCGCCGATCACTGCACGGTGTGCCACAAATGCCTCAACCCCTGCCCGGTGAACATCGACTTCGGCGACGTCACCATCCGCATGCGCAAGATCCTCAAGGATCGCGGCCAGCGCCGCGCCAGCCCCAGCGCCTGGGCGGCCATGACATTCCTCAATGTCACCGATCCGGCCACCATCACGATGATGCGCGAAGCGATGATCAAATGGGGTTATGCCGGCCAACGCCTCGGCCACACCGTCGCCAAACACCTCGGCCTGCTGGGCAAGAAAGACGAACGCCCCGCTGCCACCACCGGCAAACCCAAGCTTACGGCGCAGGTCGTGCAATTCGTGAAAAAACCGCTGCCCGGCGCCCTGCCCGCCAAGACCATGCGTGCGCTGCTCGGTGTCGACGACAAGACCGTCGTCCCCATTCTGCGCGACCCGGCCAAGGTCAGCGAAGACTCCGACGCGGTGTTCTACTTCCCCGGCTGCGGCTCCGAACGCCTGTTCAGCCAGATCGGCCTCGCCACCCTCGCCATGCTGTACCAGACCGGCGCGCAGACCGTGCTGCCACCCGGCTATCTCTGCTGCGGCTATCCGCAAACCTCCAGCGGCGATGAAGACAAAGGCCGCCAGATCAGCACCGAAAACCGCGTGCTGTTTCACCGCATCGCCAACACCCTGGCCTATCTCGACATCAAGACCGTGGTCGTGTCGTGCGGCACCTGCATGGACCAATTGCTGAAATACGAATTCGAAGCCATCTTCCCCGGCTGCCGCCTGCTCGACATCCACGAATATCTGATGGAAAAAGGCGTCAAGCTCGATGGCGTGCCCGGCGTGAAATATATCTATCACGACCCCTGCCACACACCGATGAAGACCCATAACCCGATCGGCGTCGCCTCCAACCTGATGGGGCAAACAGTGCAACTCTCCGACCGCTGCTGTGGCGAAGCCGGCACCTTCGCCGTCGCCCGCCCCGACATCGCCAGCCAAGTGCGCTTCCGCAAACAGGAAGAGCTGCACAAAGGCATCAAAAAACTCACCGGCGCCGAAACCGTCCAGCAAAACGAAGTCAAACTCCTCACCGCCTGTCCCGCCTGCCAGCAGGGCCTGTCGCGCTACGCCGGCGACACCGGCCTGAAGACCGATTACATTGTGGTGGAGCTCGCCAACAAGCTGCTCGGAGAAAACTGGCAACAAGCGTTCGTCGAGAAAACAAGGCAAGGTGGGATTGAGCGGGTGTTGTTGTAACACCACCCGGACACAGGGCGATAGCCACATCCCGGCCCTCCTCACCACCTTCTTTTCTCAGTCTATGGGAAAACCCTTATTCATCTATGGGCGACGGATGAATTCAGAAATTAACTGAGGAAGCTATGAATAATTCCATCCTGGAATGCTCAGAGCTTCCTTACATATTAACCCGGCAATCAAATTCATCTTTTTTTCCGGTTTTTCTGCCAGGTATAGGATGCGCTGCGCGCACCATCCGCGCGGTGCGTGAGACGCACCTTACGAAATTGATTGGCAAGATCTATACCGGCAATTATCAAAACCCGCCGAAACGGGCTACGCCATAGAGATTGCTGTTCGCGGTCATGCGGCGGATGTTCGGATGCGAGCCGGTTTAATGGCTGCTCAAGATATTCGGTAAGTCTGATTCGTAAAATGACACAAAAAGATGGCTTAGCTCATCAAGGGAATCATCGATCGTGTAGGGAAGAATTTTAGCGAAAAGATCCAGAAGAACGATAGCGTTCACCGCTGCATCTTGCTCAATCGCCGCACGCAGTCTGGAAGCGAGCGCTTTGTTGACTGTCTCGATATTGCGATAAATCGTCGTTAAACCCTCCATGTCAAGATCAGCCTCGCCGCCTTGCTTTCGCACGAAATACTGCGCAAGAAGATACATTGATGTTGCACGGTAGATAGTTTCCGGCTCACTTGAAAAAGGCAAGTGAAAGCGCGCCATCGGTTTAAAAAATCCCGTATGAGGACAACCGCTGGTGGCGATGATCAATCCCAACAAAGAACTGATTCCAATCTGCGCCGTCGTTTCTTTGGAAATTGTGCGCTCCGGGGTTGTGACTTCCAGCTTTACCTTGTCATACGAAACCACTCCGCCACATCCAGCGATCAAAGGCATGATGCTCAAAGCCACCGGGCAGTGAGGATGTTGCGTGGAACTCAAGGGACAATTCGAGCATTGGCAGAATTCCAGCGCTGTCCATGGCGGGGGAGATTGCAATGGAACGTGAATCTGCTCAAGAGTGCGCGGGTCGAGTTTTGTATGAAAATCAAGACAATCACCTTGAGAGAAAATAAACCGGTATTGAATATCAATGCTTTTATCATCAGCGCTCAAGTTACACCTCTTTCATGGGGTCTTTTTTCATGAAGTCTTTAGCCGGACTCGCAATGATCACACGTCATGCTCTCCGAGGATAATTTCGCCATTCTCCCCCCAATTTACCTTGGTAAGACCTGGATAATCCTCTTCCAGTTTTTTCAAAGCAACTTGATACTGGTCTATTTCCTGGCGCTGCGCCCTGACTTGATCCGCAAGGCGGCGGTTCTCCGTCAACATGGCTCGATGCGACAGAGCATGACGTACACCCATCACCAATTCATAGTCATGCCAAGGCTTGCTGATGAAGCGGAAAATCCCGGCCTCGTTTATAGCACTGATCAATCCTTCCATATCGGCATGACCGCTAAGAATTATACGCTCAGCCTCGGGCTGTAATTTTTTCAATTCCGAAAGGAAACGAACACCATCCATACCTGGCATCCGATAATCCGATATCACCACATCAAAATTAGCCACATGGGCTCTCCGCAACGCCTCTTGCGGGTCCGGAAACGTTTCTATGTCACGGCCATTACCGGATAAAACGCGACGAACAGATCGCAATATATTTTCCTCATCATCAACTATCATTATCCTGCACATGTAAAATTCCTTATTTGGACTCCACATGAATCACTAGGCTTTTTCCCGTATCCTTCTCAAACCTTCTGATCTTCATAATCATGGTCTCCGTCAGATTATGCCCCTTGGTAAGAAGAAGCATGCCATCGCTATTGACCAAGTCACGAGCGAGCACCATGCCTTCACGCAATCCATCCGATGTGAGTTTCAATTCCCTTATCAAGGTATCCTGTACCGGCTGGGCATCAAGCACTTTCGAAAAAGCGTCTACAACCTCGGGGTCGTAGCGAAGCCCCTTGTTATTGATCAGGAAGGCGCGAGCCTCGGCGGGGGTGGCCGGCTCGTCGATCAAGGCGCCGATCTGTAATGCATCATAATCACTCACGACGGCGAGAATGCGCGCGCCGAGAGGAATCCGGTCACCGAAAATCTGATCAGGATAGCCCTTTCCGTCGAATCGTTCATGATGGCTTCTGATTATTTTTGACACGCCCTCCATAGCCTCCAGCGCAAGCAACGCAGCCGCGCCCATCGCAGGATGCTTATCCATCAGGGAACGCTCGCGAGGAGACAAGCCGACATACGGCCGGCTGATCAAGGCATCAGGCAAACCGATTTTTCCAATGTCGTGAAGCAGGCCCGCGAAATAGATATTCTCGACATCCTCCTCCGTCATCTCCAATTGCCGAGCCACCAGGCGCGCCTGTTCGGCGACACGCCGGCTATGGCCCGCCGCTTTTCCTTCACGCATCTCAACCAGATTGGCGAAAACGGGAATGGAAGTGACGTAACTTCGCTTCATTTCCTTATAAGCCAAGTCCAGCATATCCACGGTCTGCTGGATCTCTGCGGTCCGCGCCTTGACCATTCCCTCGAGATTTTCATTCAACGCCTTGAGTTCTTCATTCTGCCTGCGCGTCAACTCTTCCAGGCGGCGCTTCTCCCGCTCAAGAAACTTTCTCTCCAGGGCATGTTGTACAGACAACTTTATGTCGTTATCTTCCCAAGGCTTGCTGATGTAGCAATAAATCCGCCCTTTGTTGACGGCATTGACTGTCGATGTCAAATCAGAATAGCCTGTGAGCAAAATTCGCACGGTATCAGGCCAACGCCTGGCGACCTCTTCCAGGAATTTTGCGCCGTCCATGACCGGCATGCGCATGTCGGAGATTACCAGGTCAACATTTTCCTTTTGCAATAACTCAAGACCTTCTATTCCGTTTTGAGCCGTGAGTATGCGGTGACCGGTTGGCCGGAACAACCGCCGCAAGGCCGAAAGGATGTTTTCTTCATCATCGACCAGCAACAAAGTGGCGGCAGCGGATGATTCCGTTGTCTGGTGATCCATTGTCATCGCGTTCATTGACACTTCCTCCCTGACTATGGCACGGAAGATATCCGGCCATGCTCAGTTTTTTGCCGGGCTGGCAGCCATACCTTGAAGCTCGTTCCCTTTCCCACTTCGCTCTTCACCTCGAAATTTCCGCCATGTTTCATTACAATGCCGTAAGACAAGGACAAACCAAGTCCCGTCCCCTTGCCTACCGGCTTGGTAGTGAAAAATGGCTCGAAGATGCGATTTAAATTCTCTGGCGGAATGCCCTTTCCTGTATCCGACACCTCTACCCAGATCTGGTCATCCTTCGTTCCTGTTCGAATAGAAATTATTCCGCGCTCTTCTATTGCGTGAGCGGCATTCACCAAAAGATTCATGAATACCTGGTTGAGTTGTGAGGCCAGGCATTCCACCAAGGGGAGATCGCCGTATTCCTTTACAATCTTTGCCTTGTATTTGATCTCGTTATGGACAATGTTTAATGTGCTATCCAGGCCCTTGTGGATATCCACCGTCTGCCATTCCGCTTCATCCACATGAGAGAAATCCTTCAAATCCTGAACTATCTCTTTTACGCGTCGCACTCCTCCGGCCGATTCCTTGATTAGTTCCATAACATCGACTTTCAAGAATTCGATGTCCACTTCCTTCTTGATTGACATGATCTCTTCCAGGATGTTCTTGTCGGATTCCAGGATATGCTCTGATTTTTCATAGGCATTGAGAACCTTGAAAATATCCTCAATATACTTGTTCAAGGAACCAAGATTGGAACTGACATAACCTACGGGGTTATTGATCTCATGAGCAACACCGGCGGCCAGTTGCCCGATTGAAGCCATTTTCTCGGATTGCAATAACTGGCTTTGCGCCTCCTGCAACTGCTTGATCAATGATTTTTGCTGCTCTCGTTCTTCATTGAGTGCATGTTCTATCTTTTTGCGCTCGGTGATGTCCGTCATGGATCCTACAATTTCAAGAACTTTTCCTTCTTCGTTGTCATGCACCAAGCGAAGCGTGTCATGCACCCATATATAGGATCCATTCTTGTGACGGAATCGGTATTCGTACGTTTGCTGTCCTTCATCAAACAAGTAAGGTAACTTTTCGAAAACATGGGATACATCGTCAGGATGAATATGATTGAACCAGAAATCGTTCTCGCTTATCATTTCGTCCGTTTCATATCCAAGAACCCTCGTCATATTCTCGCTGACGAAGGTTATCTTGAAATCTCCAGATGGAACACTGGTATATATGATAGCCGGAGTGTTATCGATAAGATATTGCAGGCGACCGCTTGTTCTTACTAGATTTTCCTGAACTTTCTTACGCTCTTCAATATCTTTTTTCAGCGTATCAAGCAACTCGTTTCGTTCCAGTATCTCAGCCACTTCTCTTGAGAAGATGTTAAGAATTTCCTCATCGCTTACAGAAAATACTCTTCCCCCTGGTTTGTTCGATAAATAGACGACGCCACGCACCGTGCCACGCACTTTTATTGGCGCGCCAAGTAGACTTTCCATGGCTGGATGATATTTCGGGAAGCCGCACGACTTCGGATCATGAGCGACATTGTCAACGCGCATCACTTTCCCTTCCCGGTAAAAAGCACCGAGCAGTCCATGCCCTGATGGAAGGGTAGTTAAATTGTTCATTTCATCCGCAGATAGTCCTTGGGTGATAAAATCCATAATCTTCCCATCCTTGCCGAAAATAGCCAGAGCGCCATAATCCACGCCAGTTAGTTCCATGAGGCTACCGAGTATGTCCAGGTAAAGATCACGTATTTCGCCGCCATGGCGCCAACGGTCATCAGCCACCCTGATACCCGCTATCGCCGAGTTGACAAGAGACATACGCACACTAGCCCCAGCCAGACTGTCCATGCGGCATTCCACATTCTCGATTTTAGAGCGCATGGCAGAAAGCAACTCGTTAAGAACTTTGGCCAGCTCCGATATTTTATCGTTGCCGTCCTCTGGAATGGCTACTTCCCAGTCATCCGCGATCGCATCCCGCACTATGGATATAATGTATTCCAGGCGCGCATCGGTTGATTTCATCTTCCTGGCATCAAGCATAGTCGGTCAACCTGCCAAACGATTTATTCAATTGTTCAACTTCTGCCAAACATGCTCCAGCCGCCTCCAAATTCATGCCGAGCCGTTGCAGGGCGCTTGTCGCCAAACGAGGCGTCGTAATATGGCCATTTACGATCTTTACACTGGTTGAAGACAGGATATCGGCGATATGGACCAGATCGACCACTGGCGAGTGTTGTCCCTCATCCGGATCATGATGATGAGCCATCGCCGAGCGAATTGGCGCGGGGAGATTCCAGTGTTCCGCCAGCCTTTTACCCGTTTGACAATGCTCCACCCCAAGCACCGCCATTTCCGCTTCTTTAAACAATATCCCACTGGATCGCTGGCGATCCAGCACGACCGAATATTGCTCGGGAAAGGACACTTTAAGCATGATTCTTCCAAGGTCGTGCAGCAATCCGGCGGTGAAAGCAAGATTTTTTTCGAGACCATAACGCCTAGCCAGAACCTTGGCGGTCAGAGCGGTACGCACGGCATGATCCCAGTCTTCCAGCAAACCAGGCGCACCTTGTTGTGCGCCGGGAGGAAAGGCACCAAGAGCAGTCGCGGTAATGGCTATATTGCGTATGGTATACAGACCAAGTACAACGCAAGCTTCCTTGGCGGAAGTAATTTTTCCGGAAAATCCGTAAAAGGGCGAATTCGCGATACGCAGTATCCGCGCTGTCAGCACCTGATCCTGATAAATCTTTTTTTCAAGCGTGTCGATATCGACTTCCCCGCTGTCGATAATGCTCATGATTTCTGTCACTACCGGAGACAGAGACGGCAGCCGTTCTATCGCATCACCCACTTGTTCCATTGTTATCATCGTCAATCTCTATCGAACCTGAAGACGGCGGTTGTGACTTTCCGCGAATACCTATGTGAATCTTTCACACTTTGATCATTGCCAGGATCACGCCATGCAACCGGGAATTTTCTGACATTCTCCGGCAGCACACTTCCAGCCGCTGCCCGTCACCAAGAGTCACGTAAAAATTTTTTTGAATCGATCCTTGACATGGCTGACAGCACAGTTCATAAATATTTCCAGGCAATACTTCATCTACCCGCTTACCTACCATCCCTCGGACATCTCCGAACAGTTCACATATGAAATGGTTTGCCATGCTGATGATTCCGCTCTCGTCTACCCCCAGCACCCCGACCGGCAGGTTTTCCAGAATTTCCTGGGCAACCTGTAATGCTCCGTCACGCAACAGGATTTCCTGATCTTGTTCTTTTACGTGCCGCTCCAGACAAGCCAATTCTTCCCGATTTTCCTGTTGATCGTAGCTGGCATGGCTTTGTCCATCTTTTGATTCAAGACACTGAAATGCCTCCAGAACCGTGGCGCGTAACGATTCGTCGTCCCACGGTTTGGTGAGGAATTTATATATCGCCCCCCGGTTAATCGCCTCTGTAATGGAATTAAGCTCGGTGTACCCGCTTAGCACTATGCGTATCGTTTCAGGGTAAAGTTCTTTTACCTGGCTCAATAGTTCAGTGCCGGTCATTTCCGGCATGCGCTGGTCGGAAATAATGACGTTTACAGGGTTTTGCGCCAAAATCTCCAGCGCCGTCTTTCCGCTGTTCGCCCTGAAAATCCGGTAACCATCACGCCTGAAAAGGCGAGCCAGTGACGAGAGAATGCCCTCTTCGTCGTCTACCAATAACAGCGTTCTTTCCGCTTTCAGGATGTTTCTCCACCAGTAAAGGGTTGAAAAAATCACGGATGCTGCCGTGACTACATCTTGTTTTCGGCAGCGAGCATGAAAAACTTTATGGAACAAATGACGTCAGAGCACTTCTAAAAAATCGATCAAGGCGCGATGGCAAGGCGGAAATGCGCTAAAAAGCGCAGCGTACACGGGTCTGCCGCCTCCCGGCCCCGCATTTGAATACCCCCTGTTATATTGAGGGCAATGCCCCCATCACGGCTTCAGCGGATTCTTAGAGGCGCCCTTAAGTCTCGCTTAAGTATCGCTCTAATCATGCCGTACCGGATTGATAACTAAATTGATAAAGGAGACTGATCATGACTACGAAAACGACTATCCTGGCTGGTATGCTCATCGCATTGATTCTACCGCCGCGCCGGGACCAAGGAATCCGGCGGCGGGCTTGGTTTGGCGATACTCAAGGCTATCGCGGAACGTCACAGAGCCGAAGTGACACTTGGTAAAGCGAACGGCGGGGTGCGAGTTCGCGTCGAATTTTAATCCACGGCATCGAGGGACAAGAGATCATGAAACATACACGTCGAACATCAACGGGTAATATTTCCTTCATATCAACACGATAGTATGACTACTTCTTGCTTAACTTCAGGAGGAATACAATGAGCGAGAAACTTTCATTCTTTTTTGTCGCGATAACTGCCGCCGCTTTCGCCGTGACGATTTTATATGCCAGCCAGGAAGTGCGTCAGGACCTGAAAGATGAGGACGCCATCCAGCAGACCAGGATTACCCTGACACAGGCCATTTCCGGTGCGGAACGATATGCCAGCGGCAAGGCATCCAAGGCGGAGTTGAAAGAGGAACAGGGAAAACTGATTTACAACGTGAAAATCATCAATGATGGCAAGGCCACCGATGTTCATGTGGACGGAAAGACTGGCAAGATTCTGGATGAGTACGATAATCAAGCCGACCCAGCGCAAAAAGGCTTCGAGTAACCGCCGGGAACAAGTATAATTTCCCGGATGAAGCGACTCTATACTGTTTTTCTGCTGCTCACCCTCACCGCCTGCGCCGCCAACCCGCCAACGGAGACGGCATCCGCCCCCCGCCAGGACGCCGCCCGGAATCTGAGCGACACCCAACTTTATGACGCAGGCAAAGCCGCGCTGCAAACCGGGGACTATGGGCGCGCCATCGACCACCTGGAAACACTGACGCTGCGTTACCCGATGGCCGGCCATGCTCAGCGGGCGTTGCTGGAAGCGGCGGATGATCTTTACCGGCGCGGCCAGGCGGATGCGGCGATCGCGGCGGCGGAGGGATTTGTCGCGGCGCAACCTGCCCACCCCCAACTGGATTACGCCTATTACGAGCGGGGACTGCTCGGTTTTCAGGACGGGATGGCCGCCCTGGCGGCGGCAAAGCCGGAACGAGCCGCGCCGCAAGATACGGCCCCGGCGCGGCGCGCGTTCCAGTATCTTGCCGAGCTGGCGCAGCGTTTCCCCGCCAGCCGGTTCACGCCGGATGCCAGACAACGCATGCTGCAACTGCGCAATGCGCTCGCCCAGCATGAATTGAATATCGCCAAACACTATTTTGAACAGCGCGACTACGCCAATGCCGCGGCGCGCGCCAAATATGTCGTCGACAATTATCAGCAATCTTCGGCCATTGCCGACGCGCTTGCCATCGTGACCAAAGCCGGCGCGGCTGCCCAACCTCCCGCCGCCAGCGCAGCACCGGCAGCGGCACAATCAGCCACTGATGCCACTGCGGCCAGCCCGAAACCGGCGGCATCGGCCGCAAGCGAACCTGCAAAACCCGCCACCGCAACGGCAAACACCTCTCCCGAGCACGGTAAGAGTGTTGAACGCGAAACATGGCTGGCGGCTCAGAATCCCGGTTACTATACCGTACAACTGATGAGCACGGGCGACGAAGCCTTACTGCTGAAATTCGTCAAAACCCGCAATATCCAGGGAAAAACGGCCTATTTCCGAAACGATAGCGGCGGCTATGCCCTGCTTTACGGAATCTATCCCACCGAAACGGTGGCGCGCGATGCGGCAAAAACCTTGTCGAAAGACCTGGACATCGCAAAGCCCTGGGTACGCAGCCTCCACACCATTCAAGAAACCATTAAAAAGGTTGGCGGGACAAAATAATGCGGAGCATACTCATCGTCAATGCCAAACACATGGACACACCTTACATCATGCGTCTGTACACATTTCTCCTCATCCTGATCTTTCCTTTCTTCCTCGTCGCTTGCGCCTCGTTATCCGAAAGCGAGAAAGAAACCAAGGACTGGCCGGCCAGCCGTTTTTATGAACGCGGCAAGGAAAGGCTCAATGCTGGGGACTACGAAAAGGCCGTCAAGGATTTCGAAACGCTGGTTTCGCGCTACCCCTTCGGCCCTTACGCCCAGCAGGCGCAACTGGAGATCGCGTATGCCTATTACAAGTACGACGAATCCGAGTCTTCCATCGCCGCCGCCGATCATTTCATCAAGCTTTATCCTCGCCATCCCAACGTCGACTATGCCTACTATGTGAAGGGACTGGCCAATTTCACGCGCGGTATCGGCGGCTTGGAACGCCTGTTCGGGCAAGACCCTTCGGAACGCGATCCGCGTGCAGCGCGTGAATCGCTCCAGCATTTCACGCAACTGGTCAAGCTGTTCCCCAACAGCAAATACGCCCAGGACGCCGCGCAACGCACACTGTACCTGTACAACAATCTTGCCCGCTATGAAATACATGTAGCGAATTACTACATGCGGCGCGGGGCTTACCTGGCCGCCGCCAATCGCGCCAAGTACGTGATCGAAAACTACCCGACCACGACCGCAACCCCCGATGCGCTGGGGATCATGGCCAAGGCCTACAAGCTGCTTGGCATGAACGATCTGTCGATCGATGCGCTGCGCGTGCTGGAGATGAATTATCCGCAAAGTCCTTATCTGGCCGAGGTGCGGAAGCTGACTGTGAGGAATTAAGAGGGATTTAAAGATGTGGGACTTCTTTGAAACAGTGCGTCATCGCCATTCGGTGCGCAAATACCGCAGCGACATGCCGGTCGAGCGCGAAAAGATCCACGCGGTTCTGGAAATCGCCTGCGCCGCCCCTTCCGCCGGTGATTTGCAGGCCTATCAGATCATCGTCGTCACCCGCCAGGCGGAGCGTGACGGGCTGCGCACCGCTGCCGGCGGGCAAGCATTTCTCTCGGAAGCGCCGGTTTGCCTGGTATTCTGTGCTGACCCGGAGCGCTCCACCGCTCATTATGGTGAACGCGGGCACTCCCTCTACGCCATTCAAGACGCCACTATCGCCGCCGCCTATGCCCAGCTTGCCATCGTGGCGGCGGGGATGGGATCGACATGGGTGGGCTCGTTCGATGAAGAAGCGGTGAGAAAATTGCTGAACATCGAACAGACCAAACGGCCGGTCGCCCTGCTCAGCATAGGCTACCCGGCCGAAGTGCCGGAACCGACCCCGCGACGGCATCTGGATGAAGTTGTGAAATACCGATAGGCCGTTTCGCGCTGAAAAAACCTAATGGCGCTTCTAAAAATTCGTTCAAGGCGCGAGGGCAAGGCAGAAATGGGTGAAAAAGTGAAGTGTACCTGGAGTACATGAGCACTTTGAGCACCCCCTGTTATATAAGGGCCGCCATCGTGACTTCAGCGGATTTTTAGAAGTGCCCCTAAATCGCGTCCAGGTTCTCTTCGCCCGTCCTTATCCTCACCACCCGCTCCACCGAGGTGATGAAGATCTTGCCGTCGCCGATCTTGCCAGTGCGGGCCGCCTGCGTGATTACTTCCACGCATCGGTCCACGTTATCCGCGGCCACCACGATTTCGAGCTTCACCTTGGGCAGGAAATCAACCACATACTCAGCGCCGCGATACAGCTCGGTATGTCCCTTCTGCCGTCCGAAACCCTTCACTTCCGTCACCGTCATGCCGGTCACACCGATCTCCGACAATGCCTCCCGCACATCGTCAAGCTTGAAAGGCTTGATCACTGCTTCTATTTTTTTCATGGCTGCCTACCGTCTGAACAGAAATAGTCCATCTCACTATTAATCAGAAACTCGTTAACTTGCACTATGCCACATATCGAATGTAGGGTGCGCCGTGCGCACCATAGTTCATCGAAATATTGGTGCGCACGGCGCACCCTACATTCACTGTATCAGAAATAGACCGTCTCATTAATCTGGAGGCTTGGCTGCCACCTTACGATATCTTGGACAAATATAACATCAATCACTAGTGTCCGGTTAACTTAGCCGTGTTATCGCATAACTCAATGAGTCATAGCAATTTTTCGACAAAAAAACGTGGTGTCGACTTGAACACGAAC
>SBBG01000034.1 GCA_005240065.1 Gammaproteobacteria bacterium | reverse complement strand
CCGGGAGGAAGCGGACGGAATGGCTACAGGAGACGCGGAGGATGAGATTTGAAGAGGCTTACGAGGGCTGGCAGGGGGCGTCTGATGCAGAAGGAGGCGGTACGGCTGGAGGTACATGAGCGGACCTTCCGCTGACAGATGGAATACTGGCTGTGTTTGGAAAGCGACACGCGCAAGCATGCCGGTGGTACTGTGAATTCGTGGCCGAGGGCATCGGCCGGATCCATGCGGCGGGGAATGCTATTGGGCGAGACCGCCCCGTGCTGCTCCGGTCTTGACCCCATTACCCTGTATATTCACATATTGAACAACACGCCGGATGAAAAGGGGGGGCGGACATTTCTATTTTGCGTTGACACTAAATTTCCCCTAAACTCCCACTAGTGATCGCAGCCAGGTGTTTGTCCTCTCGCTTGCTGGCTGCGAAACGGCCTGAGTTTCACCACCACAGGGAAAATCATCCCCCCACTTTCCTCTCTCTCTTACCACGTATCTCGATTTATTCCGATCAGCCGGCAAGCCAATATCGCGCCGCATAAATGCAGCGTCCTGAGTTGACTCGTCAGTTTCTTGATCGTCAGTCAAGCAAGCCCTCGCCCGGCTTCTGCGTAATGGATAACGTCGTCAACGACGTCGCCATCCTTACCACACGATAGGCTGCTTGTCGCGGAAAAATCCGCCGCTGGGACCATCTTCAGGCAGGGTAGCCAGCCAGACGATGGTTTCCGCGCCCTGCTCGACCGGCCGTTCCGCATCGGGGCCGCCCATGTCGGTTTTCACCCAGCCGGGGCAGACGGAATTCACCTTGATCTGTGTGTTGGCAAGCTCGTCGGCCAGGATGCGGGTGACGGCGTTCAGCGCCGTTTTCGACAGGCGATAGCCCGGCCAGCCGCCGTTCATTTCGCTGAGCTGGCCCATGCCGGAGGAAACGTTGACGACGCGGCCCTCACCTCTCATCAGCGGCACCAATGCCTGGGCAAGCATCAGCGGGCCGAGGGTGTTGGTCTCGAAAGTATCGCGGATGATATCGATTTCGGTATTGAACAGGCTGGCGGCGGCCGGGTCGCGGGGGTCGAGAAACACGCCGGCGTTGTTTACCAGCACGTCGAGGCGGCCGAACTCCTTCTCGATGAAGTGTTCGAGTTGCCGGATATGCGCCGGATTAGAGACATCGAGGGGGAAATAAACGACATCCAGCCCCTCTTTTTTGAGTTTCTCGGCGGCGCCCCGTCCTTTTTCGACGCTGCGGCTGGTCATCACCACCTGATAGCCTCGTTGCGCCAATTGTCGTGATGTCTCGAGGCCCAGGCCGCGATTGGCACCGGTCACTATGGCGATTTGTTTGTGTGCGTTCATGAGAGGGTCTCCTTGGGCTATCCGCGCGGTCAGGAGCTCTGTCCTATCCCGGGTGCAAATTGTATCATGGGGCATTTCGTTCGGAGCGCTGAAGGACATGATCGCCATTTACGATAAAAAAGGTTTCGATGCCTTGGTCACGCTTGATGCCGACACTTTGCGGAGGGCGAATCTTGCTGGTGCGAATCTCGGCAATGCCAATATGGTGGAGTATGACTTGACCGGCGCCGATCTGAGCGGGGCGAATTTGTCTTATGCCGACCTGCGGCTTGCCATCTTGTGCGGCGCCAACCTCGCCAATGCCGATCTCACCGGGGCGGATTTGACCGGTGCCGACCTCGATGGCGCGAATGTGAAGGGTACGCTCCTGGAGGAAGGCGATCTTAAGGCCGTGATCGAGCGGATTGTGAGCGAGTAAGCGATCTTGTGCGGCTTCGCCGCATCACCATCCTTCTTGCGCCGCCGCCACATCCCCGGCATTCACCACCTTGTTCCGGCCCGCCGCCTTGGCGTCGTAGAGCGCATGGTCGGCGTGGCCGATCAGGGTGTCGCCGGTCATTGCTGCGGGAGGCGGGGTGTACTCGGGGTTGTAGGTGGCGATGCCGATGGAAAGGGTGACGCTGAATTGCTCGCCGTTGGGCGGGGTAAAGCGGTGTTCGGCGACCGCCTTGCGAATGCGTTCGGCGACGTCCACCGCGCCGTCGGCGCCGGTTTGGGCGAGCAGCGCGGAAAATTCCTCGCCGCCGTAGCGCGACAGCACGTCGCCTCCGCGCAGTTGTGAGCGGATCACGGCGGCAACCTCGCGCAGCACCTGGTCGCCGATCTGGTGGCCGTAGCTGTCGTTTACTTTCTTGAAATAATCGACATCAAGCAGCATGCAGGACAGCGGACGCTGGCTGCGCGTTGCGGAGGCGATCTCCTCGCCCAGGCGTTGATCGAAAAAGCGCCGGTTGTTGATCGCGGTAAGTGTGTCGGTCAATCCCTGGCGCTTGAGGCGTTCGAGGTTGGCGGCGTTTTCCAGGCAGATTGCCACCACGGCGGCGTAGTGTTCGAGGATGTCGGTGCGCACGCCTTTGATGAAGCGTTCGCGGCTGTAGCTGCCGATGTTCAGGCTGCCGATCAGCCGGCCATTGCGCACCATCGGCAGCAGCGCCACGCTGGCCGGGCGCTTGGGCAGGGGGAACAGCGCGGCATGGCGGTTGGGTTGATAGGGGCCAAGCATGGGGAACAGCGAGTAGGGATGCAGGGCGTCGAGCTTGTTGCCATCGCTGGTGAAGATCAAGGCGGGATGGTCGCGCAGGTTGACGTCCTCTTCCTCCAGGATGCGCTGGATCTCGTATTCAGGGTCGATCAGCAGCAAGGTGACCATATCCCATTGGGTGGCGGCGGGGTCGGGGTAGACCACGGCCTGGATCAGCTCGCACAGCGAGGACAAGCCGATGAGTTGCAGTTCCAGCGACTGGAAACGGCGCAGCTTGCGCTCATTTTGCCGCGCCTCGGCCAGCACCTCGTCGAGACGGTGGCGCAAATTCCTGTCCTGATGCTGATCGGCGGGAACAGAGCTGGGAATGCTGAAACTGCCGGCACGGCTGTTTTCCACGGCGCCACCTCCGCAAGCGGTAAAATCCGCAGTGTTGCTATAATAGTGTCAGGCCAATGACAACACAAGCACGCCGTGAGCGGCTTTTTCTTCCTCTATAAATGCAAGCCGATACGCGCCATACCAATCTCTTGTTTTATCTGCTGATGGCCGCCGTGGCGTTGGGATTTTTTTACAACACCCATGCCATTCCGCTCTTCGATCTCGACGAGGGCGCCTTCAGCGAAGCCACGCGCGAGATGTTTCTGCGCGGCGACTTCATCTCCACCTATCTCAACGGCGAGCCACGCTATGACAAGCCGATTCTGATCTATTGGCTGCAAGCGGCCAGCGTGGCGCTGTTCGGCGTCAACGAGTTTGCCTTCCGCCTGCCCTCGATGCTGGCGGCCACGGCCTGGGTGGCGGCGGTATTCCTTTTCGTGAAAACCGTGAAGGATGCGCAGACCGCCTGTTACGCCGCGATCATGATGGCGACCGCGCTGGAGATCTCCGTCATGGGCCGGGCGGCGACGGCGGACGCGCTGCTTAATCTGTGGATCACGGCGGCGATGCTGTCGAGTTTTCTGTTTTATCGCAGCCGGCGGGGCAAGCATCTGTATCTCGCGTTTCTGTTCATGGCATTAGGCTTTCTGACCAAGGGGCCGGTGGCGGTGATGATACCGCTGGTGGTGAGCCTGCTCTTTTTTACCCTCAAGGGCGATTTCAAGATCTGGCTGAGGGCCGTCTGCAATCCCATCGGCATCGTGATTTTTTTGCTCGTCGCCATGCCCTGGTACGTGGCGCAATACCTCAAGGAAGGCGATGCCTTCATCCAGGGTTTCTTCTTCAAGCACAACGTCGGACGTTTCCAGGAAGGAATGGAGGGGCACACCGGCAATGTCTTGTATTACATTCCTGTCATACTCCTTGGCGTCTTGCCCTATACCACGGTGCTGCTGAGCAGCGTGGTGCGGATCAGGCAGATCATCAACGATGACCTGCGCTTGTTTCTGGGCTTGTGGTTCGGCTTCGTGCTGGTGTTCTTTTCGCTTTCCGGCACCAAGCTGCCGCATTACATCGTTTACGGCTTTGTGCCGCTGTTCGTTCTCATGGCCTTGCATATTCCGGATCTCAAAGCGAAACGACTGCTGTTCCTGCCGCCGCTGCTGTTCTTCGCGGTATTGTTCTTCCTGCCGGAGATCATCGCCAATGCCCTGCCGGGCATCAAAGATCCCTTTGTCCGATCGGCGCTGGCGGATTATCGGGAATATTTCACCAGCGCTTACCGGATCTTCTTTGCCGCCGCCGCAGCGTTCACCCTGTATTTCATGGTCGAGCGTCGCTACGCCGGCGTTCACAAACTATTTGCCAGCGGTTTGCTCACCGTCTTCGCTTTGGCACAGTTCGTGGTGCCGATCGTGGCCGGTATCCAGCAACAGCCCATCAAGGAAGCGGCGCTGCTCGCCAAGCAGCGCGACTATGAGGTGGTGATGTGGAAGTTGAACACGCCAAGTTTCAATGTATACAGCGAGAGACTGGTGCAAAAACGCGAACCGCGCGCGGGGGACGTGGTGCTGACCAAGGCCATTTATCTGCCGGGGCTGGCGGGGTTCGAGGTCTTGTATCAGAAGAACGGTATTGCGCTGGTGAGGGTGTTGCGATGAGGTTGTGTTCTTTTTGCTGGGCGCGCCTTTCTCTGGCGACGGTCGTGTCGCTCGCCACGGATGCCGGTTAATTTGTACGGAAAAATCGCCGTATATTGTCAACAGGAGTAAATGCCATGCCCAAACGCGCCGCCAAGACTCAGGGATGTACCGTGCCGATTTCGTGGCGTCCGCCATGCAGGAAGCGGCGCAGCGCGCCATTGAGCAGGCCGAAGCCATCCGGCTGTCGCTGGCTAATCAGGAATGCTTTGCGAATGCGATATTATCACTGTCACGGCCCGCGCCGGCCTTGGGGCGCGCCTTCGCTCGTCGCCGCAAGCTGCTGCATACTGAATGAGTGGTGCGACTTGTCGCGTCATGCCGCTTTATCCAGGTCACCTCCTCGGCAACCAGTAAAACCGGATAGATCATGCGCTACAACACTGGACAGTTTATTTGCCTCTACTAATTATGGTCTTATGAGATTGACATGAATTTTATTTTAGATTAGGTTGAAATAGTAGAAAAATCCCAAAAAAATTTTGTTTTGATCTCGATAAAATCAACCTCCTGAGAGGTTGCTATATTCAGCGATCCCCTCCCCCGGAGGGATTTCTACAATCTCATTAGCTCTACTGTGTCATAAAGCGCCGAAGGGCGCATTGCGGCGTTAAAATCGGACTCAAACGCTTATTTACTACGTGTAAACTCCGTTTTTCCGCCCGATTTTACCTTGTGCTGCATCCCTTGATCGCTTTGTGACACAGTAGAATTTTAATCCGGTAATCAAATAGCTCGTCATTACCCTGTTGTTTCGTAGGGTGCGTCTCACGCACCACACAGATGGTGCGCGCGGTGTACCCTACTCTTTGGAGAAAAGCTGGAAAAGCAGATGAATTTGATTGCCGGGTTGATAGTAAATCCGAATTTTGCGAGTTGCGCCCGATCTATAAAGCCCACAACACTTCCTTGCACGCCGTCAGATCCTGGTAAATCGCATCGAGCTGTTCGCGGCTGGCGGTCTGGATGGTGACGGTGACGGCGAGGTATTTGCCTCCCTGGCTGGTGCGGCGGGTTATCGCGCTGGTGTCGAGGTCGGGCGCGTGGCGGCGCACGATCTCGATTACCTTGGTCTCGAAATCGGGCGTGGCGCGTCCGGTGGCCTTGATGGGGAATTCGGCGGGGAAGGTGAGGGGGGATTCTTGCGGATTATTCACGACGGGTTCCTATGCTTTACCCGCTCGCACGTCTTGCTTATATTGCTGATACAGAGCATACATCCGCCGGAACAGCGGTCCCGGCCTGCCGTCGCCGACGGCTTTTCCGTCCAGGGTGGTGATGGCCAGGACCTCGCGGGTGGAGGAGGTTTGCCATAGTTCCTGCGCGTTGCGCACCTCGTGTTCGGCGATGGGGCGCACTTCACAGGGGATGCCGTTGGCGGCGGCGAGTTCCAGGATCACGTCGTAGGTGATGCCGGGCAGCATGAGGTTGTTTTTCGGCGG
>SBBG01000104.1 GCA_005240065.1 Gammaproteobacteria bacterium | reverse complement strand
GTATTTTTACTTACTGGGAATATAAACTGCTATCCAGTGTGACCATTTGGATGCCTTTCGAAATGTCGAATATTTACCTTCAAGCTGCCGCCGGTGGCACGTTGATAGGTTTTTCCGCCTCGCTGTTGCTCATGCTATCGGGCCGGATTGCCGGGATTAGCGGCATACTCCACAATCTTGTGCTGGGCCGGGGGGGGCGAGGCGGTTGGCGGGTCTGGTTTGTGCTCGGGTTGGTGATTTCTCCCGCGGTTTACGCTCTGGCGGGCGGCGAACTGGCGGAGGCGAATGTTTCGATGGACATGGGCGTCTTGATCGTGGCGGGCCTGCTGGTGGGATTTGGCACACGGCTCGGTTCTGGCTGTACCAGCGGTCATGGCGTGTGTGGTCTGTCAAACCTCTCGCGGCGCTCCCTCGTTGCAACCCTGACGTTCATGGGTGCGGCGATGATGACCGTTTACTTCGTTCGTCATTTGGGGGCATGACCATGCAGGCCATCATCGGTTTGGCGACGGGTTTGTTGTTCGGTTTGGGGCTGATCATCTCCGGCATGACCGATCCCGCTCGCGTTATCGCTTTTCTCGACGTAGGAGGCGCCTGGAACCCTTCGCTGGCCTTCGTCATGGCCGCCGCCATCGCCGTCGCGCTGCCGGCCTTCGGCCTTTACAAGCGCCGGGGAGCCTTGATCGGGCCGGACAAGCATCATGCCCTGCCGGACACACGCACCATCAATCGCGGTTTGGTGGCTGGAAGCACCCTGTTCGGCATCGGTTGGGGGCTATGTGGTATATGCCCAGGACCGGCGATAGTGCTTGTAGGCCATGGCAGTATGTCCGGGCTGATCTTTACCGCGGCGATGATCGCCGGAATGTTGGCTTATGCCTGGTATGAGAAGATTGCGCCAGACGAGCAGCCGAGCGTGGCGGGTGGGTGACGAACTCTCGCTCTCACCCGCTCACGCATACGCCGCCCCGGTCGTTTTCCTAAAAGCCGTTTAACCCACCACCATCCGTAGCCCAATCAACGCCAGTATCACCGCGAAAATCTTTTTCAGAAGTTCGGCGGGCAATGCGTGGGCAAGCCGTGCTCCGAGGGGAGCGAAGGCCACGCTCACGGTGGTGATGCTCAGGATGGCCGGCCAGTAGAGATAGCCGCTGCTCAGTGCGGGCAGGTTCGTCTCGTTCCAGCCGGTGATGGAAAATCCCACGCTGCCCGCCAGGGCGATGGGCAGGCCGCAGGCGGCGGAGGTTGCTACCGCATTGTGTATGCTGACCCTGCACCAGGTGAGGAAGGGTACGGTCAATGTTCCGCCGCCGATGCCGACGATCGCCGAAATGCCACCGATAATCGATCCTGCCACCGTCATGCCGGTACGGCCGGGAAGCTGCCGGTGCGGGGCGGGTTTGGCATTCAGTGCCATCTGCAACGCCACCATCAGCGCGAATACGCCAAAGATGCGCTTCAGTATGGCGCCCGGCAGCTCGTCCACCAGTGTAGCGCCCGCCAGAGCGCCTGCCACGATGCCTGGTGCGAGTTGTCGGACCACCGGCCACAGCACCGCGCCGCGCCGATGATGGGCGCGCACCGAGGAAATGGCGGTCAACACGATGGTGGCGAGCGAAGTGCCGAGAGACATGTGCATGATGAGCGTCTCGGCCATCCCTTGTGCGTGGAAGATGAAGACCAGCGCGGGGACGATGATGAGGACGCCGCCGATGCCCATCAGCCCGGCGAGGAAACCGGCGGCGGCGCCGAGCAGGAGGTAGAGGGGGAATGTTTCCATCGCTCGCGGATTTTTGCGGTGTGCGGGCTCATGCGCCACATAGCTGGTGCGCACGGTGTACCCTGCACACCCTGCACATTTCTAATCTTGTCTTCCCATCATCACCGCCATTTTCTCCGGGGTTGGCGAGAGAATCACGCCGCGTTCGGTGACGATGGCGTCGATCAGCTCGGCCGGGGCCACATCGAACGCCGGGTTCCATGCCTGCGCGCCTTGCGCCGCGACGGGGTGGCCGGCGTGTGTCAGCACCTCGCTGTCCGCACGTATTTCGATGGGAATCTGATCGCCGCCGGCGAGGGTCATGTCCACCGTGGAGGTGGGCGCCACGACCATGAATTTCACGCCATGATGGCGCGCCAGTATCGCCAGGCTGTAGGTGCCGATCTTGTTGGCGGTGTCGCCGTTGGCGGCGATGCGGTCGGCGCCGACGATCACCCAGCGCACGCCGCCCTGTTTCAGCAGATGCGCCGCCGCGCCTTCGCACAGCAGCGTCACCGGAATGCGATCTTCCACCAGCTCCCAGGCGGTCAGGCGCGCGCCTTGCAGCCAGGGACGGGTTTCGTCGGCGAACACCTGGCTGACGCGGCCCGCGGCATAAGCGGCGCGGATCACGCCGAGCGCGGTGCCATAGCCGCCGGTGGCCAGCGAGCCAGTGTTGCAGTGCGTGAGCACCGCACCGGGTGACTGGATCAGTTCGGCACCCATCTCGCCCATGCGCCGGTTGGCGGCGATGTCTTCTTCGTGAATGCGCTGCGCCTCGGCAAGCAAGGCTGGGTAAGGATCGCCGCCGAGGGTGGCGGCATGGCGGCGCATCCGTTCCAGTGCCCAGAATAGATTGACGGCGGTGGGCCGTGAGCGCGCCAGAAGTTCCAGATCGGTTTCGATGTCCTGTTTCCAGGTGGCCGGCGAGCGCGCATAACAGGCGCGCGCCGCCAGCACCACACCGTAGGCGGCGGTGATGCCGATCGCCGGGGCGCCGCGCACCACCATGTCCTTGATGGCCTGCGCCGTGCCTGCGGTGTCTTCGATGACAAGATGTTCGCGCTGGCGGGGCAGGGCGCGTTGGTCAAGCAGCTTCAGCGCGCCGTTGCTCCACTCCACGGCGCGGATGGAGTCGTGAAAGGGGTTTGGCATTGTTTATAAGACCGCGGAGTTGAGAAAGCGCCATGATAAACGGTCTGCCGTGTTTTGGGCAGAGTTTGGGTATACTGTCCGATGTCGAACAACAACATCGGTAGTCCCCATGCACAATGTAGACACGCTGATCCATGCCCGCTGGATCATTCCCGTCGAGCCCGAAGGCGCGGTATATGAATACCACAGCCTGGCGATGCGCGATGGGCGCATTCTGGATATTTTGCCGACCTCGGAGGCGGGCGCGAAATATCGATCGCATACCGTGCTCGATCTCGACGAGCATGCGCTCATTCCCGGCCTGGTC
Source organism: Gammaproteobacteria bacterium (assembly GCA_005240065.1). Lineage (GTDB taxonomy): Bacteria > Pseudomonadota > Gammaproteobacteria > Ga007554 > SBBG01. The sequence continues at coordinate 1,980 of SBBG01000104.1, read as the reverse complement.
AACGCCCACACCCACGCCGCGATGTCGCTGTTCCGCGGCCTGGCCGACGACTTGCCGCTGATGGAGTGGCTCAATAATCATATCTGGCCTGCGGAAGGGGCATGGGTCAGCCCCGAATTCGTCGCGGACGGCACACGCCTGGCCATCGCGGAAATGTTGCGCGGCGGCACAACCTGTTTCAACGACATGTATTTCTTTCCCGACGAGACCGCGCGCGTCGTGGAAGACAGCGGCATGCGGGCCTGTGTCGGCCTGATCGTGATCGACTTTCCCACGGTATGGGCGGGCGATGCCGCCGAATATCTGCACAAGGGGCTGGATGTGCATGATCGTTATCGCGCCCACCCCCTGGTGCGCACCGCCTTTGCGCCGCACGCGCCGTACACCGTGTCCAACGGCCCGTTGGAGAAGATCCGCATGTATGCGGACGAGCTCGACACGCCCATCCACATGCACATCCACGAAACGGCGGACGAGATCGGCCAGAGTATGGCCCATCACAGCGAGCGTCCCTTGCAGCGGCTGGATAAACTTGGCGTGCTCTCGCCTTATTTGATCGGCGTGCACATGACGCAGTTGACCGACGACGAAATCGCCCGCTATGCCGCGGCGGGCGGGCATGTCGTTCATTGCCCCGAATCCAATCTCAAGCTGGCCAGCGGCTTCTGTCCTGTCCAGAAGCTCATCAAGGCGGGCATCAATGTCGCCATCGGTACCGATGGCGCGGCGAGCAACAACGATCTCGATATGTTCGGCGAGATGCGCAGCGCTGCGCTGCTGGCCAAGGCGGTGGCCGGCGATGCCAGCGCAGTGAGCGCTTCCGCCGCCTTGCGCATGGCGACACTGAACGGCGCCCGCGCCTTGGGGCTGGACGGTGAAACCGGCTCGCTCAGGCGCGGGAAATCGGCGGACGTGGTGGCCGTGCATCTGGGCGGCATCGAGAGCCAGCCTGTTTATCATCCGGTCTCGCAACTTGTTTACGCAACCGGCCGCGACAAGGTGAGCGATGTATGGGTGGCGGGCAAACATCTGCTCAAGGAGCGCGCGCTCACCACCCTCGACGAAATCGACATTCTTGCCAAGGCGAGGCAGTGGCGGGAAAAGATCAAAAAATACGATTGATCCTTGTTGTCTCGAAACCCAAAACCAAGAATCCGAAAACATTTAAAGAAATGCAAAACCAAAAAATCTTGTTCGCCGCCAGCGAAGCCTATCCCTTGATGAAAACCGGCGGTCTGGGCGATGTCGCGGGTAGCTTGCCGATCGCCCTGAAGGCGCTGCGCCAGGATGTGCGCCTGATCATGCCCGCCTATCGCGACGCGCTGGCGCGCGCCGGCAAGCTGGTGATGGTCAATCCGGGGCTTGCGGGATTTTCCGAATCGGTGCGCCTGCTGGAAGGCAAGCTGCCCGGCAGTCAGGTGAAACTGTGGCTGGTCGATGCGCCCGCCCTGTTCGACCGGCCGGGCAACCCCTACCTCGCGCCGGACGGCAAGGACTGGCCGGATAACGCCCAGCGTTTCGCCTTGTTCGCCCGCGCCGTCGCCGCTGTGGCGCGCGACCAAGCCGGACTCGACTGGCGGCCCGACATCGTGCATTGCAACGATTGGCAGTGCGGGTTGATTCCCGCTTTACTCTCACTGGACGAGCAGCGCCCCGCCACGGTGTTCACCATCCACAATCTGGCTTATCAGGGGATCTTCCCGTCCGCCACCTTCGCCGAACTGGCGCTGCCGCCCGCACTGTGGTCTGCCGACGGCCTGGAATTTTACGGCCGCCTGTCGTTCATCAAGGGCGGCTTAATATATGCGGACATGCTGAGCACGGTGAGCCCCAGCTATGCGCAGGAGATCCGCACGCCGGAATATGGCTGCGGCCTGGAGGGCCTGCTCAACCACCGCGCGGATCGCCTGACGGGCATCCTCAACGGCGTCGATTATCGCGAATGGGACCCGCGGCGCGATAATCGACGCCGTTGAGGAT
>SBBG01000116.1 GCA_005240065.1 Gammaproteobacteria bacterium | reverse complement strand
GGGACATCCCAGTCCCAAAATGACTGTGCTCGGCGACAAGTATGCCTCCGGCGGCCCGCGTTCATCCTGCGTCCGCAACGGTGCGCTACTGCGCAGCGCCCCGTTGCGGACGCAGCCAGAGAAATTGATCTCTGGAAATTACTCGAATCGGGATAGGCGAAAATTGATTTCAAATTGGCACCAAAATAAATTGCCCTGTAACCCGCGCCAATACTCAATCTTGGCCCGGAAATTTTTAACTTAACCGGACACTACTGATTCCATCACCCCCTCAATACAGAAAATATTTACCCCTCACCCCCCGAAACTCCTCAAGCATATCCTGCCACCCCAGGGCGATGGCGTCCACGTCCTGGTTGTTCCTGATCGCCTCGATCACCCAACGCGCGCCGATGTTGGCGAGGATTTTGTCGAGCTGGAAGTCGTTGGGATAAAGGCGGTAAAGCGCGCTGGCGATCTCCACGCCTAAAATACCGGCATCGAGGGCCTGGCGGTCGGTGAGCACGATCTGTACGCCGTGACAAAGTTCGCCCTGATAGCGATCGGCGCCGGGGCGGAAGTCGACCGGCATGAAGCGCACGCCCTGGATTTTGCGTTTGTTGAGATAGCCGGCCAGTTCCTTGCCGTTGACCCAGGGCGCACCCAGCAATTCGAATGGGGCATCGGTGCCGCGGCCAACGCTGATGTTCGCGCCCTCGACCATCGCCACGCCGGGGTATAGCGTCGCCTGAGCGAGGGTACGCAGATTCGGCGAGGGATTGATCCACCGCAAGCCGGTCTCATCGTACCAGTCACCGCGCTGATAGCCGCGCATCTTGATCACTTGCAGTTTTACGCCCAGCCGGTTTTCGGCATTGAACATTTGCGCGAGTTCGCCGACGGTCATGCCGTGGCGCAGGGGCAAGGGGAAATAGCCGGTGAAGGATTTGAGTTCCGGCTCCAGCACTGGTCCCTGCACCATGGAAGTCGTGATGGGATTGGGCCGGTCAAGGACATAAAAGGCGATGCCCTTGCTCGCCGCCGCCTCCATCGCGTAGGCCATGGTGGTGATGTAGGTGTAAAAACGCGCGCCGGCATCCTGGATATCGAACACCAGCACATCGAGGTTTTCGAGCATCTGATCCGTGGGGCGTTGCGTTTCGCCATACAGACTGAACACCGGAAGAGTAGTCGCCGTATCGACGCTCGATGTAACTTTCTCGTCCACATCACCGTAGAGGCCATGCTCGGGACTGAAGATCGCCATCAGCTTCACGCCCGGCGCCTGATAAAGCGCGTCGATGGTGCGCCGCCCGGCGTTATCGACACCGGAATGATTGGTTATCAAACCCACGCGCATGCCAACCAGCGGTGCGAACTGCTGCGCCGCCAGAACGTCGATGCCGGTCTCCACCTTACCATTGCGCATACCCTGGCGAAGATTTCTGATCAACTCATAATAGCCGGTCAATGAGCGGCGGCTGGCAAGCACCTGTTCCGCCGACAGCGGCCCGAGCGCCGCGGCCACTGTGGTGGCGACCTTGTTTTGCAGCGCCACGGAAGTGCCCTTGCTGTCGGGATGCACCCTGTTGGTGAGGACGATGACATAGCTTCTGGACACCGGGTCGATCCACATCGATGTCCCGGTAAACCCGGTGTGTCCATAAGACCCAAGTGGAAACAGATCACCACGATTCGAGGCAAACGGCGAGTCGATGTCCCAGCCGAAACCGCGCATGGTTTGCTTGCCGGGCGGCGTCTGCGGCAGCGTCATTTTCTCGACCGAAAGAGGACTCAGTATCCGAACACCGTTCATGCTCCCGCCATCGAGCAGCATCTGCGCGAAAACCGACAGGTCACCGGCAGTGGAAAACAGCCCCGCATGCCCGGCCACGCCATCCATCCGATAGGCGGTCGTATCATGCACTTCGCCCCAACGCAGCACACCCTGGCGAAACTCGGTGGGTGCGATACGAGGTTTGAGATCCGGCGCGGGCTTGAACATCGTGTCACGCATGCCCAGCGGGCCGAAGATGTTTTGTGCGCAATACACATCCAGCGGCACACCGGAGACGCGCCGCACCAGCTCACCGAGCGCGATGAAATTGATGTCGCTATAGATGAAACCCGAGCCGGGAGGCAGCATCGGCCGCTCGGCTTCAACCCGCTTGACGGCCGCGTCGTGGCCCGACCAGTCCTTGCTCACATCCAGCACCGCGCGCAACCCCGAATAATGCGTGAGGGCATGACGCACGCTGATGTTTTCCTTGCCGTTGGTCTTGAATTCCGGCCAATACTTCGTGATCGGATCATCCAGACGCAACCGGCCCTGTTCGACAAGCTGCATCACGGCCGTGGCCGTTGCGACAGGTTTGGTCAGGGAAGCGATGTCAAAGATCGTGTCCTCCGTCATCGGCAGCGTTTCCGGCTTGAGCATACGGTTGCCGAAGGCGTGGCGGTACACCACCTTGCCCTGATGACCGATGACAATGACCGCACCGGGGAGATTGCTGACCTGGATTTCCTGCTCGACGATACCAGCAATCGACGCCAGCTCGGCTTCGCGCAAATCCTGCGCGGCATCGTTAAGCGCTTGGGCGAATGCGGCAGCAACCAGCAAGTGGAATAACAAGAGAGCCAGCACAACGCTGGCAAATCGCGTCAACATAAGCGTTTGCAGGAATGGGAATGAAGTGAAATTCGGCAGATCCACAAGCAATCTGCCGAATAGAATAGATAAGACGTTATCTTATAATGCCGCGCGAGGATTTCGCCACAAAATCGGCCATGACGCCGATTTCGGGACAACCAGGCGCCATTTCGCTGAGGCGCTCGAGCGCCTGATCGAGGGTGAGGTTGGAACGGTAAAGCACCTTGTACGCGCGGCGCAGATTTTCGATGGTTTCTGTGCTAAAACCGCGCCGCTTCAGGCCCTCGGTGTTGAGGCCATGCGGCACACCGCGATAGTCCGACACTATGAGATAGGGTGGAACATCCTTGGCGATACCGGTATTGAAGGCGGTGAAGGAATGCGCGCCCAGACGGCAGAACTGGTGCACCAGAGTAAACCCGCCAAGAATGACGTGATCTTCCAGGGTCACATGACCCGCCAGCGACGCATTGTTGGACATGATGATGTGATTGCCCAGCATGCAATCGTGGGCGATGTGCACATAGGCCATGATCCAGTTGTCATCGCCAAGGCGCGTCACACCGCCACCTTGCACCGTGCCGCGATTGATAGTGACATATTCGCGGATGGTATTACCGTCGCCGATCTCCAGCCGCGTATCCTCACCCTGGTATTTTTTATCCTGGGGCGCATCACCGATCGAGGCGAACTGGTAGATCTTGTTGTCACGGCCGATCCGCGTCGGGCCGTTAATCACGACGTGCGGACCGATCCAGGTATTTTCGCCGATCTCGACACCGGCGGCAATTACCGAATAGGGGCCGACGCTGACGCCAGAGGCCAGCCGCGCGTCAGGATGAATTATCGCGCTCGGGGCAATCAATGCACTGCTCAAGGCTCGAGTTCCCTTTCCGCGCACATGATTTCCGCCGAGGCGACCACATTGCCGTCCACCTTGGCGGTAGTGTTGAATTTCCAGACCGTTCTTATCACGCGCAGCACCTCGACTTCGAGGACAAGCTGATCACCGGGGACGACCGGCTGCTTGAAGCGCGCATTGTCTATACCGGCGAAGAAATAAAGGGACTTGTCTGTGGGACGGGTGTTGGTACTGATAAACGCCAGAATGCCCGTCGCCTGCGCCAGGGACTCGATGATCAGCACACCGGGCATGACAGGCCGTTGCGGAAAATGACCCTGGAAAAACGGCTCGTTGAAGGTCACATTCTTCAGCGCCACCAGCGATTCGCCGGGAACATAGCTGAGCACCCGGTCGACCAACATGAAGGGATAGCGATGAGGAAGGTACCTGAGCACCTCGCGAATATCTAATTGTTCCAAGATTTTTATCCTTTATCTCAAGGGATGACGCGTTGCCTCAGATCATATCAACGGTCGAGGATTTTCACCACAGATGCGTGGCTACTTTTCGCTATTTTCCTGCTCGCGCTTCAACCGCTCTTCCAATGCTTTCAGGCGGCGAGCCATGTCGTCCAACTGCCGGAACCGCACAGTATTCTTGTGCCATTGCTGATTGGTATCTGCTGGAATCCCGGAGGAATACAATCCAGGCTGGCGAATGGATTTGGTGACAAACGACATGCCGGTGATGTGCACATCGTCGGCGATTTCCAGATGCCCGCTGATACCAACCCCGCCGCCAATGGTACAACGCCTGCCGATATGCGCGCTACCGGCAATGCCGACACAACCGGCGATAGCGGTATGGGCGCCGATGCGCACATTATGAGCGATCTGGATCTGGTTATCGAGCTTTACACCATCCTCGATGACGGTATCTTCCAACGCTCCACGGTCGATGGTGGTATTGGCACCGATTTCCACATCGTCGCCGATCGACACGCCGCCCAGTTGCAGCACCTTCACCCATACGCCATGATCGCTGGCAAGACCGAAACCATCGCTGCCAATCACCGCACCCGGATGAATCAGAACACGCCGGCCAATGCGCGCCCCATGGCAGATCGTGACATTGGGGGAAATGCGGCTGCCTTCTCCAATCACCGCCTCTTTGCCAATGAAGCAGCCAGGGCCGATGCTGACATGCGCGGCAATCTCCGCCCCCGCCTCGATCACACAATGCGCGCCAATCGAGGCGCTGTCATGCACCCGGCTATCCGCGCTGACACACGCGGACGCATGGATGCCGGGCTCCGGCAAAGCACGATCGGCATACAGCAGCATGGTGGCGCGGGCATAGGCGGCATAGGGATTGGCGGTCACTACCGCCGCGGTGGCGCACTCATTCAAATCATTCGCGGCAAGGATCACCGCGCCGGCCTGCGTCGAGGCCAGATATTTGCGGTAACGCGGGTTGGCGAGAAAGGTGATGTCCGTGGGGCCGGCGCTCTGGAGTGTGGCCACGCCAGTGATCACACGGCTTGCATCGCCATGAAGCGTGCCGCCGACATGGCGCGCGATCTCTCCCAGAGCAATACCGTTTGCCGCCGTCACCCGCTTGCCTTTATTTTTTCGCCTTCGTCGCCTTGTCTTTCATGCGCTGCAACACCTTGTCCGTGAGATCTATCTTGGGATTCACATACGCCACACCCTCGGCCAGAATCAGATCGTAACTTTCTTCCTTGCCAACGGTCTGGATGGCGTCGAGCAGGGTTTGCTGCAGCTTGTTCAGCTCCTCGTTGCGGCGAATATTCAGATCGCCATTCAGCTCGTCCTGGGCACGGGCAAAATCGCGCTTGCGCACCGAGAGATCCCTCTCTGCCTTGGCCCGCTCGCCTTCGCTCATGGTCACTCCATCCTTGGCCAGCTTCTCTTCCAGTTGCTTGATCTCTTTGAACTCACCTTGCAGCTTGTTCTTACGCGGCCCGAATTCCTGCTCCAGCCGGCTGCTTGCCGTCTCTTTCTGGGGTGCTTTTTCCATCACCTCGGTGGCATTGACCACCCCGATCTTCAGCTCGGCGCCCGCCCCTGCCGACAGGGACAAACCAAACAACACACCCAAAGCAGCATATGCGATCTTTCTCAAGACACGTGACTCCGAAGTTTTATGAAACATCCTAGAAAAACGTCCCCAGCGCGAACTGGAACGACTCAGTAATATCGCCTTCCTTTTTATTCAGCGGTCTGGCGAGGTTGAACGTCAACGGCCCCATCGGTGATAGCCAGATCGCCGACAATCCCGCCGAATAACGCAAATCCCCGCTGTTGATCTGGTTGACACCGGGGAAGACGCTACCGGCATCGAGGAAGGCGCTCAAGCGGAAAGATTTGCTCTCCTCCATGAATGGCACGGGGAAGATCAGCTCGGCGCTACCCGCCAGCTTCACCGCGCCGCCTATCGCTCTGCCGTTTTCCTTTCTGCCCAGAGTGTTCGCCCTGAAGCCGCGCACGGAATAGGCACCGCCCGCGTAATAACGCTCCCAGAACGGCAGTTCCTCGGTGGCTCCATATCCGGCGCCGTATCCCAGATCGCCGTTCAGCAACAAGGTCAAACCCTTGGTGATGGGACGGAACCATTGGGTACGTGACGATAACTTGTAAAACTGCAAGCCGATACCGGGCACCGCCACTTCAGCGGACAGGCTTTGCAGCATGCCGGCGTCGGCGAAGATGGCGCGGTTGCGGGTATCATGCGACCAGCCGCCGGACAATTTGATTATATCAAAAGTGTCCCCGTTTGCATTGATAAAACCACGATAGCTCGGGGGCGTGAAATTGGTCGGTTTTATCCGGGTGTGTTCATAGTCGAGGCTCAAGCGGGCGGTGTTGTGCTCGGTGAGCGGAAAACCGAAATTCACTCCGCCGCCGAATACGTCCGACGTGAAACTGCCGATATTCAGGCGCGTGGCGTTGGTCTGGCGGAAAAAACCCCGGAACCCGCGGCTCACGCCATCCGGCGTGTAATAGGGATCAGTATAGGAAACGCTGTAAATGGTGTTGATGCGGCTATTGTTCACTTCGGCGCTGATACGCTTGCCGCTGCCAAGAAAATTGTCCTGGGAAATGCTGGCGCTCAACAACAACCCCTGGACTTGTGAAAAGCCCACTGCGGCGGTGAAGCTGCCCAGGGATCGCTCGGTGACATTGACATTGACATCGACCTGATCAGCGGAACCGGGAACCGCGGGTGTTTCGATGTTGATGTCCTGAAAGAATCCCAACCGTTGCAGGCGGATTCTGGAACGGTTGATTTTGTCAGTCGCCAGCACCGCGCCCTCCATCTGGCGCATCTCGCGCCGGACAACTTCGTCGCGGGTTCTGGCATTGCCGGCGACATTGATGCGCCGTACGTAGACGCGCTTGCCGGGATCGACCATGAACGTCACCGAGACCTGCCGGTTTTCCTTGTCGATATCCGGCACGGGATTGACATTGGCGAAGGCATAGCCGTCCGACCCCAGACGCTCGGCGATGGCGGCCGAAGCCTCGGTGATGGCTTTGCGCGAGAATGTTTCACCCGCCTTGGCAGTGATCAGCTTGCGCAGATCTTCTTCGGCAACGATCAGATCACCCGCCAGTTTGATGTCCTTGATGGTGTATCTTTCACCCTCGGTGACGTTGACGGTGATGTAGACATCGCGCTTGTCGGGCGTGATCGTCACTTGCGTGGAGTCGATGGCGAAGTTGATGTAGCCGCGATCGAGATAGTAAGAACGCAAGGTTTCCAGGTCGGCGGACAATTTCTGTTTGGAATATTGATCCGAGCTGGTAAAGAAGGAAAACATCGTCGGCGTGGTGAGCTGCAATTGCTTCAGCAGCTCCTTGTCGCTGAACGCCTTGTTGCCGACGATGGCAATCTGGCGGATCTTGGCGGCCTTGCCCTCGTCGATCTCGATGGCGACATCGACACGGTTGCGCTCCAGCGGGGTCACCTTCGGCTTTATTTTCACGCCGTATTTGCCCTGACTGAAGTATTGCCGCTGCAACTCCCGCTCCACCTTGTCGAGCAGGGAACGATCAAATACCCGGCCTTCCGCGAGACCGAGCTGCTTCATCGCCTTGGTCAGGTCCTCGGTCTTGATATCCTTGTTGCCGCTGAACTTAATGCCGGAGATCGAGGGGCGCTCCTTGACCGTGATGACCAGCGTATCTCCATCACGGCTGAACCGCACGTCATCGAAAAAACCCGTTTTGAACAGCGCCCGGATCGCCTCCGCCGAACGCGCGTCATCCAGGGTGTCGCCGGTGTTGATCGGCAAATAATTGAAGAGCGTGCCCGGCGAGGTGCGCTGCAAACCCTCCAGACGAATATCCTTGATGACGAACGGCTCCAATGCCCACGCCTGCGATGCCAGCAACAAGGCCGGCAGTACACCCAGCAGCAATGATGTCCGTGCTCTTCTTGTCGGAGCTTTCATTACAAAATAATCCTTATGGCGAACCAAACAACCGCGCCAAGTCATTATAAAAGGCGAAAATCATCAGCGTGCCGAGGACGGCGATACCCACTCTCTGCCCCAGCGCCTGCGCCTCTTCCGACACCGGGCTACCCTTGATCCATTCGATCAGGTAATACATGAGATGCCCGCCGTCCAGAATCGGGATGGGCAGCAGGTTCAACACCCCCAGGCTGATACTGACGATGGCCAGAAAGCCCAGAAACGACACCAGCCCGGCGCTCGCCGAATAACCGGCGTACTGCGCGATGCTGATCGGGCCACTGAGATTGCTCACGGAAAGCACCCCTGTCACCATCTTGGCCAGCATGCGCAGCGTCAGCAGCGACATATCCCATGTCTTCTCCACGGCGCGCATCATCGCCTCGCCCGGCGAATAGCGCAATACCGCGCGCAGCTCCTCGGACAGTTCACCTTCCGGTATCTTGACCGCCGCGCCGATACGCCCCACCGTTCCCTCCTTGGCCGCCACGGCGACAGGCCGCAGCTCCAGCACAAGGCGCTGTCCCTGGCGTTCGATGTCAAGCCGGATGACCTTTTCGGCGCGCGGCTGGACATACTTCACCCATTCTTCCCAATCCTTGATCGGCTGACCATCGGCGGCGATTATTCTATCACCCGCCGCCAGGCCCGCACGCTTCGCAGCGCCTTCCACCTCCAGATGTCCGATCACCGGCGGAATAAGCGGGCGACGAGGCCGTATCCCGATGCTGCTTAGCAAGTTGCCCTGATCCAGATCGCCGCCGGTGATCGTGCTCAGATCCAGTGTCCGCGTCACCTCGCGCTGGCCGACATCCTTCACTCGCACTTCCACGGTTTGCCTGTCCAGCGCCTTGTCCAGCAGGGCGAACATCACGCCTTCCCAAGTGGCGGTCTGTTTGCCATTGACCGCGACGATCACATCTCCAGGCTGAAAACCGTCTTTCTGCGCAATCGAATGGGGAGCAACCTCATCCACGATCGGCTTGATACCGCCAACGCCGATCACGAACACCGCCCAATAGGCGAGGATGGCCAATAGGAAATTGAACAGCGGGCCGGCGAAAACGATCGCAAAGCGGCTGCCCAGCGGCTTGCGATTGAATGCGAAAGAAAGTTCGTGCGGCGCGACCGGCGCCTCGCGTTCGTCGAGCATCTTGACGTAACCGCCGAGAGGAATGGCGGCGATCACATACTCTGTGCCATCCTTGCCGCGCCGGCTCCACAAGGGCTTACCAAAACCCACCGAGAAACGCAGCACCTTCACCCCCAGCTTGCGCGCCACCCAGAAATGGCCGAACTCGTGGACGGTGATCAACACCCCTAGCGCGATGACGAAGAAGAAGACAGAAGACAGCACCGCGGTCATTACTTACGCCGTACCCTGAATCCGCCGCGCCGCCGCCTCGCGGGCTCTCGCATCGTCGGCAAGAATGATCTCCAGGGTCACGGCATCTTGCGCCGTCACGTCGGACAGAACGGCTTCGATGACTTCGGGAATGGATGTGAAGGGGATCCGCCCGGCCAGGAAAGAGGCCACTGCAACTTCGTTGGCAGCGTTGAGGATGGCAGTGGCCGTCCCCCCCGCCTCCATCGCTTCATAGGCCAGCCGCAGGCAGGGAAAGCGCTTCATGTCCGGCCGCTCGAAATCGAGACGGGCGACATCGAACAGACTCAGCGGCTCAACGCCGGACGAGATGCGTTCAGGCCAGGCCAGCGCATAGGCGATGGGCGTGCGCATATCGGGACTGCCGAGCTGGGCGAGAATGGAGCCATCCTGATACTCGACCATGGAGTGAATCACGCTCTGCGGATGCAATATCACCTGAATTTTATCCGGTGCGGCGTTGAACAGCCAGCAGGCCTCGATCACCTCCAGCCCCTTGTTCATCATGGTGGCAGAGTCGACCGAGATCTTGCGTCCCATCACCCAGTTGGGATGCGCGCATGCCTGATCGGGCGTGACGTATTGGAGCTCGGAGAGGGAAACGGTGCGAAACGGTCCGCCCGAGGCGGTGAGCAGAATACGCCGCACGCCTGCGGCATCAAGACTGAACGACTGGGAGGGCAAACACTGGAAAATCGCGTTGTGCTCGCTGTCCACCGGCAGCAGCTCGGCGTTATTGCGGCGCACCTCGTCCATGAAAATCCGACCCGCCATCACCAGCGCTTCCTTGTTGGCCAACATCACCCGCTTGCCGGCGCGCACCGCCGCCAGCGTTGGCAGCAAACCCGCCGCGCCGACGATGGCTGCCATCACATAACCGGCCTGCGGCAGAGCGGCGACACTCTCCAGCCCCTCCATTCCGGCCAGAACCTGGATATCCGGCGCGGTAATGCGCAGCCGCTCGCACAGACGCTGCGCCGCCTGCTCGTCCGCCATCACGGCATATTCCGGCCGGTGCGCCAGACACTGGTCATGGAGCCGCTCGACATCGGCATTCGCGGTCAGAGCGACGACACGATAGCGATCGGCGTGACGCGCCAGCACGTCCAGCGTGCTGGCGCCGATCGAACCGGTTGCGCCGAGCACGGTAACGCCGATCAGGCCAGAACTCACGACACCAACGTCCCCAGAAACAGCAATCCGCCGACAAATACCGGCGCCGCAGCGGTAAGGCTGTCGATTCTGTCCAGCACGCCGCCATGCCCCGGCAACAGCGCGCCGCTGTCCTTGACGCCGGCACGGCGCTTGAACATGCTCTCCAGCAGGTCACCGGCGATCGACAACGCC
>SBBG01000120.1 GCA_005240065.1 Gammaproteobacteria bacterium | reverse complement strand
CGCCCGCCCCGCCAGCCATTCCAGGGCAAGTTTTTCCCCATGAACGTCAAAAAGAGCGCCGATGGTGAGGGGAGCTGACATACCAGGTACCGTCAGGCATGCGCCGCGCGGGATGTTTCGGGCGGCTGACGGCAAGTCACCAATGTGCACAGCTCGTCGCGCGTTTGCGCGGAATGCAGTCTGCCGCGCAATTGCTCATCGCCCAACATCTCGGCCAGTTGGCTTAGCAATTGCAGATGTTCTTCAGTCGATTCCTCAGGCACCACCAGGGCAAACAGCAAATCGACCGGCTCGTTGTCGATGGCGTCGAAATCGATGCCACGCTCCAGTTGCACGATGGCGGCCGATGCCGTGCGAAGCTTTTTGATGCGGCCATGCGGGATCGCCACACCATGTCCCAGGCCGGTGCTGCCCAGCCGCTCGCGGTTCATCAGGCTGTCTACGATATCCTGCTGCGTCAATCCAGGCTGACATCCGGCCAGCATCTCCGCCAGCAGCTCGAAAGCGCGCTTTTTGCTGCTTGCCTTGGCGTGACAGACGACACGGTCAGGCGTGATCAAATCGGCAATTTGCATGATTTCCGTTGTGCTCCCCAATCATTTTAGTTCTAGGCCAAGCGTCTGCGCTCGCTGGAGGGCGAGATCGACAGCGCCTCGCGGTACTTCGCCACGGTGCGGCGCGCCACGTTGATCCCCTGTTGCGACAGGATATCGGCGATCTGACTGTCACTCAGTGGTTTTTGCGGACTCTCCGCCGCCACCAGTTTTTTGATCAATGCGCGTATCGCAGTCGCTGAACAGACGCCGCCGGCGGCGGTGGAAACGTGGCTGGAAAAAAAGTATTTGAGCTCGAAGATGCCCTGCGGGGTGTGCATGTATTTCTGGGTGGTGACACGCGAGATGGTCGATTCGTGCATTCCCACCGCTTCGGCGATGTCATGCAGCACCAGTGGTTTCATGGCCTCCGGGCCATAGTCGAGGAAGGCGCGCTGCCGCTCGACGATGCAGGAAGCGACCTTGAGCAAGGTCTCGCTGCGGCTTTGCAGGCTCTTGATGAACCAGCGCGCCTCCTGCAAGTGGTTTTTCAGATAGGTATTGTCCGCACTGTTGTCGGCACGGCGGATCAGGCCGGCGTATCGCGAATTGATGCGCACCCGCGGCATCGCTTCAGGGTTCAGCTCCACCCGCCATGTGCCGCGCTGCTTGGAAACGACCACATCGGGGATGACATACTCGGTGGACTTCCTGGCGAAGATGCTGCCGGGACGCGGATTCATTGTCTGAATCAGTTTGTTGACTTGGCTCAACTCCGGCTGGGCCAGTTTCATGCGGCGCATCAATTGTGTGTAATCGCGGCTCGCCAGCAGGTCAAGATGCTCCTGGACCAGTTGCATGGCCTGCTCGCGCCAGGGCGTGGCCGGGTCGAATTGACGAAGCTGGATCAGCAGGCACTCGCGCAGATCGCGCGCCGCCACACCCGGAGGATCGAAATGCTGGACGCGGTGCAGCACCGCCTCGACCTCGTCCATCTCGACGCCCAGTTCTTCGGCCAGGCCGGAATGAATTTCTTCCAATGTGGCGGCGAGATAGCCGTCGTCATTGATGGCGTCGATGATCGCCGTGGCGATAGCGGTATCGGTGTCGCTGAACGGAGTAAGGCGCATCTGCCACATCAAATGCTCATGCAGCCCTTCGACCGACTCGCCCTGAACCTCGAAATCCCGATCCTCCTGGCCGGCGCCCAGGGCTTGCGGAGCGATGGAGTCATAGACATCGTCCCAAGAACTGTCGACGGGCAGTTCGTCGGGCATATCGGACGACTGCAAGGCGAGGTCGGCATCCTGCCTGTCGGCCAACATCTCGCTGGTTTCCTGTCCCCCCTCGTCAGCCATCAGTGGTGCGGAAATCTCGTCGGCCAACCGGCTGTCGGCTGCATAGTCGTCGATACCCGCAGCCTCGCCCCCAGCGGAGGTGGCCCCGCCCTCGGACTCGCCCTCTTCGGCAAGCTCCAGCAACGGATTGGATTCCAGCGCCTGCTGCACCTCTTCCTGCAATTCGAGCGTGGACAACTGCAACAACCGTATCGCCTGTTGCAGTTGGGGTGTCATGGTCAGGTGCTGACCAAGACGGAGTTGTAGCGACTGTTTCATGATAAGGCGACTGACTCAGCCATGATCAATATTACGCCGATGTGACGGGAGACGTAGTGTAGCTCTAATTTATCACAGTTGGAACTGCTGACCCAGGTATACATCCCTAACCTGCTGATTATCCAGAATCTCGGCCGGCGTTCCCGTAGCGATCACCTTCCCTTCATTCATAATATAGGCGCGGCCGCAAATACCCAAGGTCTCGCGCACATTATGATCGGTGATCAGCACGCCGATCCCCTTTGAACATAGGTGCTGGATGATATTCTGGATGTCGATCACCGACAAGGGATCGACGCCGGCGAAGGGTTCGTCCAGCAGCATGAACCGGGGGCGGGTGGCCAGGGCGCGGGCGATCTCCACCCGCCGCCGCTCGCCTCCCGACAGACTCATGACGAGGCTGCCGCGAATATGGCCGATGTGCAGCTCCTGCAACAGCAGTTCCAGTTCTTGCTCCCGCTGGCCGGGGCTCAAGTCCGGCACGGTTTGCAATATGGCGAGGATGTTCTGCTCGACCGTCAGCTTGCGGAATACCGACGCCTCCTGCGGCAAATACCCTACACCCAGCTGCGCCCGGGCGTGCATGGGGTGGGCGGTGATGTCCCGGCCATCGAGCATGATGGCCCCCTTGTCGCAGGAAACCAGCCCGACGATCATGTAAAAACAGGTGGTCTTGCCCGCACCGTTCGGCCCCAGCAAACCGACCACCTCGCCGCTGCCGACCTGCAACGACACGCCATTGACGACATCGCGCGCACGGTAACGCTTGGCGATATCGTGCGCGCTCAGCATGCTGCTCATGGCGCCTTGTCTTCTTTTTCTTTCCGGCGCGGCTGAATCACCGCCTGCACCCGTTCCGGGCCGGCCTGCGCCTTGGCCGCCTTGACGGTTTCGTCGCGGGCGTCGTATTCGATGACATTGCCGGCGAACTCGTCGCCCTCCTTCCACAGATAACCGCCGCCTTGCAACACCACGCGCTCCTCGGCGGCGAAGTAGTCGATGCGATCGGCGCGCGCCTTCAACTCTTCGTTCTTGCCGGTTTTGGCGTTCAGGCTGTCGAGCAATTGCCGGTAATTCGCCTGCTTGCCCTCGGCGACGATCTTTTGCAGCTCACGGCGTTTGGTCGCCTTGCCGTTGACGACCTGTTTCTCGATCGCCGTGTAGGTCGTGACGGTGTCCGCCGTGAGCACGATGCTGCCCTGCGTCATGCGCACATTGCCCTGATAGACGCTGACACCTTTCTTATCATCGATATCGACGCGGTCGGCCTCGATGCGGATCGGCTGCTCGCGGTCGCCGGTCATCGTCAGTGCGGGCCAGGGCGCGGCGAGACAAAATAATAAAAAGTTAGTTGCGATTCGTTTCTGATACATAGCTTGCGCGTACTTTCGACAATAACTCCAGGCGTTCGTCCTTCAGGTTGACGCGCATTCCCACAGCGTTGACGACACTGCCGGCGTTATTGCTGAAGGTGACCGGATGCGTGGTTTCCGCGTATTCATCGTCCGGCCTGATATGAAGATCGGTGGTACACACCGTCTGCTCGTGGCCGCGCACGGTGTCATTCTGGCGCATCACCACATCGCCGCGCAGCACCACATCCTTGCCGCCGCTGGAGATCCAGCCCCGCTCGGCCTCGATGTGCCACGGCGGCTCACCCTTGCGGAAAGCGATCATGCGCGGCCGGGTCAGTTCGGCGCTGTCGTCGTCGGCATAGTGCACCAGGTACGGCCCGGACAAACGATTGCGCGGGATTCCCGCCTTGTCCATGGTGGTAAGCGTGAAGTCTTTCATGTAGAAATCGGGGTCGTGGCGCTGCTTGCCGGGCACACTGGCTTGCGGGATCGAAGCCGTTTGCAGCAGCCAGGCGCTGAATGCGGCGAGGGCGAGGAGTGCGATGAGGAAAAGAGGATAACGGCGATCCATACCTCGAAAATCGGGCATCTATGCGGCAAACCTCAGGATTTCAACCTCGGCACCGCTTCGCACCGCCTCTTCCGCGCGAGCCAACAATTGTTCGGTGACCCTCTCCGACAGATAATATTCCCCGCAATTTTCGCACACATCCGCCGGGACACCCTTAAAAACAAGAGTAACATCTCCGCGCTGGAGCGTCACCGTCACCTTTCCGGGCTGGGTTTCGCCTTGTCTACAGATAACACATTTTATCATTCCTTAGCTCACGCCCAACCCGAGATACCGCCCCAACTGCCCCTCCAGCGTCCCCTGCGCCTCCATGACCAGCTCGCAGACATCGCGCGCCGCGCCGCGTCCGCCGGGATTGGGGGTTTGCCAGTGGGCGTGTTTCTTGACCAGCATGTGGGCGTCCTGCACCGCGATCGCCAATCCTACGCGCAGCATCACCGGCAGGTCGATGACATCGTCACCCACATAGGCAACCTGGTGCGGCCCCAGGCCAATCTTGTCGAGCAGGGCGTTGAAGGCGGCGAGCTTGTCCTGCTGGCCCTGGTAAATATGCTTGATGTTGAGGCTGGTCATGCGGTGGACGACGGCCTCGGAGGTGCGGGCGGTGATAACAGCGATATCGACACCGCTGTTTTGCAGCATTTTCATGCCATGTCCATCGCGCGAATGAAATACTTTCAGCTCCCGGCCGTTGGCGTCGACATACAGGCTGCCATCGGTAAGTACGCCGTCCACGTCGAAGATCACCAGTTTGATGTGCGAGGCCTTTTCGAGTATGTCTTGCATGAGTATTGCCCTGAAAATTTCAAACCACGCCTGCCCGCAGTAGATCGTGCATGTGCAGCGCGCCAACCAGCTCCGCATTTTCGTCGACCACCAATAAAGCGCTGATTTTGTGCGTCTGCATGATCTGCAAGGCATCCACCGCCAGCTTGTCGGGTTGCACGGTCCTACAGTGGCGCGTCATCAACTCGGCGATGCTGGCGGTGCGCACGTCCACGCCGTGATCCAGCGTGCGGCGCAGGTCGCCGTCGGTGAAAATGCCCAGCACATGGCCGTGTTCGTCGATCACGGCGGTCATGCCCAGGCCCTTGCGCGTCATCTCCACCAGCGCTTCCTTGAGGGGAGCACTCTCGCGCACTTTGGGGATGCGCTCGCCGGTGTGCATGATGTCCCTGATCAATAATAGCAAGCGCCGCCCGAGCCGTCCGCCGGGGTGTGAGCGCGCAAAATCCTCGGCAGTGAAGCCGCGCGCTTCGAGCAGCGCGACGGCCAAGGCGTCACCCATCGCCAGCGTCGCGGTGGTACTGGAGGTGGGGGCGAGTCCGAGCGGACAGGCCTCCTGCGCCACGCTCACGTCGATGTGCACCGTCGCGGCGCGCGCCAGGTTGGAGGCGGGATTACCGGTCAAGGCGATGAGCGGCACGCCCAAGCGCTTGATGAGAGGCAGGATGGTGATGATTTCCTCGGTCTCACCGGAGTTGGACAAGGCCAGCACTACGTCGCGCGCCGTGATCATGCCCAGGTCGCCGTGGCTGGCCTCGCCGGGATGGACGAAAAACGCCGGGCTGCCGGTGCTCGCCAAGGTCGCGGCGAGCTTGCCGCCGATATGGCCGGACTTGCCCATGCCAAGCACCACGATGCGCCCGTCGCAGCGCAGCATGTGCCGGCAGGCCGCAACGAAATTGGCGTCGATGCGCGCCGCCAACGCCGCAACTGACTTGGCCTCGATGTCGATCACCGCGAGACCAAGTTGTTGCAGCTTTTGCGCTTCGCTCTGCGCGTCTTGAGGTACGGCTCGCATGTCAGGTAGCTGCTCTGCATGTAGGGCGCGCCGTGCGCACCGTTATTCCCTGGATTGGTGCGCACGGCGCACCCTACGACAAACGTCAAAAAAGATAATCCACTACTATGCCACAAAAGATCGCCGCACCGAAGCCGTTGTTGTTCAAAAAGGCTTTGAAACACCCCGGTGCATCACGATTGCGGATCAGGTATTGCTGATAAACGGCGAATCCGCCCGCCACCACCAGACCAAGATAATAAAACGCCCCCAGCGCCAGTTGTCTGCCGGCAAGCAGCATCGCCGCGAAAAACATCACTTGAATGGCGCCGATGATCAGACGGTCGGCCTCGCCAAACAGGATGGCGGTGGATTTGACGCCGATCTTCAGATCATCGGGCCGATCGACCATCGCATACATGGTGTCGTAAGCGGTGGCCCACAGCACCGTGGCGATGAACAGCAGCCAGGCGGCTTGGGGGATCGCGCCGGTCTGCGCCGCGAACACCATCGGCACCGCCCAGCCGAACGCCGCGCCGAGGAACACTTGCGGCAGATGGGTGTAGCGCTTGGTGAACGGATACATCGCCGCCAGCAGTGCCGCGACGAACGACAGCATGATGGTCAGCCTGTTCATCGTCAACACCAGGCCGAACGCCACCAGGCAAAGCACCACGAACAATACCAGCGCCTCCTTCGGCGACACGCGCCCGGCCGCGATGGGACGTTCCCGGGTGCGCGCGACATGCGGATCGAAACCGCGGTCGGCATAATCGTTGATCACGCACCCCGCCGAACGCATCAGCACCACGCCCAGCACGAAGACGATGAACACCCGCAGGTCAGGGCTTCCCTGGCCCGCGATCCACAACGCCCAGAGTGTCGGCCACAGCAGCAGGTAAATGCCGACCGGACGGTTGAGCCGCATCAACAGGGCATATTGGTGCAGGCGCTCTTTGGTGTCAGGGTTCATTTGAACACATTGCCAAATCCGGCAAAAACATCTCGCTCACCAGCAACGGTTTGCCTTGCAGGTAAAACACCGACCGCCGCCCCCAGATTTCCCGGGGCCGCGGCTCCAGCCGTTGCGCCGCCATTTCGAACACCGGCTGACCGGCGGCAAGGCGCGCCGCCTCCATCTCATCACGGCGCATCGACTTGTCAGCGAACAACACCTCCCCCAGCGGCTTGCTGCCCAGGCGCTTCAAGCGGCGTTGCGCGCCGCTCAAGGTGCGCAACGGGATCACGGTACGCGCAAACACCCATGGCCGACCATCGCACACCAGATACACCATGCGGATAAGCGCATCGCCGGGCCGGCGCATCCCCAACGCCATGCGCTCATCGCGCAGCGGCCGACCCCGGGTCTGGCCGACCACCCGCACCTCCAGCCGCCCACGGCACGCTTGGCGCAGCCGCTGCGTCAGCGAAGCGGTATCGAACAACCAGGACAATAGCATCGGCGACACCTGTCTCAACGGCAGTCGCCGCCTCGGCCGCCATGCTTGCGTTACTCCAAACCTGTTCAACCTCTTTTGCTTCATTGACACCCTTGAAGTTCAAACTTCCCCATACCGCGCCGCCTCACCCAGCCAGCGATTAATCAACCGCGGTACACGTTCAGGATAGCGCTCCAGCAGCAACCGCGCCGCCTGCTCGACTTTCGGCATCAGCGCCTGATCGCGCAGCAAATCGGCGATATGTAATTGCAACATGCCGCTCTGGCGCGTGCCCAGCACCTCGCCCGGTCCGCGCAGCTCCAGATCACGGCGCGCGATTTCGAAACCATCGTTGGTCTCACGCAATACCGCAAGGCGGGCGCGCCCATCCGCCGAAAGAGGGGCATGATACATCAAAACGCAGGTGCTTTTCCGCGAGCCACGACCGACCCGGCCGCGCAACTGATGGAGCTGCGCCAGTCCAAGGCGCTCGGCGTTCTCGATCACCATCAGACTGGCGTTGGGCACATCCACACCCACCTCGATCACCGTGGTCGCCACCAGCAGATCGATCTCCCCGCGCTTGAAGGCCGCCATGACAGGCTCCTTTTCTTTCGATTTCATGCGGCCGTGCAGCAGGCCGACACGCAACCCGGGCAAAGCGGCGGCAAGCTGCGCCGCAGTATCCGTCGCCGCCTGGCATTGCAGCACGTCGGACTCCTCGATCAGCGTGCATACCCAGTAGACTTGGCAGCCCGCGCGGCACGCACCGCGCACTCGCTCCACCACCTCGGCGCGGCGCGTATCGGACACCGCCACGGTCTCGATGGGCGTGCGCCCCGGCGGCAGCTCGTCGATCACCGAACTGTCGAGATCGGCATAGGCCGTCATCGCCAAGGTGCGCGGTATGGGCGTGGCGGTCATGATCAACTGATGCGGATAACAGCCATCACGACCGCCCTTCTCGCGCAAGGCGAGGCGCTGGTGCACCCCGAAACGGTGTTGTTCGTCGATCACGATCAACCCCAGCCGGGAAAACGTCACCCCCTCCTGGAACAGCGCGTGCGTGCCCACCGCCACTGCGGATGCGCCTTCCGCCAACCGCTCCAGCGACGCGGCGCGCGCCCGTCCCGGCTGCTTGCCCGACAGCCAGGTCACCTCGATGCCCAAAGGCTCCAGCCAGCGGCGGAAATTCTGCAAATGCTGCTCGGCCAACAGCTCGGTCGGCGCCATCACCGCCGCCTGAAATCCCGCCTCCACCGCGTGCAGCACCGCCAGCGCGGCGACGATGGTCTTGCCCGAGCCGACATCGCCCTGCACCAGACGGTGCATGGGATGCGGCCTGCGCATATCCTGTATCACCTCGTCGACCACCCGCCGCTGCGCGCCGGTCAAGTCAAAAGTCAGATCATCCCGCAACACCTGCCCCAGCCGCCCCGGCGCCTCAAGCCGAGGTGCGCGCAAACGCTCCATCTTGCCGCGCAACAGGCGCAGGCTGAGATGGTGAGCCAACAGCTCCTCAAAGGCCAGCCGCTGCTGTGCCGGGTGCCGCCCCTCCTGCAACACGGCGAGGGGTGCATCCGGCGGCGGACGATGGACATAGGCCAACGCCTCATCTAGCGAGGGCAATCGGAGCCGGTCAAGAATTTCCGCCGGCAACAACTCCTGCAACACCAAGCCGTCCGTCAACCGATCCAGCGCCTGTTGCGTCAACGCACGCAGGGTATACTGCTGCACACCTTCAGTCGCCGGATACACCGGCGTCAGGCACTCTTCCACCACTTCGGCCTCCACGCCGTTGATGACGCGGTATTCGGGATGCACCATCTCCAGCATCGCCGGCCCGGAACGTACCTCACCGAAACAGCGCAGCCGCATCCCGGCCTTGAACCCCGCCTGCTGCTGGGCCGTGAAATAAAAAAACCGCAACAATATCCCGCCACTGCCATCCGCCAACCGCACCAGTAACATACGCCGCCGGCCAAGCTTCACCTCGCTCAACAGCACCTCGCCCTCAATCACCGCCTCATCCCCCACCCGCAACGCACCGATAGGCGCAACACGGGTACGATCCTGGTAACGCAAAGGAAGGTGAAACAGCAGATCCTGCACCGTGCGAATACCCAATCGCGCCAGACGCTCCGCCATGGCCGGACCGGCACGCTTGAGGGCGGTGACGGGAAGGGTGTCGAGGGTCGGGTGGG
>SBBG01000055.1 GCA_005240065.1 Gammaproteobacteria bacterium | reverse complement strand
TCCCGCGGGTCGATTTCGATGGAATATTCGCCGCTGTCGTCGTCGTGCAGCGTAAAGTGTTCGCGCGTGACGCGCATCAGCGTGCGCATCTCATCATGACTGATGAAGGTTGGCGTGCCGCCGCCCCAGTGCAGTTGATCAACGGCGCGAGCACGATCGAACAGCCCCGCCTGCATCTCGATTTCCTTGTAAACCCGCGCCAGATAAGGTGCGGCGCGGGAACGATCCTTGGTCGCCACCTTGTTGCAGCCGCAATAGAAACAGACCGTATCGCAGAACGGGATATGAAAATACAACGACAACGACCGCTGCGGCATTTCAAGATTAGTGCGGGCCGCGGCGGCACGGTAATCCGCATCCGTGAAACCTTCATGAAACTGCACCGCAGTGGGATACGAGGTGTAACGCGGACCCGAGGTGTCGTAACAGCGTATCAATTCGGGATCGAATACCAGCGATTGGTCCATGGTGTTTCCTGTAGTATGAAACTTTCTCTGATTATTCTACCACTAATACTATGGGAACTGTCGCATCCCGCCTCGAGGGTGGTAACATGAAACCCATGTCCAGAAAACCAAAAATCAACCCGGAAGACAGCGAACTGTTCCGCACCATGGTCGGCCCTGTCAGACCCGTCGAGAATGACCGGGTCCCTCCGTACCGTGCACCGGCCAAGCCGATTCCGCGCCAGACGCGGCTTGACGAACGGCAGGTGTTGCGCGATATGATGTCGGACGAGATCGACCCTTCCGAGCTGGAAACGGGCGAGGAAATGCTGTTCGTCCGCCCCGGTCTGCAACATGGGTTGCTGCGCAAATTACGCCGTGGCCAGTTCAGCGTCGGCGCGCAGCTCGATCTGCACGGCATGACCGTGCCCGAGGCGCGTCAGGCGCTGGCGGAATTTCTATATCAGTGCCAGATCAGCCGCATGCAGTGCGTCAGGATCATCCACGGCAAGGGCCACGGCTCGCCGCACAGGCTGCCGGTGTTGAAGAATAAGGTGAATAGCTGGTTGCAACAGCGCGACGAAGTGCTCGCTTTCTGTTCGGCACGGCCGGTGGATGGAGGGACGGGCGCGGTGTATGTGTTGATCAGGCGGCGGGGATAAGAGTATCTATTAACCCGGCAATCAAATTCGTCGCTTTTCCAGCTTTTTTCCCCAGGTGCAGGGTGCGTCTCACGCGCCACGCGGACGGTGCGTGAGACGCACCCTATGAAACACTGCGCCCCTAAAAATACCTCGCCAATTCGAGCTGAAAATAATCGTCCTTATGCAGGCCGTAGAGTATGTCGGTGGGCGGCAGACCGGCATAGGCGCGGGCTTCGAGGTTAAGTTTCCAGTTGCTGCCGAGGCGGCGGCTGGCTTCAATGTTGTAAAAGCGGCCGCTGGTGGTGCGGTCGAAGATGACGCCCATCAGCATTTCCGTACTTTGCACATCGTTGAAACCCAGGCGCATGCCAGCGAAGACATCATCCTGGAACGGTGTGGTCGCCTGCTTGCCGCGCTCGTCGTAGAGATATTCGGCGAGCAGCCCCAGGTCCATACCCGTGCCGAACACGCCCGATAGGGTGTACTCGAGACCGGCAGTGGAAGCGGCATAACTCTTCGGACCGAACCCGGAGCGGTATATTGCCTCCAGTTTCCATACCCAGCTTCCTGCCGCATATTGAAGATCAAGCCCGCTCTGGTTGATGAGGGGATAATAAGGCGCCAGCGCCACCGGGAAACCCAGGGAATTCAAGACTGGCGACAACAGCGGTTCACGGCTGGTGCCCGCGAAGTGCGACAGGCCGATATCCCAGTCACCGAGGGTGTGCGACCAGCGCGCGGCGAGATCGACGCGACGCCACTTCTGATCCGATTCGTAACGGGTCTGACTGGTGTCTATAAGCAACGGTAGACGCAGGCGACCTTTCGAACCGGGGAAGGTGCGCTCGCGGAAACCGGGCAGGACGAACAGATCCAGCGTACCCCAATCGCGGATCAGTGCTAGGTTGATCATGGGCTGACCGAGTTTATCCTCGCCGTCGGGATTTTCTACCAGATCGGTCTGGTTGATGATGTCGACCAGATGCTGGGATTCGGTCACTCCCCAAAAAACCTTGCGGATACCCACGCGCCATTCATGGCGTTTGCCCACGCCCAACCAGGTGAATTCGCGCACATCGAAATGCGTGCGTTCGGGGTCGCGTTGATCGTAGCGGTAAAAGGGAACGAAGGTGAAGCTCTGCTTTCCTCCATCCCATTTCTTGTAATACTCAGGTTGCAGCACGAAGGAGGATTGCGTGCCGCTCTGCCCGGGGAATAACGCCTCCTGGGCAAACAGCCGCGACTCCAGGGCGACGAAGCCCGACCATTTGCCGGCTTCTTCAGGCACACCACGCAAGCGTTCGCTCTCCTTTTTGCGGGTATCCGTGGGCATGAAGCGCTCGCGCCCGCGCGGATCGAACAGCGGCAAAGCCGTACGCTCTCCCGCTTCGGGCAGGGACAGTGGCCGGCGCTCTTCCAGCCCGGCGGCATGGGCGAATGGCTGAACTCCCGCGATGCAGGCCATACTCAAGATCAGGAGAACGAAACTGGCGCAGCAAGACTTCATTATCATCGTGCGCGCTTGAGGCTTTCTTGGGTGAAATCGGCGTCGGCCAATCCGGCGCGGAACTTATAGTTGCTCCATTTTAGCAGCGTGCTCTTGCCGGTCTGGTGATTGACCATGAACATCTCGTCAGGCCGCCAGTGTTTTTTGAGATACTGCTTGTAACCCTTGATGGTGAGGGTTTTCAGCAGGCTGTCCTTGCGATCGTAAAAGTCGATTCTCCAGGGGCGGTATTCGGCCTTGTCGATCCATGTCACCTGGCGCTTGTAACCGGAGTTTTTGTTCACGGGATAGCGCTCCACCACGAAACAGGGTTGGCCCTCGAAAACCTCGTCGCGCAGATACTTGTAGGTGTATTTCTCCACTTCCTGCGAACCGATGTCCTCGTAGGCGAACTCGCTGCCCATGTAGGAGCCGGATTTATTGTCCGAAGCGATGCGCTTGACGCGCTTGAGCGCGGGCAGATACATCCATTGGTCGTCGTCTTCGATTTTGTGCGAGTATGTCAGCATGGTTGTGCCTTTGACATCCGCAGGTTCATCGAAGATCGACAGGCTCTTGTCACCGTCGTCCTTGACCTCCAGATTCTGGACGCGCACCACCCGCGTGCTTTCCTCGCCCTGCTTGTTTTTGAGGGTCATCAGCATGTCGGCGGTGAAATCGCCGAATCCCAGGTCGCGCCGCTCTGCCTCGACGGCGATGGCGAGACCTTTTTCCTCCGGTGTTTCGGCAAAGGTGTTAATTGACGTTAGCGACAACGCCAGCAGCAGGAACAGTTTTCTCACGTCTTACCTCCTCGATTTTCATCAACAATGGCGCCAGCAACAGGTATTCGGCGAAGGCGGCGAAGGCGATGGTGATCGCGGCCAGCAAGCCCATCCCGGAATTGATTTCGAACGATGACAGGGTCAACACCAGAAAGCCCGCCACCAGGATCAGTGAAGTTACCCAGACCGCCATGCCCACGGTGGAAAAGGCATAACGGACGGCGTCCTCCGCGCTCAATTTCATTTCGCGTTTGGCCTGCATATATTTGCTCAGAAAATGGATGGTGTCGTCAACCACGATACCGAATGTCATGGTTGTGACGACTGACAGCGACAAACCCACCTGCCCGACAAACAGTCCCCACAATCCGAACGCCATACCGATGGGAACCAGG
Source organism: Gammaproteobacteria bacterium (assembly GCA_005240065.1). Taxonomy (GTDB): domain Bacteria; phylum Pseudomonadota; class Gammaproteobacteria; family Ga007554; genus SBBG01. The sequence continues at coordinate 2,238 of SBBG01000055.1, read as the reverse complement.
TTGGGGATGAGGCTGATCATGCCGATCTTGAAACTGCGTATGGCGAACATGATGATAAACGATGTCAGCACCAGACTCACCACATTACCGCCAATCATGCTGCGGATATTGTTATCGCCGATATGGGCGAACATGATGGTGGGGCCGCTGCCGTGGCCAGCCATGGCAGCCGGCACGTTGTCGCGCAGCCAGCGTTCGGCACGGCCTTGCAACGCGAGAATTTCCTTGGTGGTGGCATGTCCCAGCGTGACAGCCACGCGCGTCGCCGATTTGTCGACATTGATCTGATCGTTGAGATCCAGACCGAACGGCAGGGACATTTCGTAAAGCAGCAGGTACTGGGCGCTCAGCTCGCGCGTCTCGGGAATGCGGTACCAGGCGGGGTCATCACCATGCATGTTCTGATTGAGGCGCTTCATCACGTCCACGAGGCTGTTGACGTGCATCACGCCCGGCTGCTGACGGTACCACTGCGCGAATTCATCGAGTTTCTTCAGATATTCCGGATTACTGATTCCGCCGCTCTCTCCCGCCCCAAGCGAATACTCGATCAGATTTACTCCGGTCAGGTTGTCCACCATGAAATCCGTGGCCTGGCGGAAATCAACGGTCTTGTCGAAATACTTTACGAAATCGTCGTTCAACTCGTTACGCGGAATAAACGCCACCAGCCCCAGAGCCAGCAAGGCAACACTCCACAGGATCGGGTTGCGGCGGCGCACCACGAACTCGCCAAAGCGCTCCATCGCCGCTCCGTCGCGCGCCCTGCCTGGCCGGACACGCACCGGCAAGATCGCCATCAGCGCGGGCAGAAACACGATGGAAAGGATCCAGGCCGCCGCCACGCCTATGGCCAGCACATTGCCCAGGTCGCGGAACAGCGGTACCTCGCTGTAATTCATGGTGAGGAAACCGACGATGGTCGTGACGCTGGTGAGGAAGATTGCCGACATATTGATACGCAGCGCTTCGATGATCGCCTCATGCTTGCTCAGGCCGGTTCTCATCCCGTGCAGCATGGACAGCAGCACATGAATGCTGTCAGCCACCGCGACGGTCAAAATGATGGTCGGCGCGGTGGCAGTGGGGGCGGACAGGGGGATGCCAAGCCAACCCATCATCCCCATCGCGGTCAGCGCCGAAAAAACGATTACCAGCACTGTGGCGAGAGTGCCCGATACGGAGCGCAGGGTCATCACCGTGATCAGGATAATGATGGCGTACATCACCGGCACCAGTGTTTCCAGATCTTTCTGAGAACTCTCCTGAAAGGCGTTGTTGTAAGGCGCCATGCCGGCGAGCCGGATATCAACACTCGGATCGCGAGCCTTGGCCTGTTCGACGAGCTTGCGCGCGAAAGCCACCACTTCGGGCGTTTCGCCAATCGTTTTTTCCGGTAGAACGACCGTCACGCTCACGCCCGTAACATGGCCGCGCGGCGAGATCAGGCGGTTGACCAGCAGCGGTTCGGCAAGGGCGACCCGCCTGATCCTTGCCAGATCGGCATCCGTCAGGGATTCGGGGTTTTCCGCCAGACTTTTCACCACCAGGTCGTCACCCTCGGCACGGGTATGCTGGAAATTGGTGACGGAATCAACCCGCTTCGAATAGGGCATCTGCCAACCTTGCTTGGTCAACCATTCCACAGTGGTCAGCGTCTGACGGGTGAACACCTTACCGTCCCTCGGTGCGATGACGAACATCACGTTGTCATTCTTGCTGTAGGTGTTCTGTAATTCGTCGTAAGCCTTCAACTGAGGATCGTCTTCGCTAAAGTAAGCGCGATAACTGCCGGCGAATTCGATGAAGCGCGCGCCGCTCGCTGCCAGCGCCACCAACAGCAACGTGCCGATGACGATCAGCCAGCGCCAGCGGATGACCCAACGGGAAAACGTGATAACCGCGAGGGACGTGTTCTTGCTCATTTTGAAGTTTCAAGTCCTTTACACGAACGCGAAATCAGGGCGAAAGAGGGGATTTTACACGGAGTTTTTCCCCTGCTCTCACTTGATGCGGAAAACCCCATAATTATGGGAAAATAACCGATTACTCGTATTCCTAAAATATCAAGCACATTCCATGACAATATCGGCTTCAACACCCAGCCTCTTGACCCCGGCCGGCCCCAGGCTCAACCCTTTCCAGCCCGTCCTTCCCGCCAAACCGGGAGAACGGGTCTGGTGGGGAGAACTGCACGGCAGCAGCTTCGGCCTGGTAATCGCGGCGGCGGCGCAACGG
>SBBG01000114.1 GCA_005240065.1 Gammaproteobacteria bacterium | reverse complement strand
CAGCCCGAAGGGACGGATGCTGGCGTGCTTTCGCCTCTTCATGCGTGACGGCGCGTATTATCTGCGCCTGCCGCTGGAAATCGTCGAACCCACCATGAAGCGTCTGCGCATGTTCGTGTTGCGCGCCAAGGTGACGCTGGAGGATGCCAGCGACACCTTGGTCCGCATCGGCCTTGCCGGGCCTGACGCCGCGAAAATACTCAACGGCGCGCCGGAGGCGGTCGATGGCGTCGGCGATGCGGCCGGATCAACCGTCATTCGCATCCCTGGCGCGCAGCCGCGCTTTGAGATCATCGGACCCGTCGATACCATCAAGGAGATCTGGGCCAGGCTGCGCCCTCACGCCACACCGGTGGGTGCCAGCGCATGGGAGCTGTTTGACATCCGCGCCGGTATGCCGACCGTTTACACCGCCACCTCGGATACCTTCGTGCCGCAGATGGTCAACCTCGACACCCTCGGCGGCGTCAGTTTCACGAAGGGCTGTTACCCCGGCCAGGAAATCGTCGCGCGCGTCCACTACCTGGGCACGATCAAGCGCCGCATGTATCTTGTCCATGGCGCGACAGATGCCGCGCCTCGTCCGGGCGATGCGGTGCATGCGGCCGGTAACACGGGCAAGCAAAGCGTGGGGACGATAGTAAGCGCACAGCCATCGCCCGCCGGCGGCTTCGAGGCGCTCGCCATCATCGAGGTCAACGCGATCGAGGGCGGAAATGCCCGCTTATGCACCGCCTCGGGCATGCCGCTCATGGCGCTGGACCTTCCTCGCATATCTACGGTAGCCCCAATCCCTTAAAAAAACTAAACTTTTTTGCACCCCTGCCGAAAAACAAGGTATATCACCCCCGGAAAGACAAGGACTGCCGTATGAGGGATAATCCAGCCGCTCGATCGCCTACCGTCGACCTTGAAGACAAATTCATCTCCCGGCTGCTCGACGATATCCGCCACAAGCGCATTGGCCTGCCTACCCTGCCGGAGGTGGCGTTGAGGGTGCGCAAGGCAACACAGGACCCTGGTACCTCGGCGATGCAGCTCGCCCAGCTGGTCAGCACCGACGCGGCGTTATGCACACGCCTGCTGCAAGTCGCAAACAGCTCCCTTTACCGGGGAGCTCATTCGATCACCAATGTACAAACCGCGATCGCCAGGCTGGGACATCGCCAGGTAAGGAATCTGATCACCAGCGTCGTGGTCAGCCAGCTTTTCCAGGCCCAGGCCCCGCCGATGATCAGGCATCGCCTCAAGACCACCTGGACACACGCCATTCAGGTGGCCGCCATCAGCCATGTCTTCGCCAGGAAGTTCACGCGCCTCATGCCCGAACAGGCGATGCTGGCGGGTTTGATACACGACATCGGGAAACTGCCCATCCTTGCCCAGATCGAATTCTTCCCGGGATTGCTGGAAGATGAAAAAACCGTCGATCGGCTGGTTGCGCTGCTGCATCCCCAGATCGGTAAAATCGTGCTGGAAACCTGGCGGTTCCCCTCCGAAATGGTGGCAGTGGCGGCGGAACACGAAAATCTCGGACGCGACTCCGGCCCTGCCCCAGATTACACCGATGTCGTACTGATGGCGAATCTTCTCAGCCACTCGGGAGACAAGCAGATCGACTTAACAAACTGGCCGTCCATCCCTGCCTGCCACAAGCTTGGCTTGTCGGCCGACCAGTGCATTGCAGTGCTCAACGATGCGCAGGGCGAGGTCATGGAAATACAGCAACTGCTGACCGGATGAACGATGTCCCCGGCACTACTCAGTCATCGAACACCGTCAACCTCAACTCCCGCGTATCCGCCACCACACTACGCCGCGGCAAGACCGGCGCGAGCTGCCGCATCACTTTCTCGGCGGTGATGCGATAAGCAGTCAATTTGCCGCCGTAGACGGTCAACAGCCGATCCCGCAAACCGGAATGCAGGGTAGTGTCGCGCGGCCGTCCGAACGCCGTGCCGGGAGCGGCAGGCAGCACACGCAAACCGGCGAAGGCCGACAGGATCGCCTGCCGGTCCGTCGCACGATAAACAGGAAAATAATGCGCCAGGGTTTCCAGCAGATAGTCCTTTTCCTCGTCCAGCGGCTGCACGGCGGCCGGATCACCATGGTAGACGGTCTCGGTGGTACCGACCATCATCTTACCCTGCCACGGCATGACGAACACGGCACGCTGATCGCGCGGCGCTTCGACGTAATAAATGCCCTGGCTCACCTCACCGTCCACGATGATATGCGTGCCCTGCACCAGTTCGACGCCCAGCCGGGACGGTGAAGGCGTTACCTTGTCCAGCACTTGATTTACCCACGGCCCTGCCGCATTGACCAACACCGACGCCTCACAGGCATGCTCTCGCCCTTCATGCTGGTAGCGGATGACACAGCGCTGCTCGCCAATTTCCGCGCCGGTGAAGACCGACGGCAGGCTCAGCTCCGCGCCCAATTCCTGAGCGGAGCGCATCACGGCACGGGTCAGCGCCGCATCGTCGGTCTGCCCATCCCAGTATTGAAACACGGCTTGAAGTTGCGTGGTGTCGAGGCCATCGAGATTGCCCCATTTACTCCTGGGCACACTGTGAAAACGCGCCGCCT
>SBBG01000132.1 GCA_005240065.1 Gammaproteobacteria bacterium | reverse complement strand
GTCCCAGATTGATGCGGCTGGCGCCGACCGCCAGCGAGCCCCCCGCGCCCAGTTCGAGCGCGGCCTGTGAATCGTTGTCGCGCGTGGCATCGAGCGCCATGGACTTGTCGGCGCGCAGCAGCGCGCCGGTATCGGTCACCAGGTCGCCGCGGCTGCGGTCGACGTTGTCGCGCCTGATGGCCACCTGATCGCCGGAGGACAGGCGCAGCAAGGCGCCGTTGCCGGAGACATCATCCAGCTCGCTGATGCGGCCATCGCCATTTGCATCCCAATTCAGTTTGCCTTCGTCATCATTTGCATCCCAATTGCCGCTGGTCAGCTTGCCTTCGTTATCTTTCTTGAGCGTGTTACCCAGTATGAGATCCTTGGGCTTGCCGGAATATGCGCCCTTGCCCTGGATAAGACTGCCCGAGCCGACCTTGACCTCGTCGCTGGCGGCCAGGATGATCTCCGGCGCGCTGAGCGGATTCTGGCTGTCGTTGTTCACCACCACCTGCCGGGCGCCGACTTGAATCCCGGTTTTGTTGCCAAGCGTCTGGCGCGTACCGCCCAGCAACAGGCTTGAGACGTTGAGGCGACCGAGGCTGGCGGCGTCGAGCCGCACAAAATCCTGCAAACCGCCGTCATCACCGCTCACCACAGCCAACCTGGGCGCGCTGATGTCCACTTCGGCGCCGCGCTGGCCGGCGGCATGGCCGGTGAGCAAGGCGCCGTTCAGGGCCAGGGAACGAGTGGCGGCGATAGCGAGCCGTCCGGCATCGCCCACCGTTTGCGCCGCCTCGTTCAAACCCTCGGCTTGCTTCGCGCCGAAAAACGCATCCGCCGAGGTCTCGCGGTATTCCGCGTACTGGCGCACCACCGCGCCGGAACGCACGACGAACCCGGAGGCGCGCGCATCGCGCAGCAGCGTTCCATCCGCGCCGGCTTCGGCGCGGTAACCGGAAACCATCACCCCGCCATCGGGCTGTCTGACGTTGAGTCCGGCGGGCATATCCCGATAACCGGAGGCCGGCGTCACCAGCAAGGCCCCATCGAGCAGGGCATAACGCGCCGGCAGCACGGCATAGACGCCTTCCTTCAGACCCAGGCTGTTCGCGCCGGAGAGATAGACGCCGTCGCCCGGCCGCATGCCTTCTATCTGCGGGTATTCCTGATGGTCATAGGGCGCGAACGGCGAGTTCAGCCAGGGCACGATGGCGAAACTGCCCTTCAAGCTGGCGGGAACGCCGGCGGGATCGAGCACATCTCTCGATCCACCGGGTCCGGGCGTAAACTCGTAGGCGCGCAAATCCCCGCCGCCCGACAGATCCACCACGGCATCGGCGGCGATATCGACCGCCGCGCCGCGCAGGCGTATCACCTTTTCCGGCGCCGTCTTTTGTATCAGGTTGTTGCCGTCGCGGCTGAGTGCATAGACATATTCGCCGCCGGTCAGCTCGGTCCTGCCGAAGGGGGTAATCTGATTTCCGGCGGAGACGGAGGTGACACTGCCTGGCGCCAGTGTCAGGTTTTCCGCCGCATCAAGCGTGATCTCGCCGAACGGAGCCTTGATCACGCCACGCTGCTCGATACTACGCGCGCGCAGCGTGAGATTGCCCGCGGCGGACAGCAGCGGGGTATCGTCACCCCGTCCCGGCTCGATGGTGATCTTGCCGCCGGGCTGAGCCGCGCCGTCCTGCACCGCGAGGGTGAAGCGGCTCATGGTGGCGGGATAAATCCGCGTGGCGCGCAGCGTCATATCGCCGCCCGAGATCAGCGCACCGCTCAGCTCGCGCGCCTTGTCATTATCCAGAACCCCCTTGAAACGGATGTCGCTCCGGCTGTCGAGAGTGGTCTTGCCGATGCCCTGCAACGCGGAATTGCCCGCCACATCGATCAAGCCGGCGCTCACGTTGAGTTCCGCCTCGCCACCGCCAGGCAGGGCATTGCGGCCGGCGTTCTGACGATCCATTGCATTGTTGCCGAGCGCGACATACATGGCATCGAGCTTGACATCCGCGGCGCCGGCCGCCGCCAATACCGGGGCGTCGAGATGAATGGCGCGCCGCAGCGACAGATCCACATCACCATCGAAGGCGATGCGGTCATGGCTCTTGAGGCTCAGTTGATCGAAGCCGCCGTCGCGCACCGCCTGCGCGGCGAGGAAGGTCTTGCCGTTGAGTGTGGCTCGTTCGGCATCGAGCGCATGAGGATCGATCACTGCACCCGGCTTCAGTCCCTGAGGGAGAAACGGCCCCTGCTGACGCACCTCGATGCTGCGCGGTCCGCGGGGATAACCTGCTTTACCCGGCGCCGTCGCTTCCACCACGAGGTTGCCGCCCCGCGCCTGGCCGCCGCCCGGCGTGCCCTTGAGCTGGCCATCCAGCAACGCGCCTTCACGCGCCGCGATGCGGATGGAGCCGGCGTCTCCGGCCACCGGAACACGGCTGTATGCCGCTTCCGCGCCGTCGCGTCCCGGCAGGTCGAGCTCCGTGCTCACACCCGAGACATCGATCACCGAGCCCGCCTCGGTCACCACATAACCCGAGCTGGCTGTGATCGAAATCTCGCCCCCGCGCAGCACATCGCCCTCCCGCAAGCCGCGGTCATTGGTACGCACCTGCGCATATCCGGTGCTGGACAGCCGGGCCTCAGAACCGATCCAGATCGATTGCCCGGGATTGAATTCAAAATCCTGGGGGTCGATATTGCCGAGCGTGATTTTCCCGGCCGGTGCCTCGATCGCACCCATCATGTTGAGCTGCTTGCCTGCGTAGAGAAAGACCTCGCCGCCGGGACCGGGTTTGATGGTGGCATTGCGCTCGATGGTCAGGTCGCCGAAACCCCGGCTGTCCGCACGCAGGCTGATGGTGGCGGGCGCGCGCTGCTCGACCGGCAATACCGTGCGCCGGCTGAAATCGCCGATATCCGCCCCGCTGCGCCGGGTGAGGAAGCCTGGATCGAGCACCAGACTCTGCGGCTGTAACGCGATCTCCAGCGCCTGCCCGTCCGCGCCTCCAGCCACGCTCAAGCCTTCTCCACCGGCAATGACATAGTCGCTGAAGCCGCCCTGCTGGAAAAAACCGGCCGTCAACGCCAGCTCTCCCGGCCTGGCGGAAGGCTGACCGCCGATGCGTACGCTGGAGGTGGACAGCCCCAGCGTGCCGCCTTTGCCGAGGGCATAGCCACGCAGTTCACCGCCCAGCACCAACGCCGCCGTTGGCCGATCACTGCCGATACTGCCCGTCGCCAGATGTATGCCGCCGGCATTGCCCGCCTTCAAGCGGTTATCGGAACCGGCCCAGCCGCCGCCCGACACATCCAGCACACTGCCCTGGCCAAGTATCACATCGGAGACCGAGGTCATTGTGATGGAACCGCCGTCGATCAACGCCGGATCACCGCCCGGCGCCGCCGTCACCAGCGGCGAATCGTTCACCCATTGGCCGCGCGCCATGATCCGCACCCCGTCGCCCACGGTGATGCGGTGATCCCTGGGCGCCTGGCTGGGCGCGGCGGTGTCCTTCGTGGCGAGTACGATTTTTCCCGCCGGCGCATCGATATTGGCCTGAACGTCCACCGATTGCCCGGTCAGCGTGAGAGAACCGCCCGGCTTGAGGGACAGGTCAACGGTTTTGGGAATCGTGATATTGCCATTGCTGTAAACGGCCAGACGATTGAAACCGCCCTCGCGCAAAAACTCCGTCGAGAGCGTTATGTTATTTTTCCAGGACTCGGGAAGGGTGTCGTAATCGGCATCCAGACCGCCAGGCAACGGGTTCCTGTCCAATGAAAACGTTACGCCGGGGAGGCGGAAATCAAACGGTGCGGATGCGTCATTATCCGGTACGCCACCCATGACCAGCCCGCCTCCCTGCGGCAAGGTGTTCGCCTCGCGCTGCTGCGGACCGGCGCGGGTGGCACCCAGCAACGTTCCATCCAGCACCAGACCGCGGGCATTGAACGCCACCTCGCCGGCGCTCTTGCCTTCGTAATAGCCGGGAATGAAATAGCCCGCTTCGCCCGTGCCGCCGAAGGCGCCCCAGCTCTGTGTCACGCCCCACTTCCAGGATTCTCTGGTGAAGGTGGCGAACCCATCGTAGATGCGGTCCGCCGGGGCATCGCTTATGTCATAGATGCGCCCCTCGGAAACGAGCCTGGTGGTCTTGCCATAGCCATCCTGATATTGCAGACCGCCACCGGAGACATCGATGGACGAACCTTCGCGCATCACGACATCGCCATCGCTTGTCAATGAAACCTCGCCGCCCGCGGCCGTCTGCTCGCCGATAGTGCGTCCGGCCTGGTCGATATAGCCATCGACATTGGCCAGCGGCGTACCCTCGCGGATGTCGATCCATACCTTCTTGCCGCGCAGGAAACTGTTGCGTTGCAAGGGCGAGTCCTTCAATTCGTCGCCACGCAGCTCCACCTGCATGAAGTTGCGCTCCATGGCCACAGGGACATTGTCGCTGCCGGAAACGTCGATACGGCTGCCGGGGGCGAGATAGATACGGCTGGCGGCATCCGCCGCGAGCGACGGCCGTTGCTGATCCGCCTGCGCCACCAGCCTCACCCGCCCGCCCGGCGCGACGATGGCGGCGTTCTCCTTGAGCTGGATACTCCGGCCCGCCAGTTCGACACGGGAGGGATAGAGTTCCTGGCTGCGGGGAACGGCACTGTTGTCCGTCAGTTCCGGCAAGACCTCGGTGAGGCTGTCCGCGCCCAGCACCAGGGAACCGCCTCTTTTCGCCATCAGCGTGTTTGAGGCATCCAATGCATTGATGATTGCGCCGTCCCGCGCCAACAGCCGGATCGAACCATTGCGCCGCACCGAGGTCGTCGCCGTGATGCGCCCATTCTGGTTCACCGCCAGGCCGGCGAGCGTGACATTGCCGCGCTCGGCGATGATCCTGCCGATCCGGTCGCCGAGCGCATCCCGCTGCCCGTTGCCGTTCGTCACTGTGCCGCCAAGCGTGACAGGCTGGCCGTCAGCGCCCTTGCCTTCAAATGGATCGACCTCCACCAGCAACCCGGCCATGCCGCGTAATGTATGATCCTCCGGCAAGCTCGGCGGCGGCAAGGCGATGTACACCTTGGCACCCGCCGCCAGCACCGTCTCCCCGTCGGGTGTGGCGATCTCCCCCAGATTTTCCACCTTCGGCGCCAGCACCATCACCAGGCCGCCGGAATCGGTTTTCAGTCTGGCGCCATTGTCGATGCGGATGAAGCTGGCCTGGTATTGCGCGGCGTCGCCCTGCCAGGTGAATACCGGATCCTTGCCGTCAAGCTTGGCGAAAAGACCGCCCTTGTTGAACAGCTCGTCGCTGATATTCAGCGCGGAGGCGACCAGCGAGCTGGTGCTGACCTGCGCCCCGGACCCGAAAATGATGCCATTCTGGTTGATCAGATAGATTTGGCCGTTGGCCTTGAGACTGCCATTGATTTGCGACGGATCCGCTTGCCAGATGCGGTTCAACGCGGTGGAGCCGGAATCGGGCTGGCGAAACTCCACACTGTTGCCCGCGCCGATGTTGAAGCTTTGCCAGTTGAGGATGGCACTGGCGGTATCCTGCCGGACGATAGCGTTGATACCATCGCTGGAGTAAGCCGCAGCGCCACCGCCAACGAATGGCAGATTGGGCAGGGTACTCGTGCCGCACGAACCGCCGCCGCAGGGCACCGGCAGTTCGGCGTGCAGCGGGGCCAGCATCAGCCAGAACGCGCCCGCGCCCAGCAGCGGAGAAATACGCCCGCGCCGCCCGCGTGCGCGGCCACTCGCGCAGGTCCGCGCCTTCGCGCCCTCCCAGACGGGCACCATCATCCGTGAGCCCTGATTGAAAACCAGCCGGAACAAATGCATATTCATTTCGAATGCCCTCAAGGCTTGCCCGTTTTTTCAGGCTACTCACCATCATTGCGAAGGAAGCGCCGATGTATTGGTGCTTCCGCGCGGCACAGACTAAAAGTCATACGCCAACTGAAAATGGGCGCGCACATCGCCGGCGCGCGTGAATGCCCCGTTCTCGAACGGCACCGCCGCCAGCAAGGAAGCACGCACACCTCCCCAGCCGCGCAGCACCAGCCCCGCCCCCCCGCTCGACAAGTCGAAACGCGATGTCTGGCCGGCCAGGGGTTGAACAAGGGACAGCTTCGCCCCGTCGACAAAGCCGAGCAAATACAGTTCGTCGAGCCTGCCGGAAACGCGCTTGGCCAGGGGCGGGCTGCGCAGCTCCAGGCTGCCACGCAGCGCCTTGTCACCCAGACGCTCGAATTCCGTATAGCCACGCACGCTGTCCAGACCGCCGCCGCCGAACTGCTCATTGCTGATCAGCGGTTGATCGGTGAACTGGCCGTCGATCTTGCCGATCAAGCTGAGGTTCCCGGGTAACTTATGCGTGCGCTGCACGCCCGCGCGCACATAGAAGAAATTGGCGCGAGCGCCGAAACGCTTGCACTCGAACTCGCTCACTTGCTGGTCGAAACAATCGATGGTTTCATCGACCAGGCCGCGCAACGAGAAGATCGCGCCGATATTGGCCTGCGTCGTACCCTTGCGGCCCGGCATGATCGCGTTGTACTGGACGGAGAACGGCGCATAGCTGATCGGCGTGCGGATGCTGTCGGCGCCGACCAGGACGACGTTCTCCTTCATGTCCTTGTAATCCACGCCCAGCATCAGAGAGTGGAAGTAGTCCTGCCGCGGCGGTAGCGGCAAGATGGCGCGCACACCGTAAATATCGCCCTGTCCCAACACTTTCACGTCACCCACCGCCGCCACATCGCTGCGCGAACGCACCGCATAAAAACTGAGCAGACGATCAGAGTCCGCCGCCACCGGCATGAGGTAGGAAGCCGACCACACGCTGACCTCGCTGGTGCTCTCGGGAGAGGTGAGATATTGCACACTAAGGCTGTGCTCGCGTTGCCAGAGGTTGTCGTAACGCAACATGCCGGACAACCGCAAGCGGCTGGTGTTGGCGCTGTAGCGGTCGTTCAGCTCGAACGAGCCGTGCAACGGCAGGCGGTCTTCCACCTTGAACTCCACGCCCACCGTGCCCGGTGTCGCGCCGGGCTTGAGAATGGGCGTGACCTTGCGGTCGGCGGCGCGGTTCGCCTCACCCAACCCTTTCTGCATGTCCGGCAGGTACAACACGCTGCCCGAGCGCAGCGTGGGGAAGCGCTCCAGCAGTTTTCCCTGGGAGAAATAGCGCGCTCCGGTCACTCTCACCTTGTCGATGCGGCCTTCGGTCACACGCAGCCGCACTACACCGCTCGCCACTTCCTGTTCGGGGATATCCACCAGCACCGTGGGATAGCCGGCATCGCGGTAGGCGCGCTCCAGCTCCACGCGCGCCTGCTCCACGTCGGCGATTTGCTTGTTTTTGCCCAGATGCCGGTATAACGCCTCTTCGACCTTGATCCTGGGCAACACGCTATTGCCCTCCACACGATATTCCACGACATCGAAACTCGCGTCCTGTCCCGCGTCCGCCGCTTCCATCGGCGGCACATCATCCGCCGCCATCGCCGGCCATGCCGCGATCGCGGACAAGCACCACATCACCAACAACCATCGCTTCAGCGAATTTTTAGAAGTGCCCTTCATTGCCTGGAATTTCTACTTCTTTTGGGTTCCGTACAGGGGTCGTACCGGAAAGAACGGTATTATGATTGCCGATTATTACAGCGGAATGAAAAAACCCGCGCGCGGCGGGTTCAGGATTACCCTAAGGAACCTCTGATCAATTCAGAGGTTCCGCGGCGCACGGAGGTGCCGGCATTTTTCAATTACCCCAAGTGATTGAAAAATGGAGAAAAGCAAAAATCACATTTTTGCTTTTCGTGCTCTGATAATTCCAGGATGGAATTATTCAGAGCTTCCCTAAAAAAATGGCCCCCTTCCTTGCAAAGGGGGCCAAACGGTGAGGAGGGAAACAGCGGACTGACCTTGCATCAGCCCGTGGCCGTTGTGCGGCCGATCAGAACAGCTTCTGCAGCGGAGAGCACATATTGCCGAAACGCGTCGCCTTGGCGACGGCCAGGCCCGGCGCCGGGGTGTAGGCCGGCGGCAGGGCGGCGGTGGCGATGCTCTGGAAGGCGGGGTCGCCGGCGCGCTTGATGAACAGGTCGGCGAAGGCCTTCTTCAGACCGGACAGCGCGGGCACGCCGGCGACGGTCGCATTGCGGTACTGCATGGTGAGCTCGGCGGCGAAGTCATACTTCGCTTCGATCAGGTTGGCCTGGGTCGGGGCGATGCCGCTGCCCGTCACGGTATTGGTACTGGTGTTGTACCAGCCGGCGCCGTCCATGTTGCGATAGCTCCAGCCGTTTTCCTTGCCGAAGCTGTCCAGCGACAGCACGCCGATGGCACCATAACCACCAGTGCCGAAGTCCACCTTGAACCACTTGCCCTGCTCGTCCTTGAAGGTGTGGATGCCGCCCTTGCCCGCCTTGTTCAGGCAGTCGCGCACATTACCGGACGTGGAATTCTCCAGCACGGTGTAGCCGGCGGTGGCGTCGATCACATAAGGATCGGCCTGGGTGCCGGAACCGGTGTCGGGATAGCCATTGGCATCGCCATCGTTATAGCCGGCGCTGTCGGCCATGCGGGCCGGGGTGGTAAAAGCGCTCCCGGAAACAGCGTTTTTGGTGCAGGGGAAGTTGTTGAAGAACCAGTTGTAGCTGGTCTGGGTGCCGGAACCCGGTACGCGGCGGCATACCACCACCTGGGTGCCCGCGGCGGGCGACAGGCCGGCGTCGACCTGGCTCCAGTCCGTGACCGCGGTGGAGAGCATGGAACCATACGCGGCGCGGCTGAGATAGGTGGTGGTGGGGATGGCGTCGGTCACCGCCAGCCCCATCATCAGGGTGTTGACCGGAAAGACGCTGAGTTTGGACACCTCGGAACTGCCCAGCTCGGTGCTGCCGAATTCCACATTGAACTCCGCCTTGAACATATTCGGCGCCACATCGGAGACGCCGAAATCAGGCGCCATCTCCTGGCCGGTGGGCGCCCCCAGGCCCGGGTCCACGCCCACTTCCGGGCAGCGGTAGACGCCGCTATTCAGGACACAGGCGGCCGAGGAGATCTGCAGCGTGGCGACCTTTTCGGCGCGCGCCACGGGATTCACGCCCCATACCGAACCGCCCTTGGAACGCTTGATGAACATCACTTTCTTGCCACGCAGGGTGGAGGGGATGTCGCTGGTGGACTTCATCACGCCGAAATAGGCATTGAACAGCTTGCCGTCATCGGTGAAATTGGCCGTGGTACCGTTGTTGTCCTGATAGCGGATGGAACCGGCTTCGAACATGCCGGCGGCGATCGTGGCGAGGAAAGCGTCCGGCGCGCTGGCCCCGGTCAGGTACACCGTCACGTCGGGTGTTTCGAAGGCGGTCAACGCGGCGGCCTGGGCGGAAACGCCCGCCAGGGCGATGGCGCAGGCCAGTTTGAGTTTATCGAGTTTCATGAACATGATCTCCTAAATTAAATATTGCGATCGAATATAACGGTCCGGAAGGACGGCCGCCCCTGCCGGGCGGCCGTCGCCGGACATGCGAACACGCCCCATCAGACCGCCATGCGGCGGCGCGCCGCCGCGCCCACCAGCAGCAGACCGGCGGCCATCATCGCCCAGGTCTCGGCCTCGGGCACCGGGGCCAGCACCAGATCGCCGTCGTTCTGCAGGGTCCACTGGAGAGGCTGGTTGTTGAAACCGGTGTACTGCTGGATCTCGGGCTTGGCCACATTGTTTCCCGACGCCACCTTCTCCCACAGCACGTAGAAGTCGGCACTCTCGCCCATCTTGGCGGTGGTGATGATGTCCTTGGTCCGTCCATCCCAGTTGTCGCCATAATACTGGGTGGCGAGAGCGTAGCCGTCGGAGGCGGTGGCAATGGCGGAACCATTCTCGCTGGTGAGGTGCGTACCTATCTTATTCTGTTCATTGGCAATACCGTCATAACCTGCTGACCATTGGCGGAACTCAATAAGAGTCGGCAGTTTTGGCAGCGCCGTGATCGTGGTCATGGCGCGATCGGGACCGTTGGAATCCGAACCCGCGACATTCCAGCGCAGCGCGCTGACATCGGCGGGCTTCGTTCCGGCCAGGAAGTCCAGGAACGTCTGGTCCGGCGTAAATGTCAGATTGTAGCCGGGGGCCGACAACGCGGTGTTGAAGACGGGGGGAAGCGTGCCGCTGGAGAAGTAATTCATGCCAATCCCCAGGTCACGGCTGTAAGAACGGTCGTCGGTGAAATCATCCGGGGTGCCGGCATAGTCCATGACCACAAACATCATGTCGCTGTTGCCGGTGGAAGACTTCAGTAACGTCGCGCTCGCCGGGCCGGCAACCGCGGTCAAGGCGACCGCGGCCGCCAAGGCTTTCATTTTCATGCTCATTGCGTAATCTCCTTTAAAATGTAAAATGACAATTGTTTTAACCAAACACCCAATATGTTGAATGCATCCACTTCACACCGGATCCGTCCGGCCCCTCCACTGCGGCTCTCCGCACTTCGGTCCACCCGGCAAAGCCAATCAAGCGTGACGGAGCCTCATGCTAAAGACCGACTGTGACTGTTTTGTGTCATCCGGCCCTGGCGCCATGATCCTTTCGGACTATGGACTTTCTTCCGCGTCCGTGGAATTGCCTCCCGTCCGGGAGTAATCGAAGATGGAGTGCCTTTCCTGGCACAGGGACATTGAACTCCCTTTTTGTGACGGTTTTGCACTTGGCAAGCGCAAAGGCATGATCCTTTCGGATCATGCGGGGAACTTTTGTTGCATCAGCGATCCCTCGATACAGCGAAGGGTTCCGAGGTTTTCAGGCTCAGCATTTCAGATGAGATTCCGGCCCGTCGCCAGGGCAACGGCATGACCGCGATTTTCCGCGCCAAGCTTTCTCAGGATCTTGCCGACGTGGTTCTTGACCGTGACCTGACTGATGTCGAGGATGACGGAAATCTCCCAGTTGTTTTTGCCTGCGCGCACCCAGCGCAACACCTCCGCTTCGCGATCCGTCAGTGGCGCGCTATGCGACACATTCCAGGATACTGCTCTCTTTTCCGAGACATGATTCAAGGCGCGCAGCAGGGTTACATGCAGGTGCGGCACCAGCAGCTCCAGCAGCCGGACGTGATGCGGGCCGAGCGCGCCGGGAAGGCACGAGAAACAGAAAAAGGTGATGAGATTGCCTTCCATGTCACTCACGCCATGCGCTGCGAGGTTGCTCAGCGCGCACCGCACCAGGAGGTCACGCCAGGAAGAATCGACAGCGCAATCATCGGCGTCGCGGCACAGCAGCAGAGGCCTCCTCGTCACGCGCCATCTTTCCATCAGCCGCGCCAGCGGGACGCCGTCATTACCGCCGATCTTTTCGAGAAAACGCGGCGGCGGATCATCACTGACACAGGTATGCACCCACCCCTGGCGGTCACGGGTTTTCGCCCAACACAACATGACCTCGTGCGGCAGCAGATACTGCAATTCACCCTGCGCCCAGGCGGTGAACTGACCGCGGTCATGGACATGGCGCGCACCGTCGATGACATCGACCAGGGATTTCATCTCATCGGCCTTCAGCGCTGTGATGCCGAGCATGGTGATCTGTCAGAACTAATAGGCATTGTGCCTCGCCAGCACCACAAGAATGGTCTTGAGGATGATTCTTACATCCAGCGCCATGGACCAGTAGCGCAGATAATCGAGATCGTGCTCGATACGGGCTTTCATTTTTTCTATGGAATCTGTCTCGCCGCGCAGGCCATTTACCTGCGCCCAGCCTGTGATACCGGGCTTCACCTTGTGCCGGATCATATAACCCTTGATCAATTTTCGATACATTTCATTGTGCGCCACCGCATGCGGGCGCGGACCGACCACGCTCATCCGCCCCTGCAGCACGTTGATGAACTGGGGCAACTCATCCAGCGAAGTACGGCGCAGGAAGGCGCCAATCGGCGTAACGCGCCTGTCTTCGCGCGTGGCCTGTGCGATGTGGGAACCGTCTTCGCACACCGTCATGCTGCGGAACTTGTAGACGATGATTTCCTCGCCATCCAGCCCATAACGGCGTTGCTTGAAGATGACCGGACCCGGCGAGCCCAGCTTTACACCCAGCGCGATCGCCAGCATCAGGGGCGACAGCAAAAGCAGCGCCAGGCTGGCGACCACCACGTCCGTCAGGCGCTTGGCGATGCCATTGAACCCATGAAACGGTGTCTCGCATACGGCCAGCACGGGAATGCCGTTCACCTCGCTGACTCTGGCCTGGATGAGGTCGAAGACAAAGATGTCGGGCACGAAATAGACGGAGGCTGTGGTATCGCACAAACTCTCCATAAGCTCGAGCATCCGATGCTCCTGCATCATGGGCAGCGCGACATAGATCACCTCGACACGATTCTCCGCCACATAACGCGGTAAATCCTCCAACCCGCCGAGCAGCGGCGCCTGCCCCAGATCGCCGATCTGCTCCACCGGACGATCATCGAAATAGCCCTTCAGAGCCATGCCCAGACGAGGGTTATCGATGATCTGCTGTCCCAATCGCCTGCCTGTGTCATTGGCAACCACGACGACCGCAGAGCGGATGTTGTCCGCCGACTGATAAAAACGCAGCACCAAGGCGTGCGCCACTTTATGGCCAATTAAACTCAATAACGGCGCAATCACTATCCAGGTCAGCAATACACGGCGGGAGAAATATTCCGAGTATTTGACGGCATATCCCAAAAACAGCAGGACGCCGATCAGAACCAGCCACGAGACCAGCGTGCTGCGCCCCCATGTCCATCTGGTGGGCGCGCGATGCAGATCGGCCGGCGTGAAGACAATGCAGCCGATCAGGAACAACAGCACGACGAATACCTTGTATGCCCCGTCGAATTCGACACCGTAGACGGCCATGATAAGCAGCATCGACACGACGGCGATCACCGGGTCCAGCATCGCCGCCAGCAACGCCACCGGCACAGGTATACCCGGCATCAGCCGAAGCCGCCCGGCGGACTTGGTATTGAGCACCCTGAATGAGGGCGCCTGCCCCTGCGAAACGATCCCCTTCATGTTAAAACTCCTGACGTTCAGAGATACAACCTGACAAGTTGCCCGCTTCCATTTCCAGAGGGTGAATCATATCGTCTGAATGTTAAGGTTATTTGAACGATCGGTGACAAAAAGACATTCTTTTTATTGCAACAATCTCCTGTTACATTCTCGTTCGCCGGCAATCTCGGGATGATCGCGGCTTTATATTTTTATTTGCCATAACCCCCAGGAAATTTGTCCTCCATGAATCGTAGAAACTGTCTTCTCTTTGCCGCGCTGGCGGCGCTATTGTTATCTTCCTGCGCCAGCGCCCCGCTCTCGTCCCGCGCCGCCACACCCGATCCACTGCTCAACGAACTGGCGGCGATGCGCACGGAAATCCAGGCATTGCAGGCAGACCTCGGCGTAGTCAAAGAAACCGTCACCAGCCTGAACAAGATGATCGCGGCGCGCATCAACGGTGAATCCAAGCCGCCGGCGGTGAGCCGCATCAGCCTGGACGACGATCCGGTGCTGGGCAACAGCGAGGCGAGAGTGGCGATCGTGGAGTTTTCCGATTATCAATGCCCGTTCTGCCGCACTTTCCATACCCGGATTTTCCCGGTGCTGAAGACGAACTATATCGACACCGGAAAGGTAAAATTCGTCTATCGCGATCTGGCGCTTAACTTCCATCCCGAAGCGGAAAACGCGGCGATTGCCGCCAACTGCGCCGGCGAACAACACGCCTATTGGCGCATGAACGAACGGCTCTTTCAGGATCAGGAACGTCTGGGGGCGGGGCTTTACAAGGAATTGGCCAAGGAGTTCGGCCTGAATGCCGAAGCCTTCGAGTCCTGCCTTGCCGACGCCAGGCATCGTGACGAAATCGGCAAGGATCTGAAATATGCCGAGAGCATCGGCGTCGACGGTACACCGATATTCTTCATCGGCATCGTCGAAGGCAACGAAATCGTCGACGTGCAACAGATCGCCGGCGCGCAGCCTCCCGCCTTGTTCGCCCAGATCATCGAAGCCTATCTCAGGAAGGCGAGCAAACCCGAATCTGCCGCCACGAAATCATAACGGAGGCGCGGGTCTTGCCGGCAGTCCGCGCGCCGGCGGTGCGGCAGGTGGCGGCGTGTACCGGAATATCCAGCTCGCGTAGCGTTGCCCTCCCTGCAAGGACTCCAGTCCGCGCGGAAAATTGGCGGTTTTCAACGGCTTTTCCTGGCTGGCGGAAGCGACCCCCATGATTCCGCCATCGGCGGCCTTGATCAGCGTCCATCCTGAGTCTTCTTTCGCCATTGGGTCGGCATAGGGTTTACGCAGGTGACGTTTGCCACTGGCAAAACGTGGATCCTTGAGCAGTTCGTCCAACGAACGCGGATAGACCTTGACCGGATTACCGGCTTCATAATAACTCTTGATGGCGTTGCGATACGCCAGCCCGCGAAACAGCAACTCCTTTTCACGCTCGCGCTTGACGAGCTGCGACGTGGCGCTGATACCCACGGTTGCGGCCAACATGGTGACGGCTACCGCGACCAATGCCAGGGTATAGGTAAAACCGCATTGGCTATTTTTTAATTTCCCAGCTCGCAATGTCCTTACCATCGCCATCACCACCTTCCTTGCCGTCTTCGCCATAGGAAATGATTTCATAATCTCCGCTGCGCCCCGGGCTGTTATAGACATAGGGATTACCCCAGGGATCGTTCGGCAGGTCTTTCTTGAGATACGGTCCCTGCCACTTGTCTTCGCCTTCGGGACGTATCCGCAACGCCTGTAATCCTTGCGATGCAGAAGGGAAGTGTCCGGCGTCGATGAAATAGGCATCCAGGGCGGTCATGAAATTCTCGATCTGCGCCTGGGCCGTGGCTTGTTTGGCCGGGCTGATCCGCTTGTACAGCACCGGACCCACCAGCGCGGCCAGCAAACCGATGATCACCAGCACGATCAGTAATTCCATCATGGTAAAACCCGCGATGTTTTTTCTCTTCTTCACCATCATAATATCCTCCTGAGATATCAACCGGCTCTTTTACGGAAGCTCGGAATAATTCCATCCTGAAATTTTCAGAGCACGAAAAGCAAAAATGTGATTTTTTTCTTTTCTCCATTTCCCAATCACTTGCCGTGATTGAAAAATGCCGGCACATCCATGTGCCGCGGAACCTCTGATGTGTCAGAGGTTCCTTACCAGTTGCGATAACTCTTTCCATCCCCATCCTGCCCTTCCGCTCCACTGCGGACATCCACCATCCCCTCCCCGTCCTCGGCATTCTCCGTCACCCAACTGTCTACACGCTCCGTGAGAGGGTCCTCGGGAATCGCTCTCAGGTAACGGTGTTCGACCAGCTTCTGCAAATCGCCCGGATATGCGCCGCGGTCGGCGTAGAAGTCGTCGATCGCCTTGCGCATCACAAAAAGGTTTTCCTTCAACGCCGCCTCACGCGACCGGTGGATGGACTGCGAAATCATCGGGCCGACGATGCCCGCCAGCAGCGAAATCAGGGCCAGCACGATCAACAGCTCCATCAGGGTAAAACCACGGTTGCGCCTCACCATCGTCACCACTCCTCGTAACGGCTGCCATCGGATGCGACGCGTCGGCTCGCCGTGCGGATGTCGTACACATCCCGGCCGTTCCAGGACAGCGCATTCGCATCATCCTGGTAGCCACGCAACACCCAGTGCTCGATGGCGGGACGTGCGGCGTCGGCGAAGGGATCGCGCGGGATGCGGCGCAGGTATTTGGCCTTGCCGCCCTTGGCGCCGCTTGCCTCCACGCCCTCCACCAGCACCTGCAAGGTTTTCGGATAGCCGTCATCGCTGACACCTGCGACGGTCTTGCCGATCTTGCCGGTCTCCCAATCCGCATGAAAGCGGTCAATGGCGCTGCGGATATCACGCAAGGCCTGGCGCAATTCCATTTCCTTGCCACGCCGCACCGTGTTCTCGGCGTAGGGCATGGCCATCGCCGCAAGGATGGATACGATCATCAGCGTCACCAGCATTTCGATCAGGGTCAGACCGGCGATACGACGGCGATGCCCGGCAGGACGTTGAAAATCAGCCTGTGCGCGGTTTGTGGATGCAAGACCAGTTGATGTCATAAACGATCCGGATCTTTTTCAACATCCTACTGGCGAACGACGATCTGCGCTGGCTTGACCTGGACATCGACCGTCTCGCCCTGTGCCGTGGTGGCGGCGCCAACCGTGGCGCTCAAGTGGGCCATACCCATCTTGGCGCCTTCGACGTGGAGGCGCGCCAGGGGCACGCCGCCTGCGCCCGAGGCACCGTCCGCCAAGGTAAATCTCAATCGGGTCACACCGCTGCCTTCTTCCGTTTTAAGTTGCTGCATCCGCACACTCGAATTGCCGGCTTCAGGACGCAGCATCTTGATCAATTGCGGGCTATATGTCAGATCAACATCCAGCCGCGTACCGGCGGCGCCATTATCGGCCATCAAGACGAGATCCATGCCCTGCCCCACTTTCAGGCTGTAAATATCGCGCGCAAAACGCAGCCCCAGCGGCTTGGCGTTGCCGTCCTGTTCATCGGATTCGTTCCCGGAGTCGACTACCGCCGGAGCATTCGCGGCAGCCAACGGCTGGGACACAGCCGCCGGTGTCGACGGTGACGCAACGGTCTCCATTGGCACACCGGATTGCCCCACGGCCGCGATATCCTGCGGAAATAACGGCTGACCTTGATAAAGCTCGCCGGTGCCCGAGAAAAACCGCTGGCTTTCGGGATCACCGGCATCCCAGCCGCGCACCACACGCGGGGTTATGGTCAGCAGGATATCGGTGCGGCCAATGGTGTCGTCGTCCGCCGCGAACAACGTCCCCAGCGCTGGAATGTCGCCCAGCAGGGGGATCTTGGCGCGGTTCTTACGATCTTCATCGCGGATCAACCCGCCGAGGATGGCGGTTTCGCCATCGCGCAGCAGCATGATGGTCTCGGCATTGCGCGTGCCGATACGAAAAGCCGGCTCCTGACTGGTGCCGATGTTTTCGCCCAGCGAACTGACTTCCAGCGATAGCTTCACCAGAGCGGAGTTATCGGTGTTGATGGTGGGATCGGCGCTCAGGCGGATACCGATTTCCCGATACTCATAGGAGGTGCGCACCTGCCCCAAGGCATCTGTGATGGTGGCGGCGCGCAACGGCACGCGATCGCCGATGTGGATCTTCGCCGATTTGTTGTTGAGCACGCGGATCTTGGGGTTGGCCAGCGTCTTGGCGTCGATCTCCTGCTTGTAGAAACGTAACACCGCGCGCGGCAGGGTGAGCCTGGCGCCGGCTTCGATCACCTTGCTGATCGAACCGCTGACGGGTATGGACGGCACGCTGGCGCTGATCTCGTAAGAAGTCAGATCCAGCCCAAGGCGCTCGGCCTTGGAGCGATTGACCTCCAGTATCTCCACTTCGAGAATCATTTCCGCCGGCTTGCGGTCGTTGTTCTCGACCAGCCTCTCCGCCAGTGTCAACACTTCCTCGTTGTCGCGTAGCACCAGCGTGTTCATTTGCTCGTTGATGGAGATTTTCTTGACATTCATGACGCCCTTTATGATTTCAGCCATATCCTTGGCGCGAATCGAGCGCAGACCGAAGGTGCGGATGATCTGATCTTCGTAATGTTCGCGCTTGTCCTTGCTGTCCTGGGCAACCACGATGGTATTCGGTCCGATTTTTTTGTAAAACGTTTTCGTGCTGCGGCTGAGAAAATTCATCGCCTCCGTAAAGCTGACATCTTTTGCGAACAGCGTGACCTGCATGTTGCGTATCCCCTCGTCAAACACGATGTTCACATCGAACGCCCTGGCGATAAACTCGAACGCCGCACGCAGATCCGTCTGCCGGAAATTCAGCGTGATCGGGGTACGCGACGCGAACGGACCCTGCTGCCCGGGGGACACTTCCATCTGCGACTCCGCCAACGACTTTTTCGCCTTGTCATGCCCCGGATAGCGCTTCAGCGCCTGCTCGAAAAGCTGCCGGGCATCGTTCTTTCTCCCGGCTTCCTTCATGCTCAGGCCCTCGGCGTAAAGCCGTTCCGCATCCTGATGCGCCACCGCCAATGCCAGACTCTGGCGCAGCTTGTCATTATCGGGCATCGCCGCCAGTCCCTGCTCGTATTCGACAATGGCGCCTTCGATATCGCCCTTGTCATACAGCATGGCGCCGCGCTGATAATAGTATTCCGCCGCCTTGAATTCGACCTGCCTCAGGCGCAAGGTGATTTTGGCATCGGTCGCGGTCTTGTCGTAGGCCTTGCGATATTCCATCACCGCATCCAGCCATTGCCCGCGAGTCGCATGGTTCTCCGCCGCGGCGGCATGGCGCTTGGCCAGACGCGCCGGACTCGCGCACGAAGAAACCAGAAAACATGCCAGCAAAACCAACAGAAACCACCGCACCCGCTCTTCATGTCGCATGCAATACCCTATACACCTGAAAAATGAATCTCTCTGCTTGCCCGGGATTGTTGATCTTTCACCGCCACCCCCTCGGTGGTGATACGCTCGACAACAAAACGGCCATAAAGAATATCGCCATCGCGCACCAGATAGCGCTGCTGCTGATCGGCAAGAAAGGCCTGCCACTGCGCCTCACGGAACACTACGCCGAGCAGCATCAGCTTTGCCAACCGGGACTGCGCTTCCTGGAAGTCCAACTCCTCCGGAGTCAGCGATGGCGGCGTCTCGACATCCGCGGTGGCTTGTTCCGCAGAGGATGCCATGGCGGGCGCCGCCTCGACCGTCGATGCCCCATCATCACCGGACTCGACTATCTGGTAATCCGATTCGCGGTAGAACAAATCACGTTGAGCGGTATCCGAAGGCGCATCACCTGTGGCGTGACGCAGAGTAAAGTCTTCGGCACGCGGAATGGCGGGGCGACCGGGATCGGACCGGGCGCTGGACACCACGGTACCGGCCTCTCCCCGCATGAGAAGATTGAGCCCGATCAGGCACACCACCGCGGCAAGCAACAAGAACTGACGGCGCTTCATGTCTGTTCCTCCTTGCGGCCGGACGCGGCGGTGCGATAGGTTACCAGATGCAGCATTGCCTTGATCTCGCCGGTTTCACGTCCCGCGCGGGCAAGCATAGCCTCCTGCAACACCGTCCAGCTCGGCAGTCCGTGCAGCATGGCGATGAACTCGCGCAGCGCCGCATAATCACCCTGTAGCGTGAGGCGCAAGTGCAGCGGCGCAAAACCGTCGCGCACTTTGCCTTCCTCGTAGGCCTCGGTGATCACGATCACGCCGTTCTTCTCCGCCAATGCCTCCAGGTGCTCCAGAAGTTTGGCCTGCCCGCCATCGAAGGCCAGCTTGTTGCGCAATGTCTCCACCTGCGGCGCCACTTTGTCATAGGACTGTACGACCAGCGCTGTATTGCGCGCCCGCGTGATCTCGGCGCGTTTTTGCGCAAGCATGTCCCGGATCGCATCGTAATCGCCGCGCACCGGCCACCATTGATAAGCGGCTACAAACATCAGACTCACCAGAGCCATGGCAGCGGCAAGCGCGCCCAACCTCACCCAAGGGTGACGCACAGCGCAAGACAGTTCTTCCACCGTGGCAAAAAACATGCTCATTTGCTCCGCCTCGTCAGGCGCACCTCGAATTGCACGATGCGTTCGCCCTCAGACCGCCGCTCGCTGCGTTGCACCAGCAGGGCTTGTGCGAATTCCGGCCGCTCCGTCAGGGAGCGCAAAAAGCCGGCCAGCGTCTCCGCCTGCCCGGCCTCGGCCTTCAGCAACACCACATCGTTGCCTTGTGCGTAATGCAGTTCCAGCAATGCGGCATCGGGCGGCAGCGACGCTTCGATGCTGTCCAGCAACCGCAACAAGGGACGCGCCCCATAACCAGGCAACCGGTTCAAGCGCGCCACATTCTGTTTCAGCAACGCAAGCTGCGCGACGGATACCAATACCGGCGGCGCTGGCGGCTCGGCATGATGAGCCCGCAACCGCGCCAGGGTGTTCCTGATGCCATCCAGCTCGGCCTGCGACTGATTCGCATCATGCACGAGCAGCGCCATGGCAACCACCGTCAGCAACGCCATGCCCCACGCCGCGCCTCCCAGATAGGGAACCAGGCGCTTGGGCGATGCCACAAAGCTGGTGGTCAATCTCATCGTGGTATCAGCGCCGCCAAGGCCGGTTCAACACCGGGCACGGCGGACATCTGCCCCGCATTCTCCAGATTGAGGCCATGATCGAGCGGCAGCACGCCGCAACTGACGCCGGCGCGTTGTTCGAAAATCTCCGCCACCCCATGTGCCTCGGCAACGTCGCCACTCACCCATAAGCGCGATACCAAACGGTCGGACGCCTGCTGCGCATAGGCCCGCACCGTATACTCGGTCTCGCGCACCAGTTGCAACCATTCCGCCTTTCGATCATCCGCTGACTGGGTATCGCGCCAGCGGGCGCGCACCAGGCGCAATCTACCCAGGGCATCCCAGAGGTATATCGAGTATGACTCCACATCCAGAGCCAGCAGGGCGCCTCCACCCGCTTCCGCCAGCAACGTGTCGTGATACCGATTGAAGCGATGGCTGGCCGCCAGATCGATGACCTCCGGCACAATGCCGGCGAGGCGTAAGGCCGTCTGTACACTGGCATACCAGGCATGATCGACGCCGGTAACGAACACCAGATGTCTGCCGCTCTCCTCACCAAGCGACTGCCAGGCACAGGTCAGTGTTTGCGGTTCGCAATTCAGTTCCCTGGCCATGCGCCAGCGCACCAATGCCGCAACGGCCTGCCTCCTGGCCGGCAACTCATCGAAGCCAAGTGTGAGCGCGTGACACGCCGCGTCGGGCAATGTGATTTGTATGCGCGCGTATTTGTTCTCAAATGGCCGCACCGCGCTCCTCAGCGCTGCCGCCAGCATCTCGCTCACCTGTGGCGCGGGCGCGCCGCTGAACAACTCGCAAGGCATCGTTTCGTGCCGCACCCAGGCCATGCGTTGCCGGCCGCGGCCGGCATATTCCATCCCGGCGACACAGACCGCGTAGCGGCCGATCGCGATCCCCATCCAACCGTGCGCCATGGTCGACGGTGTGAATGCCTTAAGGGCACTTCTAAAAATTCGATCAAGGCGCGAGGGCAAGGCGGAAATGGGCGAAAAAGCGGAGTGTACACGGAGTACATGAGCATTTTGAGCGCATTTCCAACGCCGCCATCGCGGCTTCAGCGAATTTTTAGAAGTGCCCTTAAGCCACGAGCGTGACACGATTGATCTCCTTGAGCGTGGTTTCCCCGGCCAGCGCCTTGGCGAGCGCGGCCTGGCGCAGCGTGACCATACCATTGACCAGCGCCTCGATCTGGATCTCGTCGAAAGAACGGCGCTCGATCACCATTTGCCGGATGCGCGGCGTGAGCAGCAACAACTCGGCGATCACGGTGCGGCCGCGATAACCCGTGCCATTGCAATACTCACAGCCGCGCCCCTCGAACCACGTATGATCCCGATACTCACCGGGGTCGAACCCCGAGATTTCGAGCAATTCGACATTGACCTCCACCCGCTGTTTGCAGCGCGGACAAATCACGCGCATCAGTCGTTGCGCCATCACGGCGTTGAGCGCCGAGATGAAGTCGTAGAGGTCGACACCCATGTGGGTGAAACGCCAGATCACGTCAATGGCGTTGTTGGCATGCACCGTGGAGAACACCAGATGGCCGGTGAGCGCCGATTGAATGGCGATTTTGGCGGTCTCGCCGTCGCGGATTTCACCCACCATGATCTTGTCGGGGTCGTGGCGCAAAATGGAACGCAAGCCTTTGGCGAAGGTCAGGCCTTTCTTGTCATTGACGGGAATCTGCACGATGCCATCGAGTTGATACTCCACGGGGTCTTCGATGGTGATGATCTTCTCCGCGCCGGTGTCCAGCTCGCTCAGCGCGGCATACAGCGTGGTGGTCTTGCCGCTGCCGGTAGGGCCGGTGATGAGCATCATGCCGTAGGGCGAGTGAGTGATTTTGCGCAACCGTTTCAGCACGCCGGAGTCTATGCCAAGTTTGTCCAGGCGAAGGTTTTTGACGCCGTCGGTGATCGAGGATTTATCAAGGACTCGGATCACCACATCCTCGCCGAAAGCACTGGGCAGGACCGAGACGCGAAAATCGATATCACGGCTGTTGTAGCGCAACTTGAAACGGCCGTCCTGCGGGATGCGCTTTTCGGCAATGTCCAGCTCGGCCATCACCTTGAGACGCGAAATCAGGGCAGCATGATGGCGCCGGTCGAGAATGTCGGTGGCGGGGTAGAGCACGCCATCGACACGATATTTGACCGTAATGCCCTGGGAGAAAACTTCGATGTGCACATCGCTGGCGCGCTGCTGGAGCGCGGCTAGCAACAAAGTATTGATGAGCTTGACGACCGGACCGGCGCCTTCTTCGTTGACGCTGT
This sequence comes from Gammaproteobacteria bacterium, assembly GCA_005240065.1. Classification (GTDB taxonomy): domain Bacteria; phylum Pseudomonadota; class Gammaproteobacteria; family Ga007554; genus SBBG01. Next base: position 6,102 of record SBBG01000132.1, on the reverse strand, counting down.
CCAAGGTCACATATTGATCGGCGCCAGCTTCGCCTTCCACCACAAGGGATAACTTGAAATCTTCGGAAACATCCTTGAGCACCTCATAGGCGCCTTCGCTACGTTTGAGCGCCGCGGCAATGGCTGCGGGGCTGGCGACCACAAGCTCGATGCGCAAACCGGTCTGCCTCTCCAAACGATCGAGCAAACCGAGATCGAAGGGATCGGGCGCAGCCACCCGCAATACCCGGCCACCGCGCTCCATGGGCACGATACCCAATTGGTAGGCCTGCGCGGCGGAGATCAGCTCGAACAGATCAGGAGGAACGATGAATCCGTCCAGGTTGGCATAACCGGCCTGGCATTGCTCCGCCAGGGCCTGGGCCAAGGCTTCGCCATCAAGCGCGGATTCTTTGAGCAGTGCTTCACCCAATCTCCGCTCCTTATCGAGCAGCGCACGCTCAAGCTCATCTTGCCTGATGCGGCACTGCTCGATGAGAATCTCTCCGAGCAAGCGATGTGCGAAAGGATGTCTCATTGGACCACATCCGCAATATAAAAAATGGGAAGATACATGACGATGATGATGCCGCCGATCACCAATCCGATGAGCAACATCATGGCTGGCTCCATCAACGCCATCAGACGCGCCACCCGGGTGTCCATGATCTCTTCGTAAAAGCGCGCCGCCTCACCCAGCATGGCGCCCAACTCACCGGTCGCTTCGCCCACCTCGATCATCTTTAGCGCAGTATCGGGCATCAGTTGCGCGCCGCGCATCGCCTCCGCGACACTGGCGCCTTCTATGACGCTTGCCATCACTCGCCGCACCTGTAGCCTCGCCGCGCAATTCGTTACCGCGTCCTGACAGGTGTGCAAGGACTCGACCAGCGGCATGCCGCCCGCCAGCAAGGTCTCCAGAGTGCGCGTGATCTGAATGACAGCGAGATCGCGCTGCATGGATCCAAACAGCGGCATATCCATTTTGAACCGATCCATGCGCACGCGCGCCGCCTCGTTGCGTTGCAACATGCGCCATGCCCCGGCTGCCGTCACGCTGGCCAGTACCAATATGGGCAAATAGACGGGAAGATATTCCGCCACCCCCATCAACAGCCGGGTCGGCAAGGGAAGTTCTGCGCCGAAATCGGAATACATGGCGGCAAAGCGCGGCAGCACAAAGATGAACAACGCGACAAGAATCACCATCAGCGTCCCAAGCAGGAACACCGGATATACCAGCGCATGAGAGACCTTTTTTTGCAACTCCACGCGCTTCTGGAGAAAACGGTGATAACGTGCCAGCACCTGCGCGAGGCTACCGGTCTTTTCACCGGTTTGCAGCGTTGCCACGTAAAGGCTATCGAACACATCGGGATGGCGCCGGCAGGCCTCGGACAAGGCCACACCCTGACGCACATCCTCCAATACCCTCTGCAAGGTTTCGCCCAGCTCGCGGTGGCCGGGACGATCTGCCGCAAGCTTCAAAGCTTCGGGTATGGTCAGTCCGGCGCGGATCAGCGCCATCAACTCCTGGTTGTATAACAGGAACAATTCCGGCTTGATGTGCCGCCGCCGCGACATCAGTCCGGCACGCTTCTGCCTGACCTGCTGCACCAGCAAACCCCTGCTGGCCAGTTCCTGGGTCAATTCCGCAGCGGAAAGCGCCACCGTTTCACCCGAGATAACGGAACCACCAGCGGAAAGCGCCGTGTATATAAAAATGGGCATCGCGGTTTGCACCGTGGCATGTCATGCCAGTCACGAAATCAAGATCAGCTCAGAGGTGGTCCAGTGTAATGAGCAAATATGACAGTCACGTTGCAAGTCCGTGACGAACCTTCCAGGTCGCTCAAGTTTCTGATGCTCTGGCCGATCTCCACGGCAAATCCCTTAATACGATCACGGAGACAACGGGCTTATGGCTGCGCTCGCCTGGCGAAATTTATTTCGCGCGCCATTGCGGCGCCTTTTCACGGCTGTGGTGATCGGATTGAATCTTCTGGCGATATGCGGCACTCACGCGGCGCTGGGGCCGACACCGGAAGATCGTCTTGCCCAGTGGGGCACGCTCATTGAGACTGCTCGCGAGATGCCGGAGTGGCAGCAGGTACAAATCGTCAATCGCTTTTTCAACCAGATCAGGTTTGCCACGGACCAGGAACAGTGGCGGCAGGCGGATTACTGGGCCACCCTCGCCGAACTGCTATCGGCCAATGCCGGAGATTGCGAAGACCTGAGCATCGCCAAATACCTGACGCTCAGAAAAGTGGGCGTACCCGCGGAGCGCCTGCGCCTCACTTATGTCAAGGCCCTGGTGGGCGAACGCCGCCATGTTCAGGATCACATGGTGCTCAGTTACCACGCCACGCCAGAGACCGAGCCATGGGTGCTCGATAACCTTATCGACGACATTCGCCCCGTCTCGATGCGGAGGGATTTGATCGTGCTGGCGAATTTTGACGCCCGTTACCGCTCCTCGCAAACGGCGAGCGCCGATTCCACACCGCATCCGGAACCCATTCCGCAGTGGCAAGAACTGTTGCGTCGAATGGACAGTGAAAACGCTATGCAAGGAACTCCCGGTGGTTCGACCGAGCCACTAATTCAACCCTGAAAGTCCTTTTTCCATGAAGTCCGGGCTTTGTTTGGCGTCACTTTCAGCCTTGGCGGGCGCCGTTGGTTTGTCAACGGCGGGCTCATTGGTCTTGGCCGTCTGAGCGAAGGACCCCATATATTCGATCTTTGCCGTATCACGCAGTTTTTTCACTTCGCCGCGGGCAAGATCGGCGCGCTTCTTGCCAACCAGAAAATTCTCGATGAACGGTCTGGCCTGCTCTTCGGAGAGGGGCCGCACCTGCGAAGCAAGGACATGAGCGAGGAGCAGACTGGTCTTGTCAGCGAAGGCACCCACCTGCCCATCCTTGAGTGCGTGAAATTTCGCCGCCATTTCGAGCGACATTTGCTCTGCTGCCTTGGCAACGGTCGTGACACTGAAGGGGATTTTCTCCTCGTTCATCCATTTCAGCAAATCATCCATCGACTTGCTCTTCGTCATACGATCGCGTATTGCCGTGTCCTTGCCGGCAATATCAGGCACGATCACTTCGCGCAAATGATAGATCCGCCGCTGAGCAAATAATTCGGGATGCCCGGCATAGAATTCCTTGATCTCGCTTTCCGTAGGCTTCGTTATCCCTTGAGCGCGCTTCTCCAGGTAAGACTGGGCCAATATCTGGCGCCTGGCATTTTCAATAGCCTGCACGACTTTCGGCTCGCGGTCGATCTTTTCCTCCATGGCCTTCTGAATCAACAATTGCTGATCGACCAGATTATCCAAAATCTGCCTGCTGGCCGCTTTCGCCTGCTGAGTACCGGTCGATCCCAGGCGCGAAAGCTCGAAGTTCACCTGATGAATGGTGATTTCATCGCCATTTACCTCGGCCACCGCCTGAGTTGCGGTTTTGGTATCACCTCCACAAGCGATCAACAAAAGCGTCAGGGCAAAAGGAATGAGACCGCGAAACATAATGAAACCCCTCTGGAAGCGCTATCGACCCTGATAGCCTACCGGGGCTTTTTTACATTTTTGTTGCAAAGGTGTTGCACGATCATCCAGATGAAAGTCCCGGCCTGGGCAGAACAGCGGTTTCATCTGGATTCAACCGACAAAAAACGGCGGCTGGAACTTGCAGATCCAGCCGCCGTTTTCAGATGAAAAGCCGTAGAGCAAACTTTTCCGCTACTGCGTCAAAGCTCCTTGCTGTGCTCCGCCAGGTACGAGGCCACGCCTTCCGTCGTCGCCTTCATGCCCGCCGCGCCCTTCTTCCAGCCGGCCGGGCAGACTTCACCGTGCTCTTCGGTGAATTGCAGCGCGTCGATCATGCGCAGTGCTTCGTCGACGTTGCGCCCGAGCGGCAGATTGTTCACCACTTGGTGCTGGACAATGCCGTTCCTGTCGATCAGGAAAGTGGCGCGCATCGCAACGCCGGCATCGGGATGAACGACATCGTAGGCGTTCTGAATCTCGTGCTTCACATCGGCCACCAGCGGGAATCTGACGCGGCCGATACCACCCTTGTCCACCGGCGTTTCGCGCCAGGCGTGGTGGGTGAATTGCGAATCGACGGACACGCCGACAACTTCCACGCCACGGCTCTTGAACTCCTCGATGCGATGATCGTGGGCGATGATCTCGGAGGGGCAGACGAAGGTGAAATCCAAGGGATAGAAAAACAGGACCACATATTTTCCCTTCAGGTCGGACAACTTGAAGTTCTCCTTGATACTGCCATCGGCCATGACTGCGGCAGCGGTGAAATCAGGGGCGGGACGGCCTACCAATACGCTCATGAGTATTCTCCTCAAAGGTTAAACGGGTTCAAACCAAGCAATTAAGAATTAGTCTAAATCGCATACCGACAACCTACCCTATTTTACTTTTTAACGCAACCACTTCCTTTGCGCGGTAAAGCGCTTCGCCACCATGATCGCAATGGCGGCAACTGATACGGGAAAAAATTCCCATACCTATTGACATTCCATTTATTTAGGAATAAATTCCCAAAAACGCCGACTCACTCCCATCAGGAAAATGATTGCTGGGCCGGCAGTACACACAGTCAACACACCAACAGGAGAGGAACATCGCCATGAACACCAAAATTCTGGTCAGAGCCATCACCACCGCCCTGGCGGTACCCGCCATCGTTGCCTGCGGCGGCGGCGGAGACCCGGCTAGCAGCAGCGGACCCGCCACCGCCACGCGAGGCGTCAGCCAAGGACCGATCACCGGTTTCGGCAGCGTGTTCGTCAATGGCGTCGAGATTGAAGTCCCGAGCGGAAGCCACATCGAAGTCGAAGGCGAACGCAAAACCGAACGGGATTTGCGCATCGGCATGGTGGTGAAGATCGAGTGGGAGAAGGATTCCAGCGGCAGACCGGCAGCGAAGAGCATCAAATATTCTGATGATACGCAGGGACCATTGCGCAACATTGATCGAGTGGCCGGCACGTTCACCGTGTTGGGGCAACGCGTGATCGTGGATCGTCTGACGAAATTCGAGCTTGACGATTCCAGTACTCCCATTACCGGTCTGACCGCCCTGAAAGATGGCGATATCGTCGAAGTCAGCGGGCTAAGGGATGCCAACGGCGCCATTCGCGCCACCCGCGTCGAGGTCAAGACAGAAACCTCCGCCTCGCCGGAATTCGAACTCAAGGGCATCGTCAGCCACTTCAATGACATCACAAAAACGTTCATGATCGGCACAACCAACGTGAACTATTCCACCGCCAATCAATTCCCGAATGCTGCCTGGGGCAACAGCGCATGCGTGGAAGTGAAAGGATCGCTGAATGGCGACACCTTGGTGGCTGCCAAGGTCAAGCTGGACGACAGTTGCTCGTTGAGCGGCGGCGGGAACATCAGCTCGGACGCGGAAATCGAGGTCGAAGGCTATGTCAGCGGCTTTACCGGCAGCGAGTTCAAAGTCAACGGCCAGGCGGTGCGCGCGACCGGCGCCACCGTCTATAGAATGGGCGACCAGTCCGCCGATGTGAGCATGATAAAGGACGATGCCCGCGTCGAAGTCGAGGGCTTCATCGGCAGCGACGGTGTGCTGGTGGCGCAGAAGGTGTCTTTCAAGCTGGGCAGCGACGATCACAGCAGGAGAGGCGATGACTCATCCAGCCCCTATAAGGAAACCAGGGGCCGGGTAAGCGCCACCCCCTCAAGCGGCACGGTCACGATCATAAATAGCACAGGCACGATCAGCGTCATCGTCAACAGCTCAACCATTCTCGAAGACGGCATCAAGCTCGACCTGAGCAATCTCAGCACAGGACAAGGCGTTGAAATCTATTACCGCGAGCAGGAAGGAAAACACATCGCCCTCCGCATCAAGCGAGAAGATTCGGTATAAAATAGCGGTACTGCGGCGGGCCAGGGAAGGCTCGCCGCACTTTTTCAGGAGATCGGCGGGTGATAAATCATCTGCACGGTATTTCCATCAGGATCGAGACAATAAAAGCTGTGCGCCCCGTCGCGATGGGTGCGCGGCGCAGTTTTCATCACTACGTCGTGGGCGCGCAGGAAATCGTACCAGACATCGACCTCCTGCG
>SBBG01000058.1 GCA_005240065.1 Gammaproteobacteria bacterium | reverse complement strand
CAAGTTGAATCAGAAACTCCCTCCGTCGCTTCTTACAGTCCCGGGTTGGAAGGCATTGTGGCGGGCCTCTCGGCGGTCTCCGAGGTGGATCCGCAATTCAGTCCCGAGCTCGAAAAGGAGTGGCGCGAGATGCTCCAAGTCACCGTCAGCCACATTGCCGGAGGGTATGAATAATAATCCTCAAAGCCTCGGTTGGAGCGGTAGGGTGCGCCGTGCGCACCCGCACCCTACGTGGCGTCTCGCTTTTTCGCCCGGGGATGGGTGCGGTCATAGACGCTGGCGAGGTGTTGAAAATCGAGGTGGGTGTAGATCTGGGTGGTGGAGAGGTTGGCGTGGCCGAGCAATTCCTGCACCGCGCGCAGATCGCCGCTGGATTCCAGCAGGTGGCTGGCGAAGGAGTGGCGCAGCATGTGGGGGTGGAGATGCGTCTCGCCGCCATGTCTGATCGCCCATTCACGCATCCTCGATTGCACGGCGCGCGGGGTGAGGCGGGTACCGCGGTGTCCGACGAATAACGCGGATTCATCCATCGACGCCAGTATCGCGCGCGCTTGCAGCCATTGCCGCACCGCTTCGCGTGCGTAGCGTCCCACCGGCACGCGGCGGGTCTTGTTGCCCTTGCCGGTGACGGTCACCAGACCTTCGTCAAGATCGATGTCGCCGCAATCGAGGCCGATCAGCTCGCCAAGGCGCAGGCCCGAGGAGTACATCAACTCCATGATGGCACGATCGCGCTGTAGCAGCACGAGTTCGTTTTGTCCTGGTGCACCCGCTTCCAGCAGGTGCTTCATCTGGTCGGTGTCCAGTGTTTTCGGCAGTTTACGCGGCGACTTCGGAGCACGCACCGCGACGGCGGGGTTGTGTGCGAGCACATTTTCGCCGATCAGATAGTTGCAGAACGAGCGCAGCGCCGACAGCAGGCGTTGCAGGCTACGCCCTTCCAGGCCGGTGCGGTGCAGGGTAGCGGTCAGGGCGCGGACATGGTGACTGGTGAGGGATGGCCAGTCTTCGACCCCTTGCTGGCCGCACCAGGCGCTGATCTTGTTAAGGTCGCGCTGGTAATTTTCCACCGTCAGCGGCGATAAGCGGCGCTCATCGCGCAGGTGGGCGAGAAATTTTTCAATCCATTCGGTGTTGGCGCGAGTCACCAGGGGGCGTCGCTATGATAGACGGGGGGCCAGATAGGGCCGGATGGCGTAACTGATCAACTCACCCATTTGCTCCAGGAAGTGCGTTCCCATGCCGGCGTGGAAGCGTTCGGCATCATGGCTGCCTATCGCGAGCAGACCGATGGACGGCGTCAGGGTGGAGAAAGCGGCGGGCGCCGTCAGCGGGATCAGCGCCGCCGAGGCTATTGTGGCGGCCTGGTCATCGAACAGGCAATTGAGTTGTGCGGTGTTCAGCGCGCCGCAGAGCGGTTTTGCGCGCTTCAACACGCTCTTGAGCGAATTCCAAGCGGGATCCTCGTGATCCGCGAACAGGATATCCGGCGAAAACTCGATTTGTCCCCTGCTGGCCTCGTGTTTGGGTTTGGCCATCAAGCGCAGCACGACGGCGTCGGCATGGAAATCATTGCGCAGACCATCGTACAGGACGATGAATATCTCTTCCAGGCTGGTGCACTCCATGAGGGTCAAGGTCAGGCGCTGCATACGTTCGCTGAGGCGGTCGTTGTCGCGGGCGATCTGCACCAATTCCTGCAACTGGCGTTTGAGCTTGCGATTCTGTTCACGCAACGCCGCGACTTGGCGTTCGATGAGGGATACTGCGGCCCCGCTGGGATGGACCACCGTCATTTCGATCAGCACCTCGGGATGGGTGGCGAAAAAATCGGGATGGGTGCGCAAATAGCGGGCGACGCTGGTATCTGTTACGGCGGGCGCATCCGCCGGTTCTTGTTTGTGTTGCGTGCTCATAGTTCCATCTTTCCCTCGAATACATAAGCGGCCGGGCCGGTCATCGACACAGGAGCATTGCCCCCTGGCCAGCGGATCAGCAGCGTCCCGCCCGGCAAATCCACACGAACCACTTCATCGAGCAGGCCGCGCTTGCGGCCCACCGCCACGGCGGCGCAAGCGCCCGTACCGCAGGCCAGTGTTTCCCCGGCGCCCCGTTCGTAGACGCGCAGCCGGACATGGCCGCGATCCAGAATCTGCATGAAGCCTACGTTGACGCGGTTCGGGAACCGCGTGTGCTTCTCGATCAGCGGTCCCAGCTCGGTGACGGGCGCGGTCGCCGCGTCATCGGTCAGCAGTACAGCGTGGGGATTGCCCATCGACACCGCGCCGATAGTCAAGCGTTGCCCGGCCACCTCCAGGGTGTAACTGTCAGCTTCGGTATCCGTCACGAAGGGAATCCGCGCCGGAGCAAAGCGCGGCACGCCCATATCGACGGTGACCTGGCCGTCGGTCTCGATGCGCGGGCGGATGATGCCACCGGCCGTTTCCACGGCGATTTCGCGCTTGTCCGTCAGGTGGCGGTCGAGTACAAAACGGGCGAAACAGCGCGCGCCGTTGCCGCATTGCTCCACCTCGCCGCCGTCGGCGTTGTAGATGCGGTAACGGAAATCCGTGTTCGGATCGCGCGCGGTTTCCACCAGCAACACCTGATCGCAACCGACGCCAAAATGCCGGTCAGCGATGCGGCGGACATCATCCGCCGTCAGTGAGACGGGCTGGGAGATGGCGTCGATGACGACGAAATCGTTGCCCAGGCCGTGCATTTTGGTGAAGTCGATCAGCATATCAGGTCGCAAGGTTAGGGGTTAAACGTGAAAAAATAACATGGAAACAGGTCGGCCGTACAGATCACTGGCCTAGTGTCGCGAACCGGAAATAACGAAACATGAAACGGATGGATTTTTTGCCAGACAAGGCGCAGACCCGCAGCCATATGTGGTATATGGCAAGGGGGTGCAACGCGGCATGGCGAAAAAAGGCGCCGTTTCATGTTTCGTTATTTCCGGTTCGCGACACTAGAATGAGGCGGACAATATTTTTCTTGCGCCGGGAGCTCCGGTTGCAGGGTAACGTGTTCGATGCCATAGCGTTGGTGGAGCAGTTCTTGTTGCTCCGCGAGGATGTCCTGCCATCGGGACATGTCCGTGACGGCAACATGTGCCGAGAGCATCACTGTGTCCGATGACAGCGTCCAGATATGAAGATCATGCACCGAGGCGACGCCTTGTATCCCGGCCATGGCGCGGCCCACCTCCGGCAGGTCGAGAAAGGAGGGTACGCCCTCCATCAGGACATGCAGGGCCTCGCGCATCAGGCGGAAGCCGGAAAAGAGGATCAAGGCGCAGATGACCAGCGACAGGATGGGGTCGATGGCGGTCCAGCCGGTGAAATATATCACCGCGCCGGCGATCAAGGCGGCCACAGAGCCGAACAGGTCGCCCAGGACATGCAGCAGGGCGGCGCGGGTGTTGAGTGTTTCCTCGCCGTGGCTCAGCATCCAGGCGACGATGATATTGACCACCAGGCCCAGCGCCGCCACGCCCATCACCACCCCGCCGGCGACGGGTTGCGGTGCTTGCAGGCGCTGGATGGCGGCGATCACGATGCCGGCCACGATGGCCAGCATAAAAAGGGAATTGACCAGCGCGGCGATGATCTCGGCCCGGCCCAGGCCATACGAGTGACGCACCGAGGGCGGGCGTCTGGCGATCCAGGCGGCGAAGGCGGCCAGCCCCAGCGCGGCGGCATCCGTCACCATGTGACCCGCATCACCCAGCAGCGCCAGCGATCCCGCCCGCCAGCCCGCCACCGCCTCGACGGCGGCAAAGGCGAGGGTGAACGCCAGCGCCCACGTCAGGTTGTTGTGGATGTGGTGAGGATGGGCGTGGTGGTTCATGCCTATAGTCAATAACGAGTGACGAGTAGCGAGGGCTGAAGAACTCTTTTCCTCGCTACTTTCCACTCGTTACTCGCTACTTTACTTAGCGAAACGCTCGGCGGCGGCCAGAATTTCGGCTTTGGCCTCTGCCTGGCCCGCCCAGCCTTCCACTTTCACCCATTTGCCTTTTTCGAGATCCTTGTAGTGCTCGAAGAAGTGACCGATCTGCGCCAGCAGGGATTGCGGCATGTCTTCCGGCGATTGCGCGCTGGAGTAGAGCGGCGAAAGCTTGTCCACCGGCACGGCGAGCACCTTGGCGTCGACACCGGATTCATCGGTCATTTTCAGCACACCGATCGGGCGGCAGCGGATCACCGAACCGTTGATCAGCGGTACAGGGGTGACGACCAGCACATCCACCGGATCGCCGTCTTCGGAGAGCGTGTTGGGGACATAGCCGTAATTGCAGGGGTAGTACATGGCGGTGCCCATGAAGCGATCGACAAACAGCGCGCCGCTGTCCTTGTCGATTTCGTATTTCACCGGGCCGCTGTGCGCGGGGATTTCGATGACGACATTGATATCATTGGGGACATCGCGTCCAGGGCTGATGTTGTGCAGGCTCATGACAAATTTCTCTCGTGTTGATGGTTGATGAAATCTTGGGGGGAACATTATACCGGTACCGCCGCCGGGAATACCAATGGCCGACATCTACATCTCTAAAGCGAAGCGGAAAAAATTTGCAATGTTGATGAGATCGTGGCATGAAGTTCATTGACTTGACGATAGCACTCAAGTAGTTTATGCAACTGCATGAACTGCGCTCAGGCATGACGCTGCAAAATCCGAAGCATCGGGCGTTGTGATGATGGCCAGCAAAATTATTTGAACAACCAATAAGCCAGTGAAAGGGAGTGCAAACGCCGCTATGAGAATTGTACTTTTAGGAGCGCCTGGTTCGGGAAAAGGCACGCAAGCCAAGTTGCTCGTCGAAAAACATCATATACCGCAAATCTCCACCGGCGATCTATTGCGTGCCGCGGTGGCGGCGGGGACGCCACTGGGGCTGCAAGCCAAGGCCGCAATGGATGCCGGGCAACTGGTATCGGACGAGATCGTTCTGGGTATGATCGAGGAACGGCTGGGGCAGCCCGACGCCAAGAAAGGGTTCATTCTCGATGGTTTCCCGCGCAATATTCCGCAGGCCGAGGCGCTGGACGCCATGCTGGAAAAGGTTCGGCAGCCGCTGGAGATCGCGCTGCTGATCGACGTCGATTTCGAGATCCTGTTGCAGCGCCTGACGGGGCGTCGCACTTGCGAGTCCTGCGGGCAGACCTACAATATTTACACCTCTCCTTCCAAGCTCGACGATCGTTGCGACAAATGCGGAGGCAATCTGCGTCATCGCGCCGACGACAACGAGGAAACCATCGGCAACCGCCTGCGGGTTTACGAGGCACAGACCGCCCCGGTAGTGGCTTACTATCGCAATCAGGGCAAGCTGTGCACCGTGCAGGGGGTGGGGGAGATCAAGGATATCTTCGCCGCGATCGAAAAGATTATCAGCGAGCCGATGCCCGTGCCGGTGGCGAAACCCGCCGCTGCCGCCAAGCCTGCCGTGAAGAAACCGGCTGTTGTTCCCGCAGCCGCCCCGCAGAAGCCCGCGGAGAAGAAAGCGGCCCCTGCCGTCAAGGAAGTTGTTGCCACCGTAAAGAAAGAGGTTAAAGCCGCTGTGAAAGCTGTTCAAAGTGTCGAGAAGAAGGCTGCTGTCGCCGCCACCAAAGCGGTTGCCACCGCCAAGAAAGAGGCTGTGGCCGCCAAGAAGGCCGTGGTGAAGGCCGAGAAGAAAGTGGTCAAAGCCGCTGCCAAGGCCGTTGCCGTGGCCAAGAAGGAGGCCGTTGTTGCCAAGAAGGCTGCCGTGAAGGTCGAAAACAAAGTCGTCAAGGCCGCCACCAAGGCCGCTGCCACCGTCAAGAAAGAAGCCAAGTCGGTCGCCAAGACAGCGAAGTCCGCGCAGAAGAAAGTGGTCAAGACCGCCAAAGCATTGGCCGCCACCCTGAAAAAGGCGGTGGCGAAGAAGGCCCCGGCGAAGAAAGCGCCGGTGAAAAAGGCGCCAGTGAAAAAGGGGATAGCCAAGAAGGCGCCCCTCAAGAAGGTCGCAGCGAAGAAGGCGCCCGCCAAGAAGGTTGCTCCGAAAAAGGCGATTGCGAAAAAAACCATCGCAAAGGCCGTGCCCAAGAAAGGAGCGGTGAAGAAGGCGATGCCCAAGGCCGTGCCCAAGAAAGCGGCGGTGAAGAAAGCCGTGCCTGCCGCCAAAGCCAAGGCGGCGCCCAAGAAGAAGGTTACCGGCAAGAAGAAGTAAGCCGTCATCGTTTCCCTGCCCCATGAATGGGGCAGGGAAACGATGACGGCCCCCACATGAGATTCCCACCTTATCCTGCTTTCTTGCGGTAGGCATGTCTGGTATTTCGAGGTAACTTCGATGGGTAATCCACTCACCAAAGAAGGCATTTTCCCCCGCCGGCGGATGCGCCGTATGCGGCGTGACGACTTTTCGCGCCGCATGATGCGTGAAACCGTGCTCACCGCCGATGATCTGATCTATCCCGTCTTCGTTCTGGAGGGGAGCGGCAAGCGTGAGGCGGTCGCCTCCATGCCTGGTGTGGAACGGGTGAGCATCGACGAGTTGTTGAAAGAGGCCGCTGCACTGGTGGAGCTGGGTGTGCCGGCGATGGCGCTGTTTCCAGTGACACCGCAGGACAAGAAGACCGAGGATGCCTGCGAAGCCTATAACCCGCAAGGATTGGCCCAGCGCGCGGTGGGCGTGCTCAAGCGCGAATTCCCTCAGCTGGGGGTGATCACCGACGTGGCGCTGGATCCCTTCACCACGCATGGCCAGGATGGGTTGATCGACGCATCCGGCTATGTCATGAACGACGAGACGGTGGCGGTGCTGGTCAAGCAGGCGCTTTCCCACGCCGAGGCGGGCGCCGATGTGGTGGCGCCGTCGGACATGATGGACGGCCGCATTGGCGCGATCCGTGACGCGCTGGAAGCCGCCGGCCATATTCATACGCGCATTCTCGCCTATTCCGCGAAATACGCCTCCAGCTTTTACGGCCCGTTTCGCGACGCGGTGGGCTCGGCCGCGAATCTCGGCGGCGGCAACAAATATACTTATCAAATGGACCCGGCCAACAGCGACGAGGCCCTGCGCGAGGTCGCTCTGGATTTGGAGGAGGGGGCGGACATGGTGATGGTCAAGCCCGGCATGCCTTACCTCGATATCGTCCGCCGCGTGAAAGACAAGTTCGGCGCGCCCACCTTCGTTTATCAGGTGAGCGGCGAATACGCCATGCTGATGGCGGCCAGCCAGAACGGCTGGCTGAACGAGCGCGCGGTGGTGCTGGAGTCGCTGTTGTCAATCAAGCGCGCCGGCGCCGACGGCATACTCACCTATTTCGCCAAGCGTGCGGCGGGATGGCTGAAGGGTTGATCTGTAGGGTGCGTCTCACGCACCACACGGATGGTGCATGAGACGCACCCTACGAATCTACAACCCGCTGAACAGCGGTTTACCCTCGCTTTCTTCTTTCGTCGCGACGATTCTTTTCTTCGTCGCCAGCAGGTGCCGAATTTCCAGAGGTGGGAGGGGGTGCTCTATGTGATAGCCTTGTGCCATGTCGCAGCCGAAGGCATGGAGCGCATCCAGGTGTCCCTGTGTTTCCACTCCTTCCGCGACCACCTTCAGTCCGAGGTTATGCGCCAGGTCGATGGTGGCGCGCACGATCGCGGCATCATTGTCGTCATGCAGCATGTCGATGACGAACGACTTGTCGATCTTGACCTCCGATACCGGCAGTTTTTTCAGGCGCATCAGCGACGAATATCCGGTGCCGAAATCATCGATGGAGATCCTTATGCCCATGGCCGCCAGCCGTGCGAAGGTCTCCTGTGTCTGGGGTGTGTCCGCCATGATCGTGCTTTCGGTCACCTCCAGAATCAGGGTGCAGGGGGAGAATGCGTGATGGTGCAGGATATTCTCGACCTTGTCGGCGAATTTGGCATCCAGCAGGCTCAGGGGCGAAAGGTTGATGGCAATATTGACGCACTCCTTTTTGTCCGACAACTCTTTGCAGTGTTGGGTGCCGATCTCGATGATACGCAGCGTCAGGGCATTGATGATGCCAGCCCGCTCGGCGAGCGGGATGAATTCGGCGGGCAGGACCAGACCGCGCTGCGGATGGCGCCAGCGCGCCAGGGCCTCGACACCGCAAATCTCGCCGCTATGCAAGTCGATCTTGGGCTGGTAGAACACCTCGATCTCGCCGCGGTCGAGGCCCTGTTTCAATTCCGTAGTCAGCGTCAGCCGGTCCACGCTGTGTTTGTCCAGATCGGTGTCGTAAATCGTCAGGCCGCCGCCCCCCTGTTTGGCGGCATACATCGCCACGTCGGCGCGGCGCAGCAAGGTGCTGGCGTCTTCGCCGTGGTCCGGGAACAGTGCGATGCCGATACTTGCGCCAAGCGGTAGCGGGCGCGCATCGACGACGAAAGGCTCATGCAGTGCTTTGAGCAGTTTTTCCGCGATCAAAACCGCGTCATCGGCATCGACCTTGGGCAGCACCACGGAGAATTCGTCGCCCCCCAGCCGCGCCACGGTGTCGGACTCGCGGATCACCTCGCACAGACGCGCGGCGGTCTGTTCCAGAATGGCATCGCCAGCCTGGTGTCCCAATGTGTCATTCACTTCCTTGAAGCGGTCGAGATCCATCAGAAACAGTGCGAATGGTGTGTGTTCGCGCTGACTACCAAGTATCGCCTGTTGTAGCCTATCCTGTAGCAGAGCGCGGTTGGGCAAGCCAGTGAGAGTATCATGCAGTGCCTGATGCTCAAGCTCATGGGCCTGAGTCACCAGCCTCTTGTGCATCAAATTCAGGGTTTTATTGCCGAGGATCACTAAGAACAGGGTCAGTGAAATATAGCCTATGCCAAGGTAAATGCCTCTCGCCTCCGTGCTGGCGATTTGCTCCTGGGTGGGAGTTTCATCGTATCCCAGACGCAGCGTGCCGAGCAGTGTGCCGTTGTCGCCATATATCGGGACGGAGACGTGATAGACCGCGTCGCCGTGTTCGCCGAAGAAGAAATCTTCCTGAAAATTCTCCTGTATGCCCGGCTGGCCGGCGCTGGCAATAACCTTGTGCGAGGTATCCAGTGCGGCGAGGGCAACCATGCTGCCGCTCAGCAGCACTTCTTCAAACAGGGTCTGCAACTGCGCGGGGCGCGGATCCTGCCCCGCCAGTACGGCGAGTAGATGGGAACCGGCACGCGCCTGGTTGATAAACAGCGATTGATAGCCTTGTTTGACGATATATAGCACGCCGGCGAACAGCAAGGGGATCAATATCATGTGTATGATCACCACCCCTGACATCAAACGCCCTACCAGGCCCCGCGAAAGACCTGCTATTCCGGTTGGCTTGGCCATAATTCCTGTACTATTCTCAGTCCCATTCTGGGTTGCGCGTCCTTGGCCCACATGTAGGTGATGGAACCGGGACGGCTGCGCAGTGCGCTGATCAATTGCCAAGGGTCGGTGTATTCCTGGGGGAGAGGATCACCCGTTTGGCGTGTGTGGGTCACCAAGTGGTGTTCATAATTGTAGGAAGACATGAACACCATTTTTTGCAAGAACATCTGGTGGAGGCGATGATCGGTGAGATTGATCAGCGGTTCGATGCGCAGGCTATCCTTCACGATGACGATGCCAAGGAACAGTTTGCGCACCTCGGCGGGCGTCAGGGAGGGGATATAGGACGTCGCGCCGGCAACCAATACCATGCGCTGCGCTTCAGCGGCTGAGGCATATCCGAATGTCAGCCACAGACAGGCGATGCAGCACAGGCTGGTCAGGATTCGCCGGATGTTTGGAGCTGGATTGCGTTCCATTGCATCAGTGTTTAGATTGATTTACCGCTTCCGAACCGCAAAAATCATACCTGATATTGCTGTTTGCGTTATCATTTTTTCTGTCGATTTGATTTTCTCCGAGCACTCCGAAGATGATGAGCACAAAACCCGACCATTACGCCGTCATGGGCAATCCCATCGCCCACAGCAAATCTCCTCAAATCCATACCCTGTTTGCACGCCAGACCGGCCAGGATCTGGTGTATACCGCGATTCTTGTGGAGCTGGGACATTTCGCCGAAGCGGTGGCCAGTTTCGCCGCGGCGGGTGGCAAAGGATTGAATATCACCGTGCCTTTCAAGCGCGAGGCATGGGAACTGGTCGATGAGTGCAGTCCGCGCGCCGCAAGAGCGGGCGCGGTGAATACCATTCTGTTTCGGGCCGAGGGCGGGAGGTATGGCGACAATACCGACGGAGTCGGTCTGGTGCGCGATCTGCGTGACAATCATGGCGTAAGGATCCAGGGGCGGCGTGTCTTGTTGCTCGGAGCGGGCGGGGCCGTGCGTGGCGTGACCGGTCCATTGCTGGGAGAGCGGCCCGCGCAACTGGTGATTGCCAATCGCACGGCGGACAAGGCGGTGGAATTAGCCAAAGAATTGACGGATTTGGGGAAAGTCGCAGGATGCGGCTATCAAGATCTTGACGCGGAACGCTTCGATCTCATCATCAATGGCACGGCCGCCAGCCTCAAAGGCGAGGCGCCACTCTTGCCTGGGACAGTGCTGGCTGCCGGGGGCTGCTGTTACGACATGATGTATGGCGCACAGCCTACACCCTTCATGAAGTGGGCCATCGAGCACGGCGCGCAACAGGCGCTGGACGGTTTGGGCATGCTCGTGGAGCAGGCCGCTGAAGCGTTTTTCCTGTGGCGCGGCGTGCGTCCACAGACCCGGCCTGTGATGGATGTTTTGCGGGCGAAGCTTCTTTAGCCGCTCAACCGCCTTGCCGTGAAGTGTGTTTTCCAGTGTTTTGTAGGGTGCGTCTCACGCATCTCGCGGACGGTGCGCGCGGCGCACCCTACGCCTGGGGAGAAAAATTGGAAAAGCAGATGAACTTGATTGCCGGGTTAATAGTCGTGCAGCCGTCTTGCCGTGGCCTTGGGTCGTGAGGGACGTTTTCCAGCCCTGGCTGGGGAGGGCCGGGCCTGCATAGGCACAAATTGCAGCGGTTTGCTTATGATACCCGGTTTTTTCAGAAGATCCGCCAGGGTGTATTTGTCGAGTACGGCAAAAAAATTTGTTAGCGCGCTGTTCAGCACGTCTATCAGGGTGCATACACTATAGGCGGGGCAATGCGTCGTCTGCGGGTTGAAACACTCGACGACATGGAAATTCGGCTCTGTGTGGCGCACGACGTCGCCGATGTTGATTTCCTCCGCCGGCCGTGCCAGCGACATGCCGCCACCCTTGCCGCGAATGGTGTGAATGTAGCCGCAAGTGGCCAGGTTATGCACCACTTTCACCAAGTGATTACGCGAAATCTTGAAGTAATCGGCAATCTCGCTGATGGTCGCCTTCTCGTTTTTGTGGATGCCAAGATAGAGCAGTACCCGCAGAGAATAATCTGTGTATAAGGTCAGTTGCATGGGCTGGTTGCATCATTCCTGGGAGCGCGAATATGGCTTAAGGCTATTATTTCGGCAAACCGGCGAAGGCGCAAGCCATCTCGGTCATGGGATGGAGACGACTTAGGCCATTGGAATCTGAGCCTCCTGGCGCTGTTCCAGATGTTCCATGATTTTATAGGTCAGCTCTTTCGTGCCTTCACCCTTGAGCGCGCAAATGCGGAATACCGGCCCGCTCCAATCCAGCCGTTCAACGATTTCCCGGCAGCGTGTCTCGCGCTCTTCTTCGGGGAGCAGGTCGATCTTGTTCAATACCAGCCAGCGTTCGCGCGCAGCGAGTTCCGGACTGAATTTTTGCAATTCGGTTTCGATTTTGCGCACATCGTCCACCGGATCGGAAACCTCTCCCAGCGGGGCGGCGTCGACCAGATGCAACAGCAGTGTGGTGCGTGACAAATGCTTGAGGAACTGGATACCCAAACCCGCACCTTCGGCGGCGCCCTCGATTAGTCCCGGAATATCCGCCACGACAAAACTGCGGTGCGGTGCGATACTCACCACGCCAAGGTTGGGGTGGAGAGTGGTGAAGGGATAATCCGCCACCTTCGGCCGCGCCGCCGAGATGGCGCGGATCAGGGTTGATTTGCCGGCATTGGGCATGCCCAGCAGACCGGTATCCGCCAGCAGTTTCAGCTCCAGCCGCAGGCGGCGCTCCTCGCCAGGTGTGCCGGGCGTGGATTGGCGCGGTGCGCGGTTGACGCTGCTCTTGAAGCGGGCGTTGCCCAGGCCATGAAAGCCGCCCTTCGCCACCAGCAGCATCTGCCCTGGTGCGACCAGATCGCCTATCACCTCGCCGGTGTCGGCGTCGATCACCACCGTGCCGACCGGTACCTGGATATGCGAATCCGCGCCGCTCTTGCCCGTGCAATCCCTGCCCATGCCGTTCTGGCCACGTTCGGCGTCGAATCGGCGGGTGTAACGGAAATCGGCCAGGGTATTCAGGCCGCTGTCGGCAATCAGATAGACGCTGCCGCCATCCCCCCCATCGCCACCGTCCGGGCCGCCCAGGGGAATGAATTTTTCACGGCGAAAGCCGACACAGCCATTGCCGCCGTCTCCGCCTTTGACATCGATGATTGCTTCGTCGACGAATTTCATGGTTTAGCTCGAAGGAACCTAAAAACGTTGGCAGGTTCCGATGGAAGATATTCTAAACGAAAAGCCCCGTTTTTGGACGGGGCTTTTCGGGGGTGCCTGCCGGGAAGGCCGGTTTAGTCGGTGATGACGCTGACCGTCTTGCGGTTCTCGGGACCCTTGGTGCCGAAAACGACCGTACCGGGCGCGGTGGCGAACAGGGTGTGATCACGGCCGCAGCCGACATTCACGCCGGGGTGGAAATGCGTGCCACGCTGCCGGATCAGGATGTTTCCGGCCAGGACGCGCTGGCCGCCGAAACGCTTTACACCCAGTCGTTTTGATTCCGAATCGCGGCCGTTGCGTGTGGAGCCGCCTGCTTTTTTATGTGCCATTGCTGTATTACCTCAGTAGTAGGGTGCACCGTGCGAAATAAGCGTTGCCTCAATTTAGAGGCTTACTTAGAGCCTTGACTTTAGCCGCTGATGCCGGTGATTTGCAGTTCCGTATAATGCTGACGGTGCCCCGCCTGCTTGCGGTAGTGCTTGCGGCGGCGCATCTTGACGATCTTCACCTTGTCGCTGCGACCGTGGGACTTGACGGTAGCGGTGACCTTGCTGCCCGCGACATAAGGCGCGCCGACCTTGACGTTATCGCCATTGGCGACCATCAGCACATTGTCGAGGTCAATCGAAGCACCTGCCTCGACCGGCAGTTTTTCGACCTTCACCACGTCACCCTCGGCGACCCGGTATTGCTTGCCGCCTGTCACGATTACCGCATACATGATTGTTTTCTCCAGAATTCTTGCTGCTCAAAGCCACGCATAACGACACGGCGCGCTTTAAAATAAACTCCCATTTTAGCGATCCGGCGGGCAAAGGTCAAACACGAAAACGAACTGAAGAGTCATTCCCGCGCGAAATTTACGCTTGTAAGGTGCTGATTCAAGCTTCTACAATGGTGAGATGCAGAACACGGCTAGTAATTATTATAACAGACCAATGACAAGCATTGAAAACGTGCGCGCCCTGATCGCGGACGATATGCGCGCCGTGGACGGCGTGATTCGTGCCAAGCTGCATTCGGAAGTCGCGTTGATCAACCAGCTCGGGCATTACATCATCAACAGCGGTGGCAAGCGCCTGCGCCCGAAACTTGTGTTGTTGAGCGCACGCGCCTTCGATTACGGCGGGGCGCATCATGTCGATCTTGCCGCGATCATAGAGTTCATCCACACCGCCACGTTGCTGCATGACGACGTGGTGGACGGTTCGGAGCTGCGCAGGGGCAGGGATACCGCTAATGCCATTTGGGGTAACGAGGCCAGCGTGCTGGTGGGTGACTTCTTGTACTCTCGATCCTTCGAGATGATGGTGGATGTGCGCAGTATGCGCGTCATGGAGATTCTGGCCCATGCCACCAATACCATTGCCGAAGGCGAGGTGATGCAGCTGCTCAACTGCCACGATGCTGATACTACCGAAGAGCGTTATCTCAACGTGATCCATTGCAAAACGGCCAAGTTGTTCGAGGCTTCCGCACGGCTGGGCGCAGTGCTAAGCGGGCGCCCGGAGGAAGAAGAGCGTGCCATGGCCGCCTATGGGATGCACTTGGGCACGGCTTTTCAGCTCATCGACGACGTGCTGGATTACAGTGCCTCATCGCAAGAGATGGGCAAAAATGTCGGCGATGACCTCGCCGAAGGCAAGCCCACCCTGCCGCTGATCCATGCCATGCGCGCCGGCACGCCGGAGGAGGCGGCTATCATTCGTCATGCCATTGAAAACGGCGGCCGGGAAAATATCGCTGCGGTCATGCGGGCCATTGAATCTACCGGCGCTATCGCGTACACTGCGCGCTCTGCGCAAATGGAGGCCCGCAAGGCCGTCGAGGCGCTCTCGGTGATTCCCGATTCTCCTTACCGGGATGCGTTGTATGCCTTGGCAGAATTTTCTGTGAACCGCAGTTATTAACGTTGATGACGGGGTGTAGCTCAGCCTGGTAGAGCACTAGCTTCGGGAGCTAGGGGCCGGAGGTTCGAATCCTCTCACCCCGACCAATAACGTTGGAACTGTATGAACCTTCTCCGCTTCATCCTTCTCGTCCTGTTAGCTTGGCTGGTATTTCGTTTGGTCAAGCGTTTCCTCAATCGCCCTTCCAAAGGCTCATCCCGTATTTCATCGAAGCAGCCCGGCGACATGGTGCGCTGCGAGCAGTGTGGCCTGCATATCCCGAAAATCGAGGCCATGCGCGATGGCGACCGCTATTATTGTTCCAGGCAGCATCTCGAAGAGAGCAAGGGTAAACACTCTTCGTAGGGTGCACCTTACCGCACTTGGCAATATCGTCAAGGGCTGTAAAATACCACCGTGTAACTGGAAGAAGACCGTCATCCATCAAATCGCCATTCTTTTCGAACGATAATGTTTAAATTCTTATCGAAACTTTTATTCTTTACATTTTTCACCATCACGAGCGTAACCTGTTTTGCCGCAAGCTATCAGGTGGCTGGCCCTGCTACACCTTATACCTGGATTGATATTTCGGCCTCTGGCACTAACGTAAGTCCGGCACTTGCTGATGATGCTGTTTCAGGCAATATCCCGATCGGTTTTACTTTCAACTATGGCGGCAGCAATTACACACAACTTGTGATCGGCAGTAATGGATGGCTATTTTTTGGCGCGACATCAACTGTATATACCAATACCACAGTCGCGACAACGCCTGTATCCAATGTTTTAATGCCTTATTGGGACGACCTGAATCCTAACGGAGTAGCAGGCAGCATCAAATATCAAACGCTTGGCGCCGCACCTAATCGGCAGTTTATTGTGTCGTATCTGGCGGTGCCAACATACCCGGCAACGGGCGCCAATACGTTTCAAGTGGTATTGAATGAAAACGGCACGATTCTTTACAATTACCAGAGCACCAACGATCAAGGAGCAAGCGCTACTATTGGTTATCAAGTCAACACCAATGATTTGGTGCAATTTTCATTCAATACCGCCTCGGTGCCTAACCTCAGAACGCTAACCTGGTCACGTATCCTCCCATCATTGCTCACCTTGAAAACTTTTGCTGTCGTATCGGACCCTATCAATAACGCTACAAACCCTAAAAATATTCCGGGTGCTGTCGCCAGTTACACAATTAATGTCAGCAATACGAGTGAAGGGGTTGTCGACGGAGCTGCAATATTGATTGCCGATGGAATTCCGGCCAATACCGAGATGTTCACGGGGGGGGCATCAAACACCGCCCCTTTCACGTTCACCGACGGCATACCCGCCAGCGGTTTGACCTGCGCCTTCGTCGCGCTTGGTAGCGGCGCGGATTGTATCGAGTTTTCCAGCGATAACGGTGTGACATGGAACTACGTGCCTATTAATACCAGCGATTATGACCCCGCAGTGACCAATATACGCTTGCGGCCTGCAGGAGTAATGAATGGGGATACAGCACCCGTTGCTGCGCCCTACCCTGGGTTTAGCATCAGTTTTAGAGTGCGCATTAAATAGGCATGCGAGAAGTAAAGGAAGTTCCGAATAATTCCAGGATGGAACTATTCAGAGCCTCCTCAAAGATGCCTACTGCACTGTCATCCGAAATTTAATCGTGGCGGACTGCCCGGCGTTGAGTGCCATCCCGGAAACTGTGACTGTATTCGTCCCCGTCATGTTGAAATCGCCCGCATCGGCATCGGCGGCGTTGGTGAGGTTCAGCGCCGCGCCACCGTTGATGTTGGGAGCGGCGACCTGAATGCCTTGCCCGGCGGCATAGGTGTTGGGATTGAAGGCCAGCCTGCCGCCGGTGATCTCGCCATTCAGGTTGTCGGTTACGACGATGTTCGTCGCCGTCGAGCCACCCGCGCCATTGGCGATGGTGATGGTGTATTCGATTACGGCTCCTGGGATGGCTTTTGGATTGATGGTGTTGTTCACCGGATCGCTGATGACTGTCATGCTTTTCACGACGGTGGGAATGGCAAACCAGGCGATGTTGTTGCCCGCGTCGGTGGAGTTGGTGGGGCCGATCGGCTTTTGACCGGCGGCGGAACCCGAGGCGTCCGAATCCTGCACGTTCACATAGGAGATCGCTTTGGTGGCGCTGGCGCCGAGATTGAAATTCCAGCGCGTGCCGGGCGTGCCGGAGCGCAGTGAGAGCAATTGCCCCGCCGTGCCGTTCAATGTTGCCGTGCCGTTGATGGTGATTGTCGAGCCAGCCGCGAAGGTCAGTGTCTGCGCCGCCGTTACCGATTTGGTGAAGGTATTGAAAATAGAGTTGCCGGTGATGGTTTGATTGGCGCCGGTAAGGACGATGGCGCCGGAACTGGCGGTAAAATTGCCGTTGTTGGTCCAGTTGCCGCCTACGTTCAATGTTCCACCTGTCAACGTTGCCACGGTATTTGGATTTATCGTCACTCCCCCGGTGAAGGTGACCGTGGAACTATTCAGGTTCAGTAGTGTGTTCTGGCTTGCCGTGGCACCGGTTACGCCTAATTCCAGAGACGCGCAGGTGATGCTGTAATTGCTGGCCGAGGTGGTCAGCGACAGGGTATTGTTGACGGAAGGCTGGTTGAAGAAAAATTGCAGATTGCCGCAAGTGATGTTTCCGGCCAGCGAAAATGTTGGGGTGCCTGATGACGCTGTGGACAGCAGGAGGGTGGGGTACGCCGCAGCGGTGATGTTGACCGGTCCCGCATCGGTTTGATATCTGAATGCTGTATTCGATAACGTTGCTCCAGCGTTTACGAAAGGGGTGCCGCTTGGTTTTTCAAGCACCACTTGCCCGCCTGTAACCGTGCCTGTTCCCAGAGTAAGGATATTAAGAACACTTACTCCCAGGGTGGTATTGAAGTTTGTCGTTTGCCCCACCGCCGCCGCAGTGAGATTGTAAAATGGTTTTGTCCACCAACTGGCCATGTTGATGGTGATCGTGCCCGTCCCTGTCAGGTTCACCGTGCTGGCGCCGTAGTTGAACGTGCCGTTGGTATGACTCCAGTTGCCGCTGGCGGTAATGGTCGAGTTTCGCGCCGTGTAAGTGCCGTTGATCGTGACATTCACCGCCGAGAGGTTGTAATTGTTGGCGCTGGTGGCATCCAGAGTGGCGCTGGTGTCGACGATGAGATTGCCGGTCATGGCGTTGCCGCCCGTGAGATTGCCGGTCAGCGAATAAGTTGTCGCGGCGGTGGGGGCGAGCCACAGGCTGCTGTAAGGAACGGTCGCGACACTGGTGGCGGTGGTCGTGCCGGTGTATTTCACTGTTGAAGTGCCGGCGCTGAAAGTGCCGTTGTTGCTCAGAGGAATGCCGGTGCCGGTGATTTCCAGGGTATAGCCGCTCGCACCCAAGCTCATCGTCCCCATCGTCACTGTCAGCGTTTGCATTTTCGCCGAACTACCCAGGGTGAGGCTGGTACCGTTGACGATAACATCGTTGAGCTGCTGCGGCCCGCCGCTAGAACTGTCGGTGAGGATCGAGGCGCCGTCGAAGGTCCAGTTGGCGGTGCGGCCGGTGACATTGACACCGCCGTTCGTTCCGATGGTGACGTTGCCGGCGGTGTTCACCGCAGCATTGTTGGCGGGCGCGGTGGTGCTGATATCGAGCACGCCGTCGGTGATCGTGAGCACGCCATTGATATCCAGGGCGCCAACAATATCGATATTGTCACTGCCGCTGGTGCCGGTGTTGTTGAGCGTCAGATGGTTGAACGACGCGCCGCCGCTGGTAATGATTTGATTGGTGGTCCCGTTCAATACCACGGTGGATGTACCCGGCGTGACCGTGGCGCTGGTGCGCGTCCAGTTGCCAGAGAGGTTCAAGGTCGCGCTGCCCATGGTTAGCGTGCCGGTGGACAGTGCGACATCGTCCCTGACGTTGATGGTGCCTGCCAGATTGATGGTTCCGCCCGTAAGATTGAGTCCGGCACCGGTGTTGGGGCCGATGACATTGGATTGTGACTCCGAGGCATTTCCGAGGTTGATGATGCCTGCGGAAGTGTCAATCCCGTCGCCGCCATTGGGAAGCGAGGTGCTGACGGCATTGGTGCCGATGTAATTGCCTTGCACGGTGTTGGCGCCTGACGCGCTTTGATTGATGCCGTCGCCAGTATTTCCCGAGATGACGTTGCCCGCCCCGGCCGTTGTGCCGCCGATGGTGCCGCCGGTGGCGGCGGACAATATGTTTATACCGTGGCTGGCATTGGCCAGGGCGGCGCTGGCGCTGGCATTGACGCCGATATAGTTACCTTGAACGTTGTTGTTATTGCTGACGATGTAGAGGCCGGGCCCTCCATTCCCCGAAATCACGTTACGGTCTCCGGCCGTGGTACCGCCAATCATGTTTCCATTCGTGTTCAAATAGATGCCATAAGCAGTATTGGCGAGTGCCGCAGTGCCCGCGTAGTTGGTGCCGATATAGTTGCCGGTGGCTGTTCCGGTGCCCGTCCAGAACGAAATCCCCGCCCCCGACCAGCGATTTATGATGAAGCCCTTGATGACGACGCCAGTGGCCGGCGAGATGACTCCAAACCCATCCCACCCGCCCGCGCCGACGGTGGCGCCGTTGAGTTCGATTTCGGGGCCGAGGCTGTTGGTGTTACCTTGATTGGTGGTTTGGGTCGTGGCGTCGATGATGGTATTGGCGCCGGAGATCGCGGGCAGCGCTGTGATGGGCGTGATGCGCCACCAGGAGTCGGCGCCGGAACTTTGGTTGGCCGGGCCGGGGATGTTGAAGGCGATGGTCGTTCCTGGCGTACTGTTTGCCGTGGTAATACATTGACGCAGTGAACCCGCGCCGGAGTCGTTGGTGTTGGTCACTGTGCAGGTGGAGCTGGTGGTGGCCTCCTTGTACGTGACGATGCCGGCCGACCAGGGGCGGCTGGTTCCCAGTGTTGGGGCGTAGGTATAAGAGGCGGTGGAACTCACGATCCTATATTGGGCGTTGATGGTTCTCGGGTTGGCGCCATTTTGCCCGAGCCGGAAGGGACCACCAGGAAAGCTGGCATCGGCGGTAAAAATGTCGGTACTGGGACCGCCCGCCGTGACGGCGCCGACCACCAGTTCGCTGGCTTGGGTGGTGACAGCCGTGGCGCCGCTGGAGGGCGTAGTGCCGCTGCCGCCAGCCGAGGATGTTTGATCCCGGGCGGGGGTGGCAGCCAGGCCGGAGAATTCATGTACGATCACGGCGCGGCTATACGCATTATGATGGGTCACGGTGATGGTGGTGGGCGCCGTGGAAATCTGTGCCGAACAAATCATCACGAACGCGTAATTCGGTGGGGAGGCATTCAGCCGTTGCACGTCGACGCTATAGGTATTTCCAGCGTTGTCGCTGCATGCCGGTGTTCCACCGCTGCTGTAATCGGTTGCCACGAATACGATCACGGTGTTGCCAACGACGGGGGCGCTGGTGATGCTGACGGCCACTGAAGTCACCGGAAAACCACTGCTTGCCGTCACCGTGCCGTTTTGTTTGACATAGGCGATGGCTGCCTGGGCTTGATCAGAAAGAGCCAAACAAAAGACAAAGGCCATAAATAGACCGAGCAGTTTCGTAGGGTACGTCTCACGCACCGCACAGAGGGTGTGCACGGCGCACCCTACACGCAGGAGAAAAGCTGGAAAAGCAGATGAATTTGGTTGCCGGGTTAATATATGATGTGAATTCATGGTCAGTCCCTAATTCTACTGTGTCACAAAGCGCTGAAGGGCGCATTGCGGCGTTAAAATCGGGCTCAAAATGCTCATTTACTACGTGTAAACTCCGCTTTTTCGCCCGATTTTGCCTTGCACTGCATCCCTTGATCGCTTTGTGACACAGTAGAACTAATTGATCCCCCACCGCACCACGTCACGTATCGACTGCTGATCGAATTTCATGCGCATCTGCACGAACGGTCCGGCGCTGGTGTAGCGATTGATCGAGAAATCCCGGTCGATGAAGCCCGTGAAATTGTAGCCCGCCGAAAGCCACATGTTTTCAACCAGGGTATGGCCGATGGATGCACCCCAGGATGAATCGTACTGGTTTGCGCTCCACGAATGCAGCACGCTGGCGCGCATGCCGACATCCCAATCCTTGTTCAGATCGTAGCGGCCTTCGAGGCCCATCAGGTCGGTATAGCCGCTGTAATCGCGGCTGTCGATTTTTTCACGCACGTACTTCGCGCCGTACTGAAGCGAGATCTGGAATGCGCCTGTCATCTTGTAGTTGACGTTCAGGTTGTTGACGAGGCGCGCGCTGCCAGACTCCTGCGGCGAGCCGGTTCTGAGTTCCCTGATGAGATCGAGTTTGTCCAGTACGATCCATTTGCTGCGCGCCGGGCGGTAAGCGGCGCCCAGGCGCAGATTGCCGCTCAGGGTGTGCAATCCTGCCGTGTTTCTGGTATCAAGCATCTGAAACCCGGCCAGCAGACCCAGATCACTGCCCAGTTCAGTTTGTAAAGACGAGAGCATATTCCAGCGGTTATCGGTTGCGGAATCACGGTATTCAAGCCGCATATTCCATAACCACTTTTCTGGCTGCCAGGTGGCGCCTGCCGAGACGGCGGTGAAGTCGCCGCTGGCGCCAAGGCCACTGGCGCCGCTGGCGAAGGGCACGTTGGCATTGAGCGGCGCGGTGTTCTGGCCGCTCAGGGTTTTGCCGCGCTCCAGCCCGGCGTCCATGCTCCACGCGGCGTTGATCTTCCAGCGTTGACGCAATCCCATGTTGGCCAGCGTGCGCGCCGTATTGTCGACCTGCGATTGAGTGACGGCGGTGAACAGATCGCTATCCGCCCACGGTGTTGTTTTCAAACCCAGGCGTGTATTTTGTGTGTCGCGCAATGCGCCATTGGCCCATTCCTGTTCGGCGAACAGCGATGTGCCGGACGATATTTTGTAGTCCGCGCCAAGGCGGGTGCGCGCCGGGAAGTCGACACTGGCCGCGCTGCCGACTGGCTGCTCGCGATCGGCGCGCACGCTGAGGGTATCTTTTATCACTTTTTGTGTGATGCCCGCCGTGACCAGTTCGGAATTTTTCTTTTCGCCCGTGTTCAGGGTATCTCTGGCGGAACGGACGCCGGCGCGCAGGCTGGTGTCGCCCAGATTCACGCTGCCTTGCGATTCGATGAAATCGCGAGTCGCGCCGGTGGCCAGATTGCTCTGGCGCCAGGCGTTGCCGCGCACGTTGGTGTTGTCGAAGAGACGATAGATGCCTTCCACGCCCATTTTGCGCGTGCCGTTTTCCGCATTGTTGATTTGACCGAGACCGAATCCATCGCCTGTTTCTCTCAGATAGGCTTTGGCGTCGAGCGATTTGGAACGATGTTCCAGTTGCGCGAGATAGGCATCTTGTGTGCCGTTTTTTGTCGACTGCGCATATTCCACACGGGCGCGTGTCTCGGGCGAGATCTGGTAATTCATGTCGATGCCGGACAGGTCCGAATAGAGGCTGCCACGGCCTTCGTGGATGTGCGTGACGCCGATGGTCAGGTCCTTGTCGATCTTGATCTCGCCGCGCCCGCCGTAGACGGCGGATTGTGCGCTTCTGTCGTAGGTTTCGTATTCCGCGACGATGAATACGTGGTTGAGATTTTCATCGGTGCTGAAAACGGGTTCGCGGAAAAAGAGCGTGCCGGTGTCGTAATTGATGGTGTAGTGGCTGTTGCGCGCCAGCGCTTTGGAAGAGACGATGATCTCGCTGCGGAAGCGGTCGCGCACCTGAAGGGTGATTTTTTCCGAGTTGAGGACGATGCTGGTGCTCGACAAGCGGTAGAGACCCGATGTGCCTTCGCCGCGTATTTCATCCCTCTTGAATGCCTGGCCTGATTGGCTGCCGAACACCGTGACATGGAAGCGGTCGTCGTTGTATTCCGATTTCACGCCGGTCAGGCTGCGGTTGTAGCGTGACAGCTCCGTGAGGGTCAGGTTGGTGTTGAAATCACCGAACAGTGCCTGGAAGGTGTCGCGCTCGATCTTGAGATAAATCTTTCGCGCGCTCGCCGCGTCGTAGCGCTGTGTGGCGCCGTCGCCATACAGCGTGTAATAAGTGCCGGGAGGAATCGTGCCGAATAGGCTGGGTTGCGCACCCGGTGGCAGGGATTTGTTGCTGTCGTAGGCCACGGTCATCAGCCATTTGGCGTCGATCTTCCCCTTGGCGTAAAAGGCCACGCGGCCATCCTGATACAGGTGTTCATCGGCGGCATTGCCGCGCAGCGGTTGCGCGTTTCCGCTCAGCACGTTATAGCCCGCCGTTCCTTCCGCGAAACCGACGATTATCCAGTCGCGCTTTTTCGCCATCAGCCGCGCGCTGATGTCTCCCGCGCCCTGGGAGAAAGGCAGACGCAATCTCACTTCTCCGGCCTCGGTGGTGGGGTCGAGTTTGATGAGGGCGATGCCGTCCTTGCCGATCTTGTAATAGCTTCTTTCTTCCGGCGCGCCGGGCATGAGCACAGTCTTGTAACCGGGTTTCGCAATCGCGCGGTAAGGAGGGTTGACGATGAATTCGCCAGTGATTCCTTCACGGGCGGGGTGTCCGTCACGATCCAAAAGTCTGACCGCGATCACAGGTGAGGTGAGACCATCGGCCAGCAATGCCGATTGTTCCTTGACCAGCTCGGCGCGCACCGGTGGGCTGGAATAGTGAATGGTGCGCTCGGCACGCAGGATTTCCTTTCCATCAGAATTGCGCACGACGATCTCGAAATGATTATCGCCTTCACGCAGATCGATGCCGCGCCAGAGGCTCATTGCCGCTGTTTCCTGTTTATTCCTGATCGTTCTGTCGAAGTTGAGATTGCTGACGGTTATTCCATCCTTGCTGAGGATCACCTTATCGCCCGGCGCATGCTTGATCGCCATGTTGAGGCTGGGGATGGCCGGCCGGAAACCGCTTTCCGGTGTCAGCCACTGTGCGGCGGGTGAAGCTGTTTCAAGCCAGGTTTGGTCGTAAACCGGCGCTTCTTCGAGATTCTGAACCGTAACATCGAGTTCCGGCCATGTTTCCCCGGGGCGCAATCCTTTCGTCTCCACCGCCTGTTCCATGCGGGATGATTTTTCCCCCTGGAAGGCGGTCACCCGTTCTACCTTGTCGGCGGTGACGCGGATATCCACGCGCCGGTTCAGCGCGCGGCCCTGTTCTGTGCGGTTGCTGGCGACGGGTTCGTTGTCTCCCCTGGCGGTTGCGCCGATCTGATCCGGTGCAAGACCCAAGGTGTTTTTCAGATACTCTGCCACATTCCGCGCTCGCGCAAGAGAAAGACTATGATTGTCGGAGAACTTGTCGCGGCTGCGTTTCTGAATTTTCGCGTTATCGGCATGACCGATCACTTCCACATGAATGTTTTCCAGCGATGCGATATGTTTCGCCAATTCATCCAGTGCCGCTTTGTCCTCCGCGCTGAGCATGATATCGAGCGGCGAAAATGTTGGGCGCAGTGTGAATTCGCGCATGGTGCGTGATGCTTCAGATACGGTTCTTGATACGATGTTTTCGGCAACCCCGGTGCGTTGACCGCTTTGCGCGGGGGTGTCGAAAATAAAGATGGCCTTGCTGGCGAGTGTGGCCCCTGTGTCTCCGCCGGGAAGGTGTGCGCGGAATCGCAGGGATCCTTCCCATGTTTGCGGAATGTTTCCCAGCGAGTAAGTGAGTGTGCCAGATGTGATGGCGGGATCGGGTAGGGCATCGTCATTCAAACGGCTGCTGCCCGGGATGTAGCCGGCCCCTTCCGGCAGCATGATCATCAGACGTGCATTGCGCAGCGGGACAGCGGTATTTTTCAGGGTGAGCCGATAGTCCTGGAATTGCTCACTTTCATTGACCGCACTGTTCATGGTCAGATGGGTGCTGCCCTGCTGGTGTGGCTTTTGCGTCACATGAAAATCGACACGCCACAGCGTACCGCCTTGCACGTCAACGAATTTCGACCAGGCGCGCCCGGCGGAGCGGGTGTTATCCTCGGCGAGAACGGCCTGATATTTTTCGGGAAGGGTATCGAGATCCATCTGCACGACGTGCGTGCCCGGTTTGATCCCTTCGAAGTGGAACATGCCGCGTTTGTCGGTGACCACGAAGCTGCCGTCTTCGAGATAAATGCGTACCCCGGCCAAGCCATCGTTGCCCTTGTCCGCATCATCGGGATTGGTGACGATGACCCGCCCCATGAGAATGCTGCGGCTGCGCATGAGATCTTCGCGTACCGTAACGGCGGCTTCCGCCGTGTTCGATCGCACCGCGCCGTTACTCGTCGCGCTGGCGAGATTGATCGCCTTGCCGGGCGCGGCCACCGCGATTTCCGTGACATACCTGACGCTGGCGCGCGCACCGGGCGCAAGCGTGCCCAGATTGAATTTCAAAGTCCGGCCATCGGGCAGTGACATGGGATCCTGGGCTTGCCCGTCTCCGATCCGCGCCGATCCCGCTTGGTAGCGGAATCCATGCGGTAGCACATCCACGACTTCGACATTGGCGAGCGAATAAAGATTGGCGGTATTCTCGACCTCGACACTGTATTGCAGGAAATCGCCGTTGGCTGCGGTGGCCTTGTTCGCCGTCTTGCGCACGAACAGCGGCGTTGGCAGCGGATCGACGGGCATGTCCAGCTCCAGCGGCGGTCCCGCCTTCAGCACGAAAACCTCGCCCCGCGAACCGGTATTGATCATGAATGGGCCGCCGGGAAGCGCCTGAATCGCCGCCGTCGGTGCGGTGGATGGCCAAAGGTAGCCGGAGCCGGTGGGAAGCGCGATCTCCAGGCGGTAGTTGCCGGGGTTGGCAAGAGGGAAGCGGAACCGGCCTTCAGGGAAGGTATACACTGCACCGCTACTATCGATCACCGTGCCGCCGGTGGTCACCGTGGCCGGATACGTGCTCACGCCGTCGTCGCCGAACACCACCGCCGGCTGGCCGGTATCGCTATCGACCAGCCGTACCTGAACGCCGCTGATGGGTTGCCCGGTGCCGCTGCTGAAGACCACGCCGTAGGGATCGACCAGTACCGATGCCATGGCGGTATCGGCCTGATCGGCATCGTCGATATAGCGCAAACTCAGTCTGTCATTCGTCGCGACGCTCAGCAGCCCATTACCGGGTGTCATCTGCGCGGCGGTCGATAGTATATAGCCCGCGAATATTCCCGTGTCCGGCCCGGTTTCTCGTAATCTCAATATTTCCGTGTCGCCGGTGATGGCGGCAACGAGGCTGACATCGACGATGTCGATGACGGTGGCATCGCTATTATGGTCGGGTTCGGTGATCCTGATGAAAACGATCTGGCCCTTGTGATAGGCCGTCGCGGGAGCAAGAGGCACCGGCCCCGCGGATACCGGCACATTGGTGCCTGGCAATAGCGGCGGGGCAAGGCTGGAAAACGCGCCGTTTCCATCGCCATATTGCGTGAGGCCGACGGCGGTGGGTGGTGCCGGGCCGCCGGGATCATAGTGCAGGAATTCGAGATTCGAACGGCTTCTGCCCGTT
>SBBG01000164.1 GCA_005240065.1 Gammaproteobacteria bacterium | reverse complement strand
CTTGACCCTGGACGCTGGCAGGTCGTTGTGGAGGGGGTTGTGCTGGCCATCGAAGACGCCATCCGTGCCGTGTTGCCCGACCGGCCCCATCGGTTGCTGCCCTTTATTGCCACGCTGTGGATTCTCATCGTCGTGGCCAATCTCGTCAGTCTGATCCCTGGCCTGCGTTCCCCTACCGGCGATTTGTCGTTCACCGCCGCGTTGGCGATCCTGGTCTTCCTCGCCGTGCACTGGTATGGCATCCGCACCCATGGCTTCAGGAGCTATCTGTCCCATTACCTGAAACCGAATCCGTTGTTGCTGCCATTCCATATCATCAGCGAGATCACGCGCACGCTCGCTTTGGCCGTCCGCCTGTTCGGCAATATCTTCAGCCTGCAAATGGCGGCGCTGCTGGTTTTGCTGGTGGCGGGCTTTCTCGCGCCGGTGCCGGTGCTGATGCTGCACATCATCGAGGCCCTGGTGCAGGCGTATATCTTCGGCATGCTGGCGCTGATCTATGTCGCCGGGGCGATTCAAACTCAACAAGTCAAACATAGAGAAGAACGGGAGGTTGTATGAAAGACATGACGTGGTTTGCCTTGGGATCGACTGTGGCTGCGGCACTGGCTATCGCCATCGGCGCGATGCTGCCAGCCATTGCGATGGGGCGCGCCATCGCAATGGCACTCGATGCCCTGGCGCGGCAGCCCGAGGCTGAAAAGTCGATCACGCGGACATTGTTTATCGGCTTGGCGATGATCGAATCACTGGCTATTTATGTCCTGGTGGTCGTATTGATCATCCTGTTCAGAAATCCTTTGCTTGAGTACGTGCTCAAATAGCGCTGTTTTCTTCGGTGCTTCCGGCAAAGAGGATCGATATATGGAATTCAACTGGACGACGTTTGCGCTTGAGATCATCAACTTTCTGGTTCTGCTCTGGATCCTGAAGCGCTTTCTTTACAAGCCGGTAATGGATGCCGTCACGCAACGCAGGTCGGCCATCGAAAAGACACTGGCGGAGACGCAGGCAATGCAGGTTGAGGCCGAGGTGCTCAAACGGCAATATCAGGACCGCCTCGCCGATTGGGAACGCGAAAAGGCGGGTATGCGGACATCCATGCTCGAAGAACTCAACGTGGAGCGCGCACGGTCGATGGCGGCATTGCAGGCCGCCCTGGAACAGGAGCGCGAAAGGAGCCGTGTGCTGGAGCAGCAGCAGGCGGCCGAATTGCGGCGCGCACTGGAAGAGGATGCCATGGTCCGCGCAGGACAGTTTGCCGCTCGCCTATTGTCCCGCCTGGCCAATGCCGAATTAGAAGCCAGGATAGGCGAAGTGGTGCTGGAAGACCTGCCGCATCTTCCCGATGAAAAACTGCAAGCAATACGCGCTGCCTGTCAGGAAAAAAACTCCACCATGAAAGTGACCAGCGCCTACCCCGTCGGCGAGCGCCAGCGTAATGCCTTTGTACAAGCGCTCGGTAGCTTGGCCGGGAAAGATGTTTCGTGCGAGTTCACGCAGGATGATCGCTTGATGGCGGGATTCCGCATCGGCATCGGCCCCTGGGTTCTGCATGCCAATCTGCGGGATGAGTTGAGATTTTTCGGGGAGACCGCCCATCATGGAAGTTGAACGGAATCCAGCCGGCGCTTCCCCCATCGCTGAGACGGAAGGCTTGCCGCACTACCGGTTCGGCCTGCGCATTTCCGAGCAGGGAAGAATCCTGTCCATTGGCGATGGCATTGCCTGGATCAAGGGGCTGCCGTCTGCCGCGATGGACGAGATCCTCCATTTCGAGGACGGCAGCCAGGGGCTGGTTTTCCACCTTGCCGACGACCGGATCGGCGCCATCCTCTTGCAGCAGACCGGCGCCTTGACCGCCGGCGTTGCCGTTTACCTCTCCGGCCAGCGCCTCGCCATCGCAACGGGCGAAGCCCTGCTCGGACGCGTCATCGACCCCCTGGGTAACGTGCTCGACGGAGGCCCGCCGCCGGAATGCAGGCATCGGCGCGCTCTGGAGGCGCCGTCGCCCCCCATCGTGGCGCGTGATTTCGTGTCTACCCCACTTTATACGGGCAACAAGATGATCGACACGCTGATTCCTATCGGCAAGGGACAGCGGCAACTGATCATCGGGGACAACGCCGTGGGCAAAAGCGCGCTGGCGATCGATACCGTGATCAACCAGAAGGGCAAGGATGTCCGCTGCATTTATGTCCTCATCGGCCAGAAGCGTTCGAGTGTCGTCAACACCATCGAAACGCTGCGCCGCGCCGGCGCCATGGAACATACCACGGTGGTCGTCGCCGAAGCCACGGCGATGCCCGGCCTCAAGTATCTTGCGCCGTTCGCCGGCTGCGCCGTGGCCGAGACGTGGATGGGGCAAGGCAACGATACGCTGGTGATTTACGACGACCTGACGACCCATGCCCGCGCTTACCGTGAATTGGCGCTGCTGTTGCGCCGTCCGCCGGGGCGCGAGGCCTATCCGGGCGACATATTTTATCTGCATTCACGCCTGCTGGAGCGTTCCACTCGCCTTGCGCCTGCCCATGGCGGCGGCAGTATGACGGCGCTGCCCATCATCGAAACCGAACAAGGCGAGATCGCCTCTTATATTCCCACCAACCTGATTTCTATCACCGATGGCCAGATCCATCTCGATCAGCGCCTGTTTGCCGGCGGGTTTCTGCCAGCCATCAATGTAACCCGCTCGGTTTCGCGCATCGGCGGCAAGGCGCAACATCCGCGCATCAAGCAAGAGGCGGGACGCATGAAGCTCGATTATTTGCAGTTCCTGGAGCTGGAGGTCTTTACCCGGTTTGGTTCGCGCCTGGAGGCTTCCATGGAGGCGAAGATCCGGCGCGGCCGCGCGCTGCGCGAAATTTTCAAACAAGACCGGCTCTCTCCCCTGTCCAT
>SBBG01000233.1 GCA_005240065.1 Gammaproteobacteria bacterium | reverse complement strand
TTACGCGCAGACTCCGACAAAACATCCGGCCCTACGGCTACGCGGGGGCACGTCAGCCATCGCTCGCATACGCATCGCTTCCATGGCTTCCGGCTTCGAATTGGGGCGGGGAAGGGAAAAATCAATCCCGGAGCCGCTCACTTCAAAGCAGATTGAAGCCGAGTGTCAGGAAGTCGAGGGCATGGCTTTTCAAGGCGGGATGGTGCGTTAGCGCCAGGGTGGTTGCGGTCGAAGCAGGGGTACCCTCCCTCCGCCGCCACCCTGCCGCCTATGGCGCCACCCCTCCTCAAATGAAGAGAGGAAGCTCCAAACAGAAGCAACCACACTACTATTTTTTGTCCTGCACAACCTTCAGCGCCAACCAGATAGGGCTGCCACGGCGCTGGATCAGCAGCGGGACGGATTTACCGGCCGGCAGCTCGGCGGAAAGGCGTTTGAAATGCGCGGCATTTTCAACCTTGACGCCGTTGAGCATGACGATGATGTCGCCGTTGCGCACTCCGGCCTTCTGTGCCGGGCCATCCTTGACACGCTGCACCAGTACACCGCCCTTGTCCTCGGCGGCCAGTTGCTGGCGATCGTCGGCCGTCAGGTCGGCGACGGCGACCCCCAGGCGTTTGTCCAGAGCGCCTTCGGGCGCCGGCGCGCCGGCAAGCTTGGTTTCTTCGTCTTCCGCCGGCAGTTCGCCTATGGTGACATTCAATGTCACCGGCTTGCGATCGCGGATCACTTTCACTGGCACCTTCTCGCCGATCTTAGTACTGCCCACCAGCGGCGGTAAGGCACCGGAGCTATCCACTTCCTTGCCGTCGAACTCGACCACCACATCCCCCGTCTTGAAACCGGCCTGACTGGCGGGACTGTCGGGCAACACCCGCGCCACTACCGCACCGCCGGGGGTCTTCATGCCAAAGGATTCGGCCAGTTCGCGGTTGACATCCTGCACCAGCACGCCCAGCCAACCGCGCGCAACCTTCCCGCCGGATTTCAATTGGTCGACGACATTCATCGCCAAATCCATCGGAATGGCGAACGACAATCCCATATAACCGCCAGTACGGCTGTAGATCTGGGAATTGATGCCGACCACTTCGCCATTGAGATTGAACAACGGCCCGCCCGAGTTGCCGGGGTTGATCGCCACATCGGTCTGGATGAACGGCACATAATTCTCACTTGGCAAGCTGCGCCGCAGCGCGCTGACGATGCCCGCCGTCACGGTATGGTCGAAATCAAACGGCGAGCCGATGGCCAGCACCCATTCACCCACTTTGAGGTTCTTCGGGTTGCCTATCTTGACAGCCGGCAGATCGCTGGCCTCGATTTTCAGCAAGGCAACATCGCTGCGCTTGTCAGAACCCACCACCCTGGCGAGTAGTTCGCGGCGATCACTGAGACGCACCACCACTTCGTCGGCATCCTTGATGACATGGTAATTGGTCAGTACATAGCCGTCCGGCGACATAATGAAGCCGGAGCCGAGCGACTTGGAGTCGAAGCCATCGGGTTCTTCCTGATCGCCTCCACCACCACCTTTGTCTTCGTCGAAGAAACGGCGGAAAAAATCGTCGAACGGCACGCCCGGTCCCGGATGCGGCATCCGCCCATGGGGGTTCATGCCCTTCTTGCGATCGGTCTTTTGCGTGGTGCTGATATTCACCACGGCGGGGCTATTGGCTTCGACGATCTGGGTAAAATCCGGCAGACTGGCAGCTTGGCTAAATGTCACGGGCGGCAGCAACAGGGTCGCCAATAACAAACACGCCGCTCTCAGACTCATCACCGACATTCTGTGTCTCATAACACCTCTCGTTTTCGATTCATCAATCCCAATGACGCATGAACCGCCACCTCGTCCGCCCGACGCAGCATCACCGGCTGATATCGCCCGTCACGGCTGATTTTTCCGGCAAACCTGGATATCCAGGCAAACCCGGCCAGCAATCCCGCCAAACCGGCCACGATGCTCGCGGCATCGGGCGTGGTGAGCTGCCATTGCCTGTTCAGCGCTTCGCCAAGCGCGGCGCCAACCATCATGAGCAATATCGGTAACGCATACATGATCACCGAACCGCGCAGCAAGGCGTTTTCCTCGATGCCGATGATCACCTCGTCGCCCGTCCTGGCGGAAAGCGTGTTCAGCACGCGCAACCGGGAATATTTCGCCCCCACCACTTTCGCCAGCACAGTGGTGCCGCAGCCCTTGTTGGCGGCGCAACTGCCACACGCCGTCTGACGGCGTGTTTCCACCCAGGCGATATCGCCTTCGACGGCGACGACGCGCGCGCCCTCCTCGATCATTTCGCACCTCCCTCAACCTGATACTTCACCGACTTCCCTATCATTTCCACCGTCCCAACGGGCACCTCGCCCACCACGGTGACTTGATGATCGTTGACGCGCGTACCATAAGCGTTCGCCACCCCGATGCTCGACACGCCGAGGAAAGGCGCCGCACCGCGGTTCTTTTCTATAAAGACGGAAACCGACGCCAGCCCATCCGTAAACACCATGTGGTTCATGAAGCCATGACCATGCGCGGCGGGGTGCCGGTAGTGCTCCGCCAGCAAAAAACCAGGGGGCGCCTTGACAATCTTCCAGCCTTCGTCGCCCTGCAAGTGATGAGGAAGGGGTGACGGCGCGGATTGCGTGTTCGGCGGTTCGCTCCGCGCCGCCGGCTCGCGCATCGCGGGTGGCACCTTGTCCAGCAATTCGAATGTAATGAATACCACCTGTTCGAGCGGAACGCCATGCTCGTTGAGCAAGTCGGACTGCAACAAGGCGCCGGTCTGCTGGTCGAGCGCGACACGGTAACCATAGCGATAGGCATCGCGAGGGGTGATGTTGATGATGCGCGCCAGCCTGTTGGCCGCACGGCTGTCACCGCCCATCGAAAACGCATAATACTTCTCGATCTGATCGAGCTGTTCGGACATTTTCGACAACAGAGAACGTGTACTGCCCCGATTGTCGACCGTCATGGCCTTCTTGTCCGTCACGATGCGCGCCATGCCCCGGCTGTCACGGACGATCTCACGCATCGGCCCATCCAGCGATATCAGCCGCTCCCTTTCACCGTTTTCATCGGCGACATGGATAATTTTCATCGAGGTCATCTGCTCGCCGCGGCGATAAACGAATGTTCCCTCGTAACTCAGCTTCTGGCTGGAGTGGGCCATCTTGTCGAACCAGAGACGGATTTCCGCCGCGGAATCACCCGCCTGGGCAGGCTGGGAAAGCATGGCGGCCAGCAATGACGCCCCGCACAAACACCCCAACCTGCGTAAAGCATGGCTGGCAAAAAAACAGCGCCCGGCTTTCCAACGCGCGGGCTGCGACAAGCTCATCGTCCCGCCCCCATCACTTATTCGTTAGGGGCATAGCCCACCATCCGCACCGCGGGCTGCACGACCACGGAAGTGGAATATTGGCTGTGATTGA
This sequence comes from Gammaproteobacteria bacterium, assembly GCA_005240065.1. Classification (GTDB taxonomy): domain Bacteria; phylum Pseudomonadota; class Gammaproteobacteria; family Ga007554; genus SBBG01. The sequence continues at coordinate 4,002 of SBBG01000233.1, read as the reverse complement.
CCAGATAATTTTCAAGCCTGGACTGCGCCGCCGCCTCATCGACCACCAGAGGAGCCGCCACCAGCGCCGCCTGCGGATGATTGACGGGCAATGCCGGCGGCGGCGCGGCGGCCATCGTACGCACCTCGGCGGTGGGGCTCGCGCCACCCATATCGAAACTCACCACTGCGATTGCGGCCACGGAAGCGGCCACGGCCAATCCCGCCAAAGGTTTGAAGAACGAGGGTGTTGCGGTGGTTTTCTTACGGGGGACAAGCGTGGCGGGCAAGGCGGGTTCGGCTTCGACAGCTTTTGAGATGCGGGCGGCGAGATCATGCCGCATCACGCCGGGGAGGTTATTCTTCAGCGCATCGCCGATCAGATGGTAACGTTCCCAACACACTCTGGCCGCCGCTTCCTGTTTCATCTCTTCAACAAGCTGGCGCGCCTCGTGCACTGCGAGATCGCCATCCATGAACGCGGAGATCTTTTCATTGAATTTTTCTGTCATACGCTTCACCTATTACGACTCGAGCAGCGGCTTGAGCCTTTCGTTGATCGCCTCACGCGCCCGGAAAATACGGGAACGCACAGTCCCCACCGGGCACGTCATCGCCTCGGCGATTTCCTCATAGCTCAAGCCTTCCAGTTCGCGCAGGGTGATCGCCGTGCGCAAATCCTCAGGCAAATGCTCTATAGCCTCGAAAACCGTTTTTTCTATCTCGTCCGTGAGCAGGAGGTGCTCAGGAGTCTCATTCTCTTTGAGACCCGACTCACCCTCGTAGAGTTCCGCATCCGATATTTCTATATCAGCGCCCGGCGGCCGGCGGCCCTGGGCGATCAGATAATTCTTCGCGGTATTGATGGCGATGCGATACAGCCATGTGTAAAACGCGCTTTCGCCGCGAAAGCTCGGCAACGCCCGGTAGGCCTTCAGGAAAGCCTCCTGGGCCACATCCAGAACTTCCGAAGAATCACGAACATAGCGGGAAATGAGCTTGACGATTTTGTGCTGATACTTGAGCACAAGAATGTCAAAGGCCTTCTTGTCCCCCTGCTGCACAAGCTCAACCAGCCGCTGATCGCTATTTTCTTCGCCCATCCGGGCCTGTCCCCTTTCGGTTTGGGCGCATCCATTCGCCCTTTGCTTCTGATTGTTGAGGATAAATTGCGTTCGCCCAAAATCGCCGAATATTATATCCTTGGAATTGCCGACTATTGCATTCATGTTGCCCGAATCCCCGGATAGCATCTGTATAAATGCAGTAGACAGCAAAAATTCCATAAAGAGCGGCGCATCGCAAAAAAATTCTTCGGTACGCCGTTTTCAGAATTATGCACCTAAACCATGAACTCGCCAATCTCATCCATACCTGTGAATCACGGCCAGGAATATCATGATGTCCTCATCATCGGCGGCGGCGCGGCCGGGCTGAGCCTGGCGCTGCACTTGGCGCAAACCGCGCGCATCGCCCTGATCACCAAAGGTCCGCTCACCGAGGGCGCGACCTTGTATGCCCAGGGCGGCATTTCGGCGGTACTGGACGAAAGCGACTCCATCGAATCACATATCAAGGACACCCTGGACGCCGGGTCGGGGCTCTGCGACGAGCACGTCGTCCGTTATGTCGTCGAGCACGGCAGGGAGGCGGTACAGTGGCTGATCGACCACGGCGTGCCGTTTACCCGCCACGTGTTGGCGGACGGCACCATCGACTATCACCTGACGCGCGAGGGCGGGCACAGCCATCGGCGGGTCATCCATGCCGAGGACGCAACCGGCCGCGCAGTGGAACTGACACTCGAACAACAAGCCCGGCGCCATCCCAATATCACCGTATTCGAACACCACATCGCCATCGACCTGATCACCGCGCGCAAGCTGGGGCTGGACAGCGAAAGATGCCTTGGCGCCTATATCCTGGATCGCAAGGCGCACCGCGTCCGCGCCTTCGGCGCGCGCTCCGTGGTGCTGGCCACCGGCGGGGCCGGCAAAGTCTATCTTTATACGAGCAACCCCGACGTCGCCACCGGCGACGGCATCGCCATGGCGTGGCGCGCCGGATGCCGGGTGGCGAACATGGAATTCGTCCAATTCCACCCAACCTGCCTGTACCACCCCAAAGCCAAATCGTTTCTCGTCACCGAAGCGGTGCGCGGCGAAGGCGGAAGGCTGCTGCTGCCCGACGGCACCCCCTTCATGCACAAATTCGACGCCCGCGGCGAACTCGCCCCGCGCGACATCGTGGCACGCGCCATCGACTTCGAAATGAAACGCACCGGCAGCGATTATGTGCTGCTCGACATCAGCTTCAAACCAGCGGATTTCATCAAGCGCCACTTCCCCACCGTCTACGCGCGCTGCCTGGAATTCGGCTACGACATCACCAGGGAACCCATCCCCGTCGTCCCCGCCGCCCACTATACCTGCGGCGGCGTAATGACCGATCTGCACGGCCGGACAGACGTGGCGGGACTCTATGCCATCGGCGAAACCGCCTTCACCGGCCTGCACGGCGCCAACCGCATGGCCAGCAACTCCCTGCTCGAATGCCTGGTGTTCGCCAAAGCAGCCAGCGAGGACATCGAAGCCCAGCTCGCTGCCATTCCCCCCCCCCGCCGCTGTCCACCTGGGACGAAAGCCGCGTCACCGATTCCGACGAAGAGGTCGTGGTCTCGCACAACTGGGACGAACTACGCCGCTTCATGTGGGACTATGTCGGCATCGTGCGTACCGGCAAACGCCTGGAACGCGCCAAGCGCCGCATCGACTTGCTGCTCGGCGAAATCGCCGAATACTATAGCTACTTCCGCGTCACCAACGACCTGATCGAGCTACGCAACCTGACACTGGTCGCCGACCTGATCATCCGCTCGGCCATGCAACGTAAGGAAAGCCGGGGATTGCACTACACGCTGGATTATCCGCGATCGGATGATAGCAAGGCACCGGTTAACACGGTGTTGGCGCCGTGATGGATGAAGAAGAAATGTTTCCCTGCCAGTATTTCCATGATAACCAGTGCGTTATAGCGACACCCATAAATATCGCCTTGCTGAAATCCCATTTTGTAATCTAAAATGAAATACAAATAAAATCTCATTGGAGATTTCAAAATGACAGCCATCAGCGTCCGGCTACCCGACGACCTCGAAACCCAGCTCACTCATGAAGCCAAGCTCGAAGGCAAGCCCCGCGCGGAAGTGGCGCGCGCGGCCATCGCCGACTACCTGGCCCGCAAGGAGCGCGAGCGGTTCATGGCGGAGATGGTGGCCGAAGCACGCGCAGCGTATGCCAACGAAGCCATCCAGCAAGAGAGCCGTGAAATCGCCGAGGATTTTTTGCCTCTTGAAAACGAGACACTGGACAAGGTCACTGCTGGCGAAACCGGAGAGAAGTGGTGGAAATGATCCGCCGGGGCGAAGTCTGGGTTGCCAACCTCAACCCCAACCGGGGCCGTGAGATCGGCAAAATCCGTCCTGTACTCGTCATACAGGCGGATTCTCTGACCAGCATCGGCAGTCCCATGATCGTCATCCTGCCCATGAGCACCAAAACTTACCTCCTTCAAACGTTGGCGCATCACCATACCCGCACGGGACAGATTGCTTAAAAGCTGCCAAGTGCTGGTAGACCAACCCCGCGCCCTCGACCGCAACTATTTTGGCGAAGGTCCGCTCACCCAACTCACGCCCGAGGAGATAGCGGCGGTAGAAAAAAGTTTGTTAGCGGTGATGGGGGTCGCGTGAAAACTCGATCGCCTCGCTGCCGACAACAAATACCTTTGTAACCACATTGCCCCCTCGACATCCTCGCTGCGGAGGAAAGCCTAAAAACGATAATCCCCCAGCAACGCCGTACCTGGAACCTGTAGCAACTCAAGCGCCGTTTCCATCATGCGCCGGACACGGCTTTCTTCTTTAGGGGGTGTTGCGGAAAACCGTGTTCGCCAGGATTTCAGCGAGATTGAGGGAGACGCCGTAGTACAAGAAACGGCTGCCGGCCTGCGTGCCTTCGTATCC
>SBBG01000093.1 GCA_005240065.1 Gammaproteobacteria bacterium | reverse complement strand
TGGTTTTATTGGTACTGACTAATGCTGCAAGGAGTTCTCTTCCACCCAGGTATCGGCGCATAAAAAACATGCATCTACTTCTCCTATCAAAGGTCACCAGCCTTAACGCCAACCTTGCTTGGTGCGCCAAGGCCTGCAAGACGAAGCCGCATATCGGGTTGCAACTCATTCAACAATGTTTTTATGAATGAGTCCTGAAGCGCAAAAGCAGCCTGGGTATCTGTGTTGATAGATGAAATACGAAAAAGCAACCCATCGGGTATTTCTCCCTTAAGACCATAACGCATTTCGGCGATTTTTTTGCTTATCCCGCCTGTTACAGCTTCATCACCGACTGTCGTCCAGTAAGTCACTGGTTCAAATCGCTTGTTGGAGAAATTGGTTTCAAGGCGTCGAACGGGGATGGTGCCTTGCGAGGTGACTAGAACACCTTGCCGATTGGAGATGACCTGGAAACCTTGGGCGGGGTAGCAGACTTCAGGGTAATGAAGTTGAACTGCGTCTCTTTGGTCGTTACCGTAGGCGATGGAGAGCATGATCCGCTCGCCATCGCTATTGACATAAGTACGTGAAAGCGTTTGAGCATAAATCCTTTTGATCGTAGCTTCCATTTGTGGATTCACCACAACAGAGGCTAGATTTTTCTCTTCCTTCCACTCGCCAAATTGCAAAGGAATAGCCTCGCTGAGCATAAGCGCTGGACGACTCTCTGATATATGGACAATGGGCGTCACGGCTTTGGTTAGTACAGCGGCCAACACCATGAGCACGCCTAGCACAAGGCCAATCATCAACGACTTGCTCATGGCACGTTCCTGGCTGGTACGGCATGAACAGACCCCCTTGCTTTTACCGCCCACTGTAATAGGGAATCCAACCCCATAATCAGCAACAATGCACTGACAAACAGCACTATCCCCGCAAACCCATGCAAAAACCCTTGACCCGCCGCATCACCGAGATGGTAGGTGATCAGCGTAAGCACGATGACGCGGATAACGTTTGCGGCAAAGGAAATGGGCACAATCAGAATGGCAAGGGCTACGTTGCGAAAAGCTGATGTATGCCGAACAACATTGAGGTAAAACAGGCCCAAGGCTTCCAGGGTCAACAGCGTTTGTAGGCCCGCGCAGGCATCCGCCACGAGCAGTTGGTACTGTCCGATCTGCAAGATCACACCCGTGCGCGCGATGGGGTAACCGAACCAGAACAGGATGTGCTCCGTCACATACGATACGGCCATTTTCATTGGCAGCGTCAAAACGGCCACTAACGTGCCGGGCAGCGGAATCATGAACAGCATGAAAAACAGCGGAAACCACATTACCTTCAATGCACTGCCGCCGCGCATCAGCAAAAGGATGGCGGCGAGCAGTAATATGAATGAACCAATCTCAAAAATCAGAATGCTCTGTGAACGTCCAACGATGTACAGCAGCAGGGCACAAATAAAGAGCGGCCAACCCATGAGCGATGTGGATTTACCCGCGCTGGCTTGCAGCATGTGCGGCCATTTCCGATAAATCAACCAAAGGGAAAGTGCAAGTATCATGGGTCCATGCACCTGTTCTTCCGTGCTCCACAGACCTGTTAAAAGATCGTAGAAGGTGGGCACGTATAACACAAGCAGTCCCAGCACGACGGGCCAGAGTTGCTTGAGTGAACTGGTGGCGCGTGGTGTTATGGCACCGCTGGGCGTTATTGATGTGGGCATGGCTGTTTTCATGCGTGGTTTCTCAGGCGAAAAGAATTCCGCGTTCCGTTAGCGGAAATTATCGCTGATTTTTGTGACATTTTTGTGCTGATGCAATCCATTGCTCTTTGCCCTTATCTGCGAGGAGCCGCATTTCCGGAAAGCGCTGCCGGATCTTCCGGGTGATGTCGTCCAAAATACCCAGCCCCTTGCGTGCAGCAGCGAGCGCGAGCTGTAAGCGATCGAACGTTCCTGCGGTGTCTCGGGATAGTCGTGTGCGAATTCATTGCGAATCCTACGGAGATCCAGCCATCCCTCCGCAGAGGGAAGCCAGCCCAATTGTTCCAGCCGGTTGAGGCGATCCACCATCGGCATGGCGGCGATTTCTTCGTCCATGGCCCGTAGTGCCGCCGGCATGAACCGCGCGCCCATGTCATCTTGCAGGCGTGTGTAGCGGTAGGCGAATTGGTCGAGCAGGCGGCGATCTTCCTTGCTCAACCGTTCCGGGTCTGCGGCGGTCAGGCCACGCTGATTCAGATCATGGAGTGCTTCCCGCAAAACCTCTTCATGCGTCAGACACGCTGTGTAGGCGTGTTGCAGGGCATGGATTTCCGGGGCGGTCACAGCTTGACTCCGGTTTCGTGGGCTATTTGGACGATGGGACGCTGATCGCCGGGCATTATGTCGATCTTGCGCTCGCCCAAGTCTCGTTCGAGCAGGCCGAGGAAACGGATTTTTCGCGCCAGGGTCTGGCCGTCGGCGGGATGGGCCGGATGAATCAGCAGGTCGATATCACCACCCCTGGGGGTATCGTCCGCACGCGAGCCGAACAGCCAGACTTCGGTTTCTTGCCCGAAAACAATTCTGGCCGCGCTCAATATCGTCTCGATCTGCTTTGGAGTCAGCCTCATGTCTGTACGGGCATCTCGTTGATGTATCTTCCTGGCGCCTCTAAAAATCCGTTGAAGCGGCGATGGCAGCGTTGAAAAGTGACTCAAAATGCGGGGCCGGGAAGCGGCAGACTACGTGTACACTCCGCTTTTTCGCCACTTTTCACCTTTCCATCGCGCCTTGATCGACTTTTTAGAGGTACCCTTCCCCGGTCATGCCGCGCGATGACGCGCGCCCCGTTCCGCGATATCGCCTTCGAGAGAGCCCAGAAATTTTTTGAATTCCTGACCGAGCTCGGGATGTTTCAGCGCATATTGCACGGTGGCTTCCAGATAACCGAGTTTGCTGCCGCAATCGTAGCGCTTACCCTGAAAACGATAGGCGAGCACCAGCGAACCCTTCAGTAGCCGGGCGATGGCGTCGGTGAGCTGGATTTCTCCGCCGGCGCCGACGGTCTGGGTTTCCAAAAGCTCGAAAATCCGCGGGCTCAGTATATAGCGCCCGACGACGGCAAGGGTGGATGGGGCGACATCGGGTTTGGGTTTTTCGACGATGGCATCGACTCGGGCAAGCCTGTCGCACCAGGGAGTGACGTCGACGATGCCGTATTTATCGGTCTCGTCGGGGGCGATTTCTTCCACACCCAGAATGCTGCATCCTTGCTGCTCGAACTGCCGCGTCATCTGCGCAAGACAGCCTGAGTTGTTGTCGTCGATCAGGTCGTCGGCCAGGATGACGGCGAAGGGCTCGTTGCCGACCACCGGCTGAGCGCAGAGAACGGCGTGACCCAGTCCACGCGCTTCGGGCTGGCGCACATAGACGCACGATACGCCTTTGGGGAGAATGCCGCGCACGATGTCGAGAAGCTGTTGCTTGTCGCGCTTGATCAGCTCGGATTCCAATTCATAGTTCTTATCGAAATGATCTTCGATGGCGCGCTTGTTGCTGCTGGTGACGAAGATCAGTTCCTTGATACCGGCGGCGATGGCTTCTTCCGCGGCGTACTGGATCAGCGGTTTGTCGACGATCGGCAGCATTTCCTTGGGGTTGGCCTTGGTGGCGGGCAGGAAGCGCGTGCCCATGCCGGCGACGGGAAAAACGGCTTTGGTAATGGTCTTTTTCATACGGTGACCCTTCTTGAGTGCGACATGGCGGCTGCTCAATATTTGTTCAACACGCTGCCTATCACCGCCGCGCCCGAAGCAGTGAGCTGGGAAACAAACGCCTTGGCCGGTGCCAAAGGGGTGCGATCCTTGCGCGTCACCATGAGTGCGTTGCCGGCGCGGGCGGCGACGATTTCGGCGTCTGAATAGGATACACCCGCCGGGGTGTCGATCAAAATGATGTCGAATCGCTGGGTCAATTCATCCAGCAATCGGGCGAATTCCGAGCGCCCGAGCAGTTCCAGCGGATTGGGCGGAACTGGTCCCGCCGCGAGCACGGAAAGATCGGAGAAATAGGGAATACGCACGATGGCGTCGTGATTCGCCCTGCCCGCCAGGATGGAGGTCAATCCGGTATTGCGCGCGAGATTGAAAATGAGATGCTGGCGCGGATTGCGCAGATCGGCATCGATGAGCAGAGTGCGTTCACCAAGCTGCGAAAAAACCACCGCCAGATTGGCGGCGAGATAGCTGCGGCCTTCCTTTGCGCTGGGGCTGACGATGGCCAGCGCCTTGCGATCTTCGTTGAAACAGCGCAGCATCAGTTGGCTGCGCAAGGCGCGCAGCATTTCGACTTGCGGGCTGAAGGGCTTGTACGCGGCGATCAGGTCGTTGCTGAAACCACCCTCGCCAACACGCAGGTAAGGGTATGAGAACTGCCTGGACAAGGCATATTGAATGTCGTCGGCGCTGACCAGTTCGAGTTTGAGCGCAGCATCGCCGAAGCGGAGACCCTGCTCTTTTTGCAGGCGCAGAATGCGCTCAACATCGTCGAGATTGAGCCTGCCAGCGTCGACCAGAATGGCCCCGATATTGCGCTCGACCAGTTGCAACGATGTGCCGGGCGCGGTGGACTGAGCGCTTTCCCTGGATACGCCGGCCTCAATGATCGTGCTTTTATTTTTCGCGCCTGATATTGGCATGATATTTTGCCCTTTTCCTCAACCTGCCTTCACCTCTCTCTCGGGGAGGAGAGAGGTTTCATGACCTGCCATGCTGGTCTGCATGATTTTCATGCGCATCGCCACAGCACACGGCTTGGTGCGCGCGGCGCACCCTACACCGTTCCCTTTGCCAACACACCGAGTACGGGCAAACCCATCACCTCGCTGAGATCCTGCTCGGCCCGCACGCGGCGGTCGAGCATTTCGAAAAGCAGCGCCAATCCAAGGCCCAGCATCGCGCCCAGAAACACGGACAGCGCCATGTTCAACACGACCTTAGGGCTCGATGGTTTAACCGGCTCGGCGGCCGGGTTGAGCAGAACCACATTCGTAAGGTTGACGCGGCTTTGCATGCTGCTCTGGTTATAACGTTCCATTGCGGTGTCATAGGCGCGCTGCGCGCTCTCCACCTCGCGTGTGAGGGTCGGGATTTCATCGCGCGATTGCTTGAACTTCAGCACCCTGGCCCGCTGCGCCTCGAGCGACGCCCTTACCGAATCTTCACGACTGCGCGCCAGCCTGGCGTTGTTTCTAAGGCCACTGGTGATGGAGGTCATTTCCTTGTTCAGCTTGTCACGCAGGCTTTTCACTTCCGCCACGGTGCGCTGATACTGGGGGTGGTTCGCGCCCAGTTGTTCGGATAACTCGGCCAGTTTGGCTTCCTGGCGCAGCAATTCCGCCTTGAGGCTCTGAATGAAGCCGTTGGAAAGAATTTCCGGCAAGGTCTCCACGGATACGCCCTTGGCGATCATCTCTTCCATTTGCCGCTGGCGCCCCTCCGCGTCATAGGTTTGCGCCTGCGCCGCCACCAACTGGCTTGTCAACTCGGCAAGACGGGCGGTTTCGACATCCAGCCGTTCGTCCGCCGCCGTGATGTTCCTGCTTTGCTGGTAAATGGACAGCTTGCGCTGCGCCTGTTCGACCCGGGTGCGCAGATCGGCCAACTGATTGTCGAACCAGTCCGCGCTCTTGCGGGCAGGCTCGACACTCAACTCCAGGGTGGTGTCGATATAAGCCTGGGCGAAGGCGTTGGCCAGCGCGGCGGAAAAGCGCGGGTCGGTGGATTCATAGCTGATGGTCATCAAACGGCTCTCCCGGGAAGGCTCGACCGTCAGTTTTTTGAGCAGAACATCCACCAGCCACTCTCGCACCGATCCTTGTCCATCAGTTGCCTCGATGAACTGTCCCTTCACCGCCGGCACGTCCGCCAGCTTGAGATTGTCGATCACCTTGAGCGCCACCTTGCGGCTTTGCAGGATATCCAGTTGTGTGGCCATGTAACTCGGCGCAAGCTGGATGGGCAAGGCCGCGGCATCCGTGACCGGCTCCTTGAAATCAACCACCATAACGGCACTCGCCGTGTATTGATTGGGCAGAAAATATGTCACGGCGGCCGTTGTGCCGACCGTCACTAAGAGCGTGATCAGGATAACCCGGTATCGGGCGCGGAGAATTTGCAGGAATTGCTGAAAGCTCATGATGCGATGCTACTCCTCGATACACACTCTGAAGACAAGATAGCGCTGTCGATCTTCATATATGGAATCAGGTCATACTTCAAAACAGGCTTTCCTTAACGTATACCACATCGTCGGGCATCAGGGTTTCGAACAAGTCCGCGTTGATTGTCGTCACGGCGCCGCTGGCGTCACGGCGCTTGATCTGTATGCCGCGTTGGGTGCCGCGCGGGGTCAGACCGCCGCCCATCGACAGCGCCTGCACGACGGTCATGTCACGTTGCAAACGATAGGAGCCGGGACGCTGCACTTCACCGTAGATGTAGAACATTTCCATGCGCGGCACGAAAACGATGTCGCCATCACCCACTTCGAGATTCTGCGTCATGTCGCCATTCCGCAACAGGGCCAGCAGATCGACGGGATAACCACCCTTCCCGTCGTTGCCGTCTTTCTTTATCAAGACCGCGTAATCGCCACCCGAGACCGGATTGACGCCACCCGCCATCGCCAGCAGGTCGGTGATCTTGCTGCCGCGATCGATGGTGTACATGCCGGGTTTATTCACTTCGCCAAGAACGGACACCTGTTGGCTGCGATATTGCTCGACGATGAGCGTGATCTGGGGTGACTTGACGAAACCGCCGTCGCGCAAAAGGCTGGTCAGCCTGGCTTCGGCGTCGCGCTCTCTCATGCCGGCGATGAACACTTCACCGACCAGCGGAAAGTTGATGCTTCCGGCTTGGCTGATCCTGGCCAAGGCGTTCAAGTCTTCATGCTCATAAACCGTGATACGCACGACATCGCCAGGACCAAGAACATAGTCCTTGCTTACGGCCGACGCAGGCGGAATGAATGCGATGATAAAAACGACAAAGGCAAGAAAGAAGCGATTTAACATGCCGATATTTCTACGACTCTAAAACTCATATCATAAAAAGTGTTCATGACGTTTTCATGACCCCGGATTTATTGAAGATCAGAAACGCCCTTGCCCATGAAATCCTCCTCCTCTTTCTCATTCGTACCTCCCGCAGGCACGACATTGCCCGTGCCTGCGGAACCGCTTGCGCCTGCTTCAGCGGCGAATTTGCCCATCCATTCAATCTTGCCCGATTCACGTAGGCGTTTGACCTCCGCCTCCGCCTGATCCTTGCGCTTTTTGTTGATCAGGAAGCGCTCGATGACGGGAGCGGCCTGCTCCTGGGTCATGGGCTGCTCCTGGCTGGCGGCCAGGAACAACAGCACATTGTTCGCGGGTGTTTCTATCGCGGCGATCTGGCCGTTCTGCATCTGCGCCAGCTTGGACAGCATCTCAAACGGCAACTGCTCCGCCGGACGGACGATATTGGCCACTTTCGCTTGTACCTTTTTCACTTGCAGCCAGTCCGCCACTTCTTGCGCGGATTTCGCCTCAGCAAGTTTGTTCTGAATTTCAGAAAACGGGATGGATTTATCCATCACGACTTCGCGGATTTGATAAATGCGGCGCTTGGAGAACAGCTCGGGATGCTGATTATAGTAGGCGGTGACCTCTTCCTTGCCGGGTGTGGCGGGGGTTCCTACCGTTTTATCGAGATAGGCCTGGGCCAATACCTGCCGGCGGGCGCGCTCCAATGCCTGCATGATTTGCGGGTCACGGTCCAGCTTGGTTTCAATCGCCTTTTGCATCAGCAATTGCTGGTTTACAAGCTGCTCGGCCACCTGCCGGGCGCTGCCTTGCAGATTTTTCCCGCTCGCCTGGCCAAGTGTCGAAAGCTCATAATTAAGCTGATGGACGGTGATTTCATCGCCGTTGACCTTGGCAACGACTTGCGTTTCGGCGTTGGCGGCCCCATCCTTTTTGTCGCAAGCTGCGAGGATGGGCAAGAGTCCGATCAACAACAGGCTGGTGCATGCTACTTTTTGGCGCATCCGCGGCTCCCGGAATTCATTAAATTATTATTTATCAATCTGTTAAAGTTAGACTGCTGGAAACGATACCATGAAAGCAATCAATATGCCATAAATACCTTACGATCAGCAAGGACAGGCGCACCACTCGTAAGCAACTGAACGAGTTATTGAATATGCGATCAAATGAGGTGGTGTCAGCTCCATGACGTAAAGGCAAAACGTCTCCCTCCGGAGACAGATTTGAAGTCAATTTGAACAACGCGCTTTGTTGTTGTGGAATTACGCGGCCAAGCTGCCTATTATGGACAGGCCGGTCATCGAAGTAAACAGACAACCTATCCCGTGGCTTCTCTCAATAAACCGTCAATCAAAACCTCCATGCTCGCCTTCCTGTTGGCAGGCATCGTTACAGCACCGGCTCAGCAGCCTTTGGCGATCGAATTGCCCAGCATGGGCGATACTTCCGGCGCGGTCATTTCTCCCGAAGAGGAACGCCGGCTGGGCGAGGGCCTGATGCGTCAGATACGCCAATCGACGTTGCTGGTCAACGACCCGGAGGTCAGCGAGTACATCCAGTCGCTTGGTTACCAGCTCGTCGCCAACAGCGACAACCCAGCACAGGATTTCACCTTTTTCGTCGTCAACGATGCCTCGATCAACGCCTTCGCCGCGCCCGGCGGGTTTGTCGGCATTCATGCCGGCTTGATGTTGACCACCGAATCCGAAAGCGAACTCGCTTCGGTGCTGGCGCACGAAATCGTGCATGTCACACAACGCCATATCGCGCGCGCCATCGAGAACTCCGGCAAGATGAATCTGCCCGCCGCCGCAGCGATGCTCGCGGCGCTGATCCTGAGCGGGGGCAACCCGCAGGTCGGCCAAGCCGCCGTCGCCGCCACCATGGCGGGCAGCATACAGAACCGCTTGAACTTTACCCGCGCCAACGAACAGGAGGCCGACCGGCTGGGCATGCAGATGCTCGCCGAAGCGGGATTCAATCCGCGCAGCATGCCGCAATTTTTCGAGCGCATGCATCAGGCCAGCCGCTATTACGACAACCGGCTGCCGGAATTTCTGCGTACCCATCCCGTCACCCTGTCGCGTATCGCCGATTCACGCAACCGCGCCGAGCAATATCCGCCCCGCGCTAACCTGGAGCGGGAGTCCTTCCGTCTTATCCGCGCCAAATTGCGGGTATTGAGCACCGACAGTCCTGTCAACCTCATTAAGGTTTTCGAGGAAGCGCTCAAAAAAGGACGCACCACCAGAAACGACGAGCGCTACACCTATACGCTGGCCCTGATCGAGGCGAACCGGCTGGACGACGCGCGAATTCAGATCAAAAAGCTGTTGGAGAAGGAACCGGAACGTATCGCTTACCTGATCGCGGCGGCGAAAATCGAGATGGCGGGCAAGCAAACCGGCGCCGCAGTAAAAATATTGGGCGACGCGCTCGCGCTCTATCCCAACAACCATCCGCTGACCGTCACCTACGCCGAAGCACTGCTTAACAACGGCCAAGCCGAAACCGCCCGAACCATGCTCAGAGATCATCTGCGCCGCCGGGATCCCGACCCCGCCATGTATGAACTGCTGGCGCGCGCCGAGGAGAAGGCGGGCTACCTGGCCGACTCGCATCAATCGATGGCGGAATATTATTATCTCAATGGCGAGACCCGCACCGCGATCGATCAGCTCAATATCGCGCTACGATTGATCCAGGACAAGGATTTCTATCGCGCTTCCCGTGTCGAGGCGCGGCTCAAGCAGTTTCAGGAACAGGCGCTGGCGGAGGCGAAGCGTTGAGGCTGTAGAAAAACCTCTGGACAGGGAATTTTTATGAACGCAGAAAAATTTCGACCTTCTGAGATGCTCTGTATTCAACGATCTCACCCTATAGAGGGGGTTTGCTATCCCCTGATTTTCGCCTTTTC
>SBBG01000170.1 GCA_005240065.1 Gammaproteobacteria bacterium | reverse complement strand
TTTTCGGCGCGGGCGGCGGTGGCACACTCGACAAAATCACCGCCTCGCCCTCTGCTCGCCCCTCCGCGACCCGCGCAGGTCCCTCTGAGCCAGGCGCCGCCGCCGACCGCTCGGTGACGGGTGCCCCGCCAGCGGGCGGAGCGACGCGCAACCATTGCCCCGCTTCGATGGTATACGGCGAGCTGATACCGTTCCACTCGGCAACCTGGCGGTAGTCGTAGCCGTACTGCCAGCCGACCGAGTAAAGGGTGTCGCCCCGTTCGACACGATGGTAGACATGGTTACCGCATGCCGTCATAAAGCAGGCCGACATCAAGATAACCACGATTGCCGCCAGCTTGTACGCCATCATTATTTCAAAACTGCATCAGCTCCCGGCCGGGCAGGAGCGGTACGAAACTGACAGGTTCGAGGATTTCCCGCTGATAACCTTCCGGCACGCGGGTGATGCGCAGCAGGGTTTGCGCCCCGCCACTGGCGCCGACCGGAATAACGAGACGGCCACCGGCGGCGAGCTGCTCCAGCAGTGCCTCGGGGATTTCCTGCGGCGCGGCGGTGACGAGGATGCCGTCATAAGGCGCGTATTCGGGCCAGCCCAGCTTGCCATCGGCATGCTTGAGGCGGATGTTGCGCAGTCCCATTTCCATGAACCGCTGGCGCGCCAGCTTGATCAGAGCGTCAATGCGTTCGACACTGTACACCTGCCCCGCCAGATGAGCGAGTATCGCTGTTTGATAACCGGAGCCGGTGCCGATCTCCAGTACCTTGTTGAGCTTGATGCCTTCGCTCAGCGCCTCGGTCATGCGCGCCACGGTATAGGGTTGGGAAATGGTCTGGCCATGGCCGATCGGCAGGGCGATATTTTCGTAGGCGCGACTCGCCAGGGCCTCGTCGACGAAGATGTGGCGTGGCACGCTACCCATCACTTCCAGCACTGCCACGCTGCGGATGCCCTCCTCGCGCAGGCGGCCAATAAGGCGCTCGCGGGTGCGCTGCGATGTCATGCCGATGCCGCGGTGATGCGATTTCATGACCGCTTGAGTCCTGTCAGCCAACTCGCCACCTTGTCCAGCGCGGTATAGCGCGTCAGGTCGACATGAATGGGGGTGACCGAGACACGGTTGTTCCTGATCGCATGAAAATCGGTGCCCGGCCCGGCATCCTGCTCTGGACCGGCGGGGCCCACCCAGTAGATTTCGCGGCCACGCGGGTCGCTGGCCCTGATCATGGGCTCGGATTTGTGCCGGTGTCCCAGGCGCGTGGCCTCGAAACCTTCAAGTTGCTCCCACGGCACGTCGGGCACGTTGACATTGAGGATGGTGTCGGCCGGCAGCGGATCGTGCTGCAAGCGGCCGAGCAGGCTGCGCACCACCTTCGCCGCCGTCTCGTAATACCGCTGCTCATGGCTGGCGAGCGACACCGCCAGCGCGGGGAAACCCAGAAAACGGCCCTCCATCGCCGCCGCCACCGTACCGGAATAGATCACATCATCACCCAGATTGGCCCCGGCGTTGATGCCCGACACCACCATATCGGGCTCATAATCGAGCAGGCCGGTAATGGCCAGATGCACGCAGTCCGTCGGCGTGCCATCGACGCGCAGGAAACCGCGCTCGGCCTGCGTGACCCGGATCGGCCGCGCCAACGTCAGCGAATTGCTGGCGCCGCTGCGGTCACGGTCCGGCGCCACCACCATCACCTGCGCGACATCCTGCAACACCTCCGCCAGACAGATCAGACCGGGGGCCAGATAGCCGTCGTCATTGCTCAATAGAATTCTCATTACCCCGCCCCACTACCTCTAATAATAAGGAACCTCTGATGCGTCAGAGGTTTCGCGGCACATCGATGCGCCGACATTCTTCAATCACGGCAAGTGATTAAAGAATGGAGAAAAGCAAAAATCATACTTTTGCTTTTCGTGCACCGAGAATTCCAGGATGGAATTATTCGGTGCTTCCATAATAATTTTAGCCCTGCAAATATCTGGATGCTATAAACTCACAAACTATACCCGAACCACAGCGATTCTCACACCCAGGATGCCCTTTTTCTCATGATCAGCCTCGAATTCTTTCCCGAATGGTTCGTCCCACTGATGATCACGCTGATCATCGGTCTGTTGATCGGCCTGGAGCAGGAAACCCCGCCACGCACCGAGCCGCGCCATTTCGGCGGGGTAACCACGCTGCCGCTGGTGTCGATCGGCGGCTTTGTCAGCGCCCACTGGTGGGCGGGACAGCCGGTGTTTCTGGTGGGATTGGGCGTGCTGGGCCTGCTGGTCGCCGCAGCCTTCATGCGCGGCAGCCAGATGACCGGCACCCTCGGCATTACCCAGGAAATCGCGACCCTGCTCTGCTGGCTGCTGGGCGGACTGGTAGCAGCGGGGGAATGGGTTGCGTCACTGGTCATCGCAGTCACCGCCACGCTGGTACTGGCGGGCAAAAAGCAGGGGCGCGGCGAAGCCGCCGACAAGGTCACCATCGCCAAATTCGCTTTGCTGGCGGTGATCGTCTATCTGATCCTGCCCGACCAGGGATTCACCGAACTCAACATCAACCCGCGCCAGGTGTGGTCCATGGTCGTGCTGGTATCGGGCATCGCCTGCATCGGTTATTTTATGCTGCAAGGTTTCGGCCCGGAACGCGGCATCCTCGCCACCGCGCTGCTCGGCGGACTGGTCAGCTCCGTCGCCGTCACCCTCGCCTTTGCCCGCCTCAGCCAGAAACGTCCTGAACTTGCCTCCGCGCTCACCGCCGGCATCCTGCTCACCGCCAGCGTCATGTTCGCGCGCCAAATGCTGGAAGTCGCCATCGTCAACCCCAAACTTCTGCCGATCACCGCGGTGCTGTTGCTGCCGGCGCTGACGACCGGCCTGTGGCTGATCTGGCGCACTCTCTCAAAAGCGAACAGCCGGCACAAAGGCGCGGCCGTCGCCACGCCTCTCGAAAACCCGCTGGAACTTTCCACCGTCATTCAATTCGGCGCGCTTTACGGACTCGTCTTCGCCGTCGCACAACTCGCCATCAATCACTTCGGCCCGTTCGGCGTCTACACCATCTCGCTGCTGGCCGGCAGCTTCGACACCGACGCCATCACCCTTGCCCTGGCGCAACTGAACACCAGCGGCGCCGTACCCACCGCCATCGCCGTACTCGGCATCGCCATGGCCAGCGTCAGCAATCTCGCCATCAAACTCGCCATGGTATGGGCCTGCGCCACCCGTTCCATCGCCATACAAACCGCCACAGGACTAGCCGCCATCGCCGGCATCGCCACGGTCGCCATCGCCGCAGTATTGTTGATGGCGTGGCGGGCGGTGTGATCAAGTTGCAGAGTATAGGGAGGGGGGGTGAAAACCTTGCGCCGCCCTTGCTTGCAGGCGCACTACTTTCGATTTATAGTCGGAAAGGTAGAGTATAGTCCGCTGTTTTCACCGCCAAACATTTTTGGGCGGCGAGATGCGGGTCGTTGTATCGTGCAATGATGAGGCGCATTTAGTCAGGAGATGGCTGTCATGTATAAAAGGATCGCTTCGGTCGCCATGGTCGCCGCACTGGGAATTGCTCATTCAGCCCAGGCCGCCGAGTTTGTTTATGAGGGGACGTTTGTTCAGAATGGCGGTAATACCGCTGTCGAGTTTCCACTGCAGTTTTCCAATGTGCAACAAAACCAGATCACTGCATTTTCCATCCAGAGAAGATCGCTAGGCACCGGTGGCAGCGTCGTCTGGACGGATGTGACACAGCTGGGTTGTGGCGTGTCGTCGTCGTATGCGCCGGTGCAGAGCTTTATCGCCAGCTCTAGCGGTGTGAACGGCAATTACATTGCCACTTGCGGGGCCGGAGTGAGCGCCGGTGATGTCGCCCGGGTATCGGTTACCGTCAACCCGCAACAGCCGCTGGTGTTGGTGGCAGGGCCGCGTTCGTTGGCGGCAGGCACCCTCACCAAGTTGAGCTGGTTGCACGGGGGGGGTTATTTTCAATGCCAGCCCTACACACTGAATGGCCAGCATCCCATCTGGAGTTCGGCCAATTTTGGCTTGACGGGTCAGATCACCACGTCGACACAGGGTGACATCAGCCTTGCGGCGTCATCCACGCCGAGAACGGTGTCCTTCGCGCTGCAATGCATCGCCTCCACGGGGTTCAACATCCCGCCTGTGGCTGTTGTGAATGTTACCGTAAGGTAAAGTTGGTTCGAGAACCCGCTCAAGGCCAAGTCTTGAGCGGGTTCCGGTTTGGACTCCCCCCTCCTTTCCCTCCAACTCATCCCACCGCGCATCATTTCCGCAACCTCGCGCGGAGGAAGCGGAGGAAAAGGATCAGTCGGAAAAGCGGAAAAGGGTCACAAACACGGAAAAGCAAACACGGAAAAGGGTCACAAACACGGAAAAGGGTCAACACGGAAAAGGGTCACACGGAAAAGGGTCAGATCTTGACACAGCGGTTTCTGGCAAGCTAATCTGTACCCATGGCACGACCCCTTCGACTTGAGTTTCCCGGCGCAATCTATCACGTCACTGCACGCGGCAATGCGCGGAATGCGATCTTTCTT
>SBBG01000037.1 GCA_005240065.1 Gammaproteobacteria bacterium | reverse complement strand
GTGAATACCTGAGCGGCAAGCTGGGCGATGTTTTGCGAAAGGGCGTTTTTTCCAGCCGGTGAGGCCAGCCAGGCAAGGTTGGCAAGCAACGGTGGAAAGGCGTTCTGGCGCGGAAGATTTTCGCGCAGGGCCTGTGTCAATGGGGCAACGGATTCGGGAGTGTCATCGACGATCTTCAGAACAGTCTGGTTTCCGGTGCCGGTCACCTGCACATTCAGCCACTGACCCGGTGTGAAGGAAAGTTGACTGCGCGCCTGGATCAAGACATTGTTGATCCGCAGCGTAACACTGTCGTCTTGCGGTTCTGTTGCAACGACGATGGCGGTGAGGATCTGGCCGGTGCGCCAAGTGTCCAGCGCTTTGGGCGTCGCCACGGTGATAGCCGGCGATGTTCTCCCAACCGAGTCTATTTGCATGTCTCCAGCCTGTTTGCCATCATAAAGCACCTCATAATCCGGCCAACGTCCCGGTGTTGAGTATAGACTAAACCATGGGCATTGCCATACCCTTGTTTCAGTGGCAGATTAAAAAATGCCTC
The DNA here is from genome assembly GCA_005240065.1 of Gammaproteobacteria bacterium. GTDB lineage: Bacteria > Pseudomonadota > Gammaproteobacteria > Ga007554 > SBBG01. Next base: position 16,112 of record SBBG01000037.1, on the reverse strand, counting down.
TGGCGCATTGACGTCGCGTTCATCAGGGTTCAACCAAACACGAAATGTCTACCAAGTTTCACAAGGGGCGCGGTGCGATCAGCAATACCGATGGGCGTTACGAGGCGTATAGCCATGCCGCCATCGACGACGGTTGGGGCATTCTCGATGAGCAACCGCCCGCGCTCAAGACCATCGTCACCGACGAGGCCGCGCGCACCATCATTTCGCGCAACGATTCGCCGGATGTGCCGTTCGACCGCTCGATCAATCCCTACCGTGGTTGCGAGCATGGCTGTGTTTACTGCTTCGCCCGACCCACCCATGCCTACCATGGCTTGTCGCCCGGACTGGATTTCGAAAGTCGCCTGTTCGCCAAGCCCGATGCCGCGCGGTTGCTGGCCGAGGAGTTGCGCAAATCGAAATACGAATGCGAGGTGATCGCGCTGGGGGCGAATACCGACTGCTATCAACCCATCGAGCGCGCGCGGCGCATCACCCGCGGTGTACTGGAAGTGCTCGCCGAACATCATCACCCGGTGGTGATCGTCACCAAGTCGGCGCTGATCGAGCGTGACATCGATATACTCGCCGCGATGGCCGGGAAGAACCTGGCCATGGTATATATCTCGATCACCACGTTCGATCGCTCCTTGGCGCGCCGTCTGGAACCCCGTGCCGCTGCTCCCGCGCGCCGCATCGAAGTCATCCGCGCCTTGAGCAACGCAGGCATCCCTACCGGCGTGCTGACCGCACCCGTCATCCCCGCCTTGAACGACAGCGAGATGGAGGCGATACTGGAAACCGCCGCCGAAGCAGGCGCGCGCTGGGCAGGCTATGTGCTGTTGCGCCTGCCGCTGGAGATAAAAGATCTGTTCAAGGAATGGCTTGCGGAACACGCGCCGCTCAAGGCCGAACATGTCATGAGCCTGATTCGCCAGAGCCGCGAAGGAAAGGAAAACGATGCCCATTTCGGTTCGCGCATGAGGGGGGCGGGTTTGTATGCGCAGATGATCGAGCAGCGTTTCCGTCTGGCTTGCAAGCGGCAGGGTTTGAATCGTGAGCGATTGCGGCTCGATACAGGCCAGTTTCGTGTGCCGGCGCGGGCCGGCGATCAGTTGGTGCTGTTTTGATGAATTGTATGATTCTACGTGCTCTCTCTTTTGTTTTGATATTGTTCCCGGCGATGGAGACCGTTGCAGTGACATGTGATAATCCATCGACGCAGTTGCAGATGAATCAATGTGCCGCCCAGGAACTGGTTGAGGCGAACGAGGTGCTCAACAATGTGTATAACGAAGTACGAAACCGTTTATCCAATGCACAGAAAGTGAAGTTGAGAAAATCTCAACTCGCCTGGATAAAATTCCGCGACCTGGATTGCGCGTTTGAAAGCTCGGCGGCCGAAGAGGGTAGCTCCCGTGGTTTGATCATGCAGAATTGTCTGATAAGAAAAACCAAAAATAGAATTAGCGAATTTAAAGAAATGTTGCATTGTCCGGAGGGAGATTTGGGCTGTCCGGCGAGTTAGTGGTAATTGTCCATTGAAACGGGAGAGGAGGGGAGAATGCGCGATATCAATCAGGCGGGATTGGATCTGATAAAGAGTTTCGAGGGTATCATGGATGGCGATCCGGCGACGGTGAATCTCGATGCCTATCTTGATCCCGTCGGTATCTGGACCATCGGCTGGGGACATGCGATCGTGGTGGGAAGTGATTTCCTGCGTGGCAAGGAAAACAAGCAGCGCGCACGGGATCTATACCCGGGCGGCATTACCATGGCGCAGGCCGAAGCCCTGCTGCGAGGCGATGTTCTGGACGCCTGCCGCGATGTCGAATCACTGGTCAAGACGCCAATCACGGATAATCAATTCGCCGCGCTGGTGAGCTTTGCTTACAACGTCGGCGCGGGGAATTTGAAGAAATCGACCTTGCTTCGCCTCCTGAATGCCGGCGATCATGCGGGCGCCGCCAATGAGTTTCGAAAATGGGACAAGACGGGTGGACGTGTGTTGCCCGGGCTTACCCGAAGGCGGAAGGCCGAGGCGGAGTTGTTCAGAAAATAACACGCTTGCCATTTTTATGGTTAAAGAGCTTGAATAACTCGAACCATATGATGCTCATAAGTCCGACCACCACGGCAAACAGGAGATTGCCGCTGGACGGAGGCATGAAATGAAAGGCATCGTTCAACTCCGGGACCTGAAGCACGAGAGCCAGACACAACGCGGCTGCGCCGGTGACCAGCCACAGCGCACGGTTCGGGCTGCGCAAAGAGGCGAGTATGGTGCGTTCCCAGGAGCGGTTGGCGAAGATCAGAGCGATGTTGGCGACCACCAGTGTGGTGAATGCGAGCGCCCGTGCCTCGCCTTCCGCAAGGCCGCGCGCGAGCGCAACACCGAATACGGCCATCGCCAGTATCAGCACGCCGATTCCCTGCAACAGGCTGAGCGCGAGATTCCACCCGCCGAACAAGGGCTCGTCGGGCGGGCGCGGGGAACGGCGCATGGTGTTCGGCTCTTCCCGCTCCGCCTCGAAGACGATGGAACAGGCCGGATCGATGATGAATTCAAGGAAGGCGATGTGCACCGGGAAGAAGACCAGCGGCCAGCCGAACAGCACCGGTAGCAGCGACAGGCCCGCGATCGGCACATGGATCGCCAGGATGTAGGCCATGGCCTTGCGCAGATTATCGTAGATGCGGCGGCCGAGGCGCACCGCCTCGACGATGGAGGCGAAATCGTCGTCGAGCAGTACCAGCGAGGAGGCTTCGCGGGCGACATCGGTGCCGCGGCCGCCCATGGCGATGCCGATGTGCGCCGCCTTGAGCGCGGGCGCGTCGTTGACGCCGTCGCCGGTCATCGCCACCACCTCGCCGTTGGCCTTGAAAGCGTTGACGAGCTTGAGTTTCTGGTCGGGCACGACGCGGGCGAACACATTCACCTTCGGCAGGCGCGCACGCAACTCCGGTTCGCCCAGGTTATCGAGTTCGGCGCCGGTCATCACCTCGCCCGCCGCCAGTCCCGCCTCGCGCGCAACGGCGAGCGCGGTGCCGGGGTAGTCGCCGGTGATCATCACGATGCGGATGCCCGCAGCCTGGCACTCGGCGATGGCGGCGGGCACTGTGGGCCGTAGCGGGTCGGCGAGGGCAATGAGGCCGAGCAGGCGGAAATCGAAGTCATGCTGGATCGGTGGCCATTGCTGGCCCTTGAAGCGCGCGTTCGCCACGCCGAGCAGGCGCAGACCTTGCGCCGAGAGTTGTTCCACCTGTTGCGCCAATGTGGACGCGTCGCTTTCGCGCAGATGACACAGATCGGCGATCGCCTCGGGTGCGCCTTTAGCCGCGACAACGTATTCCGCGCCGCGCGTCGAACGCCAGACGTGCGAGATGGCGCGCAGCTCTTGCGTCAACGGATACTCGTGCACCAACTGCCAGTCGTCGTGCAAGTGTTCGGTATCGGCGAGATAACGCCGGCCGAGGCCGCGCATCGCCTTTTCCATTGGATCGAACGGATCGACTTCGCTCGCCAGAATCCCGAACTCCAGCAGTTCGTGAAATTGCTCCGGCAGCGATTTCTCGTCGGCTTCGTCAGGAACGCGGAATATCTCGCCATTGGTGGTCAGCGTATGCACGGCCATCCGGTTCTGGGTGAGGGTGCCGGTTTTGTCGACGCACAGCACAGTGGCCGACCCCAGTGTTTCGATGGCCGGCACGCGGCGGGTCAGCACACGGTGGTGCGAAATGCGCCAGGCGCCCAGCGCCAGAAACACCATCAGCACCACGGGAAACTCCTCTGGCAGCGTCGCCATGGCGAGAGTGATACCAGCCAGCACGCCCGCAATCCAGTCGCCGCGTGTGAGGCCGTAGACGACCACGAGCACGGCGCACAGCGTCAGACCAACAGTGGCGAGGGTGCGCACCAGCTTGCGCGTCTGCCGCTGCAACGGGGTTGCTTCCGTCTCTAGTGTTTGCAATGCCTTGCCGATGCGCCCGAACTCGCTGCGTTGACCAGTGGCGAGCACCTCGGCGATCGCCATGCCCTGTACGACCAAGGTGCCCGAGTATACATAAGGCAAGCCCTCGCCCCCCGGGCGCCCTGGCGCTATCTTGCCGTCCCTGTGCGTCTTGTTCACGGGCATAGATTCTCCGGTGAGCAGCGATTCGTCGACCTGAAGATTGCGCTGAGCCAGCACAGCGGCATCTGCGGCTACGCGATCTCCCTCGACAAGAACGAGCATGTCGCCGCGCACCACGTCGCGGCTGGGAATGCGTTGCCGCTGGCCGTCGCGGACGACGAGCGCGCGCGGGCTGGCCAAGTCGCGCAGCGCGTCGAGGATCCGCTCAGTGCGCTGTTCCTGGTAGATGGTGACCCCCATCACCACCACAACGAAACTGAGCAGCACGGCGGCCTCGCCCAGATCGCCGAGCAGGAAATAGATGAAACCCGCCGCCGCCAGCAGCAGAAACATCGGCTCGCGCATCACGCTCAGGGCGATGGTGGCCATCGAGCGACGGCGGCTACCCGGCAGCTCGTTGTGTCCCTCAGCGCGCAGCCGCGCCTCCGCCTCGGCCTGGGTGAGGCCATGCACGTTGCGCCAGTCGGGTTGGTCGGGGTGTACCATCGGCATGCGCCTTGCTTTCTTCCTATCGTTAACCCGGCAGTCAAATTTATCTGCTTTTCCAACTTTTCTCTCAGGGTAGGGTGCGTCTTACGCACCACACGGATGGTGTGTGAGACGCACCCTACGAAACTTGCCCGGATGGCGATGCCCGGCGGCGTACCGTTACGAGCCCGATCACAGCGACGGCGGCGAAGCTAGCGCCGGCCAGGAACGTGGCCGAGGGGCCGATGGCGCTCCACAGCGTACCCGCGATCACGCTCGCGAGCAACAGCGCGCCGCCGCTGACGAGGTTGAAAATGCCGAAGCCAGTACCGCGCAGATCCACCGGCACCGCGTCTGCCACCAGTTTCGACAGCAAGCCCTGAGTGAAGGCCATGTGCAAACCCCACAGCGCCGCACCGGCGAAGACGGTCAGTGCGCCGGTTGCAACGGCCAGCAGCACATCGGCGGCGATGAGCAACGCGAGTCCGATCACTAGCAAGGTGCGCTGACGGAAACGGTCGGCGGCGACGCCGGCGGGGTAGGCCGCCCCGGCATAGAACAGGTTCATCACGACCATGACGACAGGCACGTAACCGAGCGCGAGCCCGATATCCTCCGCCCGTAACACTAGAAAGGCCTCGCTAAAACGAGCGAGCGTGAAAACGGCGCCCAGTAGCACCACCAGCCAGTAGCGCCGCGGCAGGCGCCGGGCGTCGCGCAACGTGAGCGGCGCCTTGGCCTGCCCGGCCGCCGGCGCGATCGAAGGTTCGTGTACATAGATCATGAGCAGCGCCACAGCGATGAAGGCCGGTATCACGGCGATCCACATCACCGCACGTATGTCATCCGCGAGCCAGATCATGAAGGCCATCGCCAGCAGCGGGCCGAGCAGGGCGCCGACTGAATCGAGCGCTTGGCGCAGGCCGTAGGCCGCACCGCGCAATGGCGCCGGCGTGATGTCGGCCACCAGCGCATCGCGCGGCGCGCCGCGGATGCCCTTGCCGATACGATCGATAAACCGTGCCGTGAACACCCAGCCGATCGACCCGGCCAGCGGGAACACCGGTTTGATGAAGGCCGCGAGCCCATAGCCGAGGATCATCAGGAATTTGCGCTTGCCGAGGTAATCGCTTAGCGTCCCCGAGAACACCTTCAATACCGCCGCCGTCGCCTCCGCAACGCCCTCGATGATGCCGACGGTCACCATCGACGCGCCCAGCACCGTGACCATGAAGATCGGCAACAGGCTGTGGATCATCTCGGAAGAGATGTCCATGAACAGCGAGCCGAAGCCCAATGCCCAGATGCCGGCCGGCAACGCGCGCCATGCGGTCAGGGTATGGCGCGATGGTGGATCGTTCGAAGTGCGTGGACTCATACCGCTTTTAGGTTCAGTGCAATGACATCGCTATTCACTTCCCCCTCGTATAACGAACAGGTTCGGCGCGCAGCCCCTTCAGCGTGAGCACCAGCCGCTCATGGAATGCACAATGAAGTTTTCTCCAAGATCATTGAATCACATCGTGGTGATGTGCGGTGTGGGCACTTACATCCATCTTGGACAAGTTGCTTCTGGCGGATGTGTAGCTGATGGCATCCATAGTAGCTAATCTCTAAAATGTACATGTACTACTTATTGTGCGTGTGATGAATTCCTCTATCCATGTGGCCTGGCTTATAGTAGCCCTTCACCTTACCGTTACAGCTCCCCCAACAATTCCCCCGCCTCCCGCACCATCTTGCTTCTGCCGAACATGAGCTGTAGCCGGCTGCCGCCGCACTGGCGCCATAGTACGGCGGAGCGGATGGCGGCGAGTAGCAGGGCGCGGACTTTGTTGGCGTTGTCGGGGTTGGAGAGATAGCCCTGTTCGCCGCTGACAATGATACGGGGGTTGAGGTTGCTGATGGTGTCGCTGTATAGCCCGGCGAGGCTGGCGATGACGTTGCTGTGGGTTTGCGAAAAGTGCTCGGATTGGGTGCGTGCCTTTTCGATGCCTTCGGCGATTTTTTGCAGCATGGCGGGGCGTTTCGCCAGTTGGCGTTCAAGGTAGAGAATGGCGACCGTATAGCGGGTGAGTTCGAGGTCGCGCGGCTGACTATTGTCGGCGCCGAGCTGGACGCGCAGCCGCTTGAGGCCGGGGTTGACGCCGCGCACGCCACCATAGACGGCGGCGGCATTGGGCGGGTTGGTGATGAACAGGCTAGCGATGGTAGTCTCGAAATCGCGGCTGTCCGCAGTGCCCTTGCGGGCGATTTCCTGTACGAGGTGGGCGGCTTGAAAAACGCCGGCCAAGGCAAGGGTTCGGTCTTCGCTGGTATGACTCATGATGCGTAGCGTGATGTTGTATTGTACATAAACGATATTGTGTTGGCGGTATCGCCGGTATGTTCGATAACGCCTCCGCCCAGGCATTCCTCGCCAGAATAAAACACGACGGATTGTCCCGGCGTCACCGCCCATTGCGGCTGGTCGAAGGTGACACAGCAGGTATCGTTGTCCAAAGCCATGAGGGTGCAGGTTTGATCGGGCTGGCGATACCGGGTTTTCGCCGTGCAGCGCAGCGGCAGGCCGGGTTGCGCTCCGCTTGTCCAGTGCAGGTTGTTCGTCACCAGGTGCCGGCTGTAGAGCAGCGGGTGGTCATGGCCCTGCACTACGATCAAGGTGTTGCTGGCCAACTCCTTGCCGGCGACAAACCAGGGTTCGCCGTTGTCGCCTTGCCGGCCGCCGATGCCCAAGCCCTGGCGTTGTCCGAGGGTGTAATACATGAGGCCATCGTGACGTCCGATCAGCTCGCCCTCGGGCGTGCGCATCTCGCCCGGCTGGGCGGGTAGATAGCGCGACAGGAAATCCTTGAAATCGCGTTCGCCGATGAAGCAGATGCCGGTGCTGTCTTTCTTCGCGTGGTTGGCGAAACCGGCCTCGGTGGCGATGCGGCGCACCTCCGGCTTGGTGAGTTCCCCGACGGGGAAGAGTGTTTTCGATAATTGCCGCTGGCCCAGGGTATAGAGGAAATAGCTCTGATCCTTGTTGATGTCACGTCCCTTGAGCAGGCGGTAGAGTCCATCCCGCCGTGCTACCCGCGCGTAGTGGCCGGTGGCGATGAAGTCGGCGCCTTGGGTCAGGGCGTAGTCGAGGAATGCCTTGAACTTGATTTCCTTGTTGCACAGGATGTCCGGGTTGGGTGTGCGGCCGCGGCTGTATTCGTCGAGGAAATACCGGAACACTCGGTCCCAATACTCTTTCGCGAAATTCACCGCGTCCAGGACGATGCCCAGCCGGCCGCATACCGCCAGGGCGTCCCGCGCGTCGATGGCGGCCGGGCAATGGCCATCGGGATCTTTGTCTTCCCAGTTCTTCATGAATAGACCGCTGACATCGTAGCCCTGCTGTTGGAGGAGGAGGGCGCTGACCGAGGAATCGACACCTCCGGACAGGCCGACGATGACACGGGACTTGCTTGGGTTGAGGAGCATTGAAAGGAATCGAAAGAATACTGTTTTACCTTGATATGGGCGTTATTGTAACAAATAAACCCCCTCGCTGACTTGATCGGGTTTTTGTATCGGCCATTGCGCATGGGATACGACAGCCCGCCATAATTTCGGCAGCGCGCTTCCCCTCCCCTTAGTCAATTTGCTGTCATCGCCCCGCCTTTTGTTTGTAACCCATTGATATTTTGCTTATTCAAGGTATGGCATGACGCTTGCTTCGCCGCTCAGTACAGTGTTTTGGCAAACCATCAAGGAACAAGGCATGGCGGTCGAGAAGCTGGATAAAGAAGAGAGTGATGGAGAAAAGGGAGCGCAAAAAGGAGGTAAGAAAAAGTCTTCCCTGATGAAGAAATTTCTCATCCTTGGCGGTGTTCTGGTGCTGCTTGGCGGCGGTGCCGGGGCTGCTTTCTTTTTTCTGGGGAATGGGCATGGCGGAGAAAAAGGCAAAGGCCATGATAAGGCTAAGGCTGAACAGCCCAAGGCGCCGCCGGTTTATTACGCATTTGATCCTGCCTTTGTCGTCAATTTCAAGGATGAGTCCGAGGTGCGGTTTCTGCAGGTGACCATCGAAGTCATGGCGCGCGATCCGTTGGTCATCGAGGCTGTGAAGACCCATACCCCGGTGATCAGAAACAATCTGATCATGCTGTTGAGCAACCAGACCGTGGAAAGCGTTAGCACCGTCGAGGGGAAAGAGAAAATTCGCGCAGAGACGTTGAAGGAAATACAGAAAATACTCAAGAAGCATACAGGTTCTCCGGGAGTGGAGGATGTCTATTTCACAAGTTTCGTGATGCAGTGAGCCATGGCCGTTACAGACATTCTTTCGCAAGATGAAATAGACGCGCTTCTGCATGGCGTCGATAGCGGCGACGTTGAAACAGGCGGCGAATTCATCGCCGACGGAACTGCGCGCAATTACAACTTCGCAAGCCAGGACCGCATCGTCAGGGGGCGCCTGCCGACCCTGGAAATGATCAATGAGAGATTCGCGCGCCATTTCAGGATAAGTCTTTTCAATATGCTGCGCCGAACGCCAGAGATTTCGGTCAACGGCGTTCAGATGCTCAAGTTTGCGGAATATGTCCACAGTCTTTTCGTTCCCGCCAATCTGAATCTCGTTCGTATCAATCCGTTACGCGGAACGGCATTGTTCGTTTTCGATCCGAAGTTGGTATTCATCGTTGTGGATAATTTTTTTGGCGGAGACGGACGGTTTTACACCAGAATCGAGGGGCGCGAGTTCACTCCAACCGAGATGCGTGTCATACAAATGATGCTGCAGCAGGTATTCAAGGATCTCAGGGAGGCCTGGACACCGGTGATGTCTGTCGATTTCGAATATATACAATCGGAAGTCAACCCCCAGTTCGCGAATATCGTCAGCCCTACCGAGGTCGTCGTGGTGACGACATTCCATATCGAACTCGACGGCGGTGGTGGCGATCTCCATGTAACCATGCCTTATTCGATGATCGAGCCTATCCGTGAGGTGCTAGATGCCGGCGTGCAAAGCGATCGTTCCGATGTTGATGAACGGTGGCTGCTGGCGTTGCGCGATGAAATAAAAGAGGCCAAGATCAATGTCAGCAGCGTGCTCGCGGAAGTGGATATCACATTGCGCGATTTGATGAAAATGAAGCCTGGGGATGTCATCCCTTTTGAAATACCGGATACGGTTACTTTGATCGCCGAGGATGTGCCGGTGTTTCGAGGCGTGTTTGGTGTTTCTGATGGGAGAAACTCGGTGAAAGTCACATCGCCCATAAAAAGAGCGCCTTCTTGACTAGGCATGGACAGAATAAATTTGAATTTCGTTGTCCCCGCCGCAAGCGATTGGGACTTGATGAATAAAGGAGCAATCCGGTGACTGATAATGATTTGATGTCGTCTTCTTCGAGCGTGGAAGACGAGTGGGCTGCGGCCCTTGCCGAGCAGGAGGCGTCCGAGCCGGCGTCCGGGAAGGGGATGGATGATGGCGCGAAGGGAAACACCTCGGCTTATTCTCCCGCGCAATTTCAGGAGTTTCAAAAGGAGAGCAATGTTACGGAGCTTGCGGGAGATGTCAATCTGGATGTGATTCTGGATGTTCCCGTCACGCTCTCGATGGAAATTGGCCGTACCTTGATTAGTATTCGTCATCTGCTACAGCTTAATCAAGGTTCTGTGGTCGAACTTGACCGCCTGGCCGGGGAGCCATTGGATGTATTGGTCAACGGAACGCTCATCGCTCACGGTGAGGTCGTGGTGATCAATGAAAAATTCGGCATACGTCTGACCGACGTGATAAGTCCTTCAGAGCGGGTGAAGAAGCTGAAGTGATGAAAGCAATATCTATGTACATATGGTTGAGCCATCTCGCTGTTTCAGGAGTGCTGTTTCTTCCATCCGTGGGACATGCCCTGGAAAAAACGGGGACATCCATGACGATTCCCGCCGCATCGGGTGTTTCTGCTGGAAGTTTGTTACAAGTGACACTGGGATTGGCGCTGGTATTGCTCATCATCGGTGGCATGGCATGGATGCTGCGGCGATATGGGAAGCTGCAATCATCCACCGATGGTTCGTTGAAGGTGCTTAGCGGATTGTCTGTCGGCCCAAGAGAACGCGTTATCCTGATGCAGGTGGGTGAGGAGCAGGTGTTGATAGGTGTTGCGCCGGGGCGCGTCCAGACACTGCACATTCTGGAAAAGCCTTTGCCTCTCTCTTCTCCGGCATCGGCAACGACTGGCGCGCCTGGAAAAGGTGACAATAACGGAAAAACTTCCGCGCCGGACATGAAGACTTTCGCCACGAAATTGAGCTTGGCTATCAAGCACCGCATGTCATCATGAAACGCGCGATTTTTTCAATTTTTCTTACGTTCCTGCCGCTACAGGCGGCTCTGGCGGCACCGGGACTCGATGTGGCTACGGTGACGTCAGGCGCGGGTGGCTCTCAGACCTACACCGTAAGCATTCAAACCTTGCTGTTCATGACGCTGCTGTCGATGTTGCCGGCGGCATTGCTGATGATGACTTCCTTCACGCGCATCATCATCGTGCTGGCCATTCTGCGGCAGGCGCTCGGAACCGGCGCCACGCCGACGAATCAGACATTGATCGGCCTGGCATTGTTCCTGACATTCTTCATCATGTCTCCGGTGTTTGACAAGGTCAATCAGGAGGCCTTGCAGCCCTACATGGAAGAAAAGATATCCGCCAGCGAGGCGATCAATAATGCAAAAAGTCCTTTCATGGATTTCATGCTGAAGCAGACGCGCGAAAGCGATCTTGAATTGTTCACCAGAATATCGGGGAAGGATGGCATTGAATCTCCGGAGGCGGCGCCATTCTCTCTTCTTGTTCCTGCATTCGTCACCAGCGAACTGAAAACAGCTTTTCAGATCGGCTTTCTGATATTCATTCCTTTCCTGATAATAGACATAGTAGTATCCAGCGTGTTGATGTCGATGGGTATGATGATGTTATCACCCATGGTGATCTCTCTGCCATTCAAGATCATGCTGTTCGTTCTTGTTGATGGCTGGTCTTTGATCATAGGCACACTGGCGGCGAGTTTCGCGTGACACCTGAATCCGTCATCGACATCGGTCGCGAGGCGTTGACCATTGCGGTTCTGTTGTTGCTTGTTCTGTTGCTCCCGGCGCTTGCGATAGGCTTGCTGGTGAGCATTTTCCAGGCTGCAACCCAGATCAATGAAGTCACCCTGAGCTTTGTTCCGAAACTACTTATCACCTTGCTGACGATAGTTCTGGCTGGTCCATGGATGTTGAACATTTTTGTTGATTACATGCGGCGCCTTATCGAGAACATTCCCATGCTCATTGGGTGAAGTAGATAGAGCGCGGCATGGATACAGTGCTGGTTCATTAACCCGATAAAGACCTCAATACATGCAATTCACCAGCGCGGAAATCAGTTCCTGGATCGGCATGTATCTGTGGCCACTGTTCCGCATCGCGGCCATGGTTGGCGTGGCGCCGGTGTTCGGCGCGCAGAATGTGCCGGTACGAATCCGCGTTGGCATCGCGGTGGCATTGACCCTCGTTATCGCCCCTGTCCTGCCGCAAGTTCCCCAAGTGGACCCCATAAGCTCAACCGGCATATTGATTATTGTTCATCAAGTGATGATCGGTCTGGCGATAGGCTTCGCCTTGCGCCTGGTATTTGCGGCATTTGTGCTGGCGGGACAGCTGATCGGGCAAACGATGGGTCTGGGGTTTGCCGCGATGGTCGATCCGCAGAATGGCGTGCAGGTTCCGGTCGTCGGTCAATTTTATCAGATCATGGTGACTTTGTTGTTTCTTGCCATGAATGGCCATCTGGTGTTGATCGAAGTTATCGCCGACAGTTTTCGCACTTTGCCTGTCGGTCCCGAGGGTTTGGGTATGGGCAGCCTGTGGAGTTTGGTGCTGTGGGGGGGGCAGGTGTTCGCCGGAGCGGTGCTCGTTTCCTTGCCTGCCGTGACCGCTTTGCTGGTTGTGAATATCGCGTTTGGAGTGATGACGCGCGCATCGCCGCAATTGAACATTTTTGCCGTGGGTTTTCCTGTCACGCTATGCATCGGCGTCATTGTCATGCTGGTGACCTTGCCGGTGATTCTGCCGCAGCTCAGCCATATCATGAGCGATGTCTTTGCCATGATGCAGCAGCTTGTGGCCGGAGGACGATAGCGCATGGCGCAACAGGATTCCGCGCAAGAACGCACCGAACAGGCGACTCCCAAGCGCCTGCAAGATGCGCGCGAAAAAGGACAAATTCCCCGCTCCCTGGATCTGACCAGCACAGCAATGATGCTTGCGGCGGCGGGCGGAATCCTCGTGATGGGAGGGCACATGGCATCGGGAATGCTCGATACCATGCGTCATGGTTTCCAGATCAGCCGCGAAGACATTTTCAATCCTGGTGCCATGCTGAAGCTGCTCGAACAGTCCGCGGCGGACGCTCTCCTCATGCTTGCTCCGTTTTTCGTGCTCATGATTGTGGTTGCCATTTTGGCTCCTTTGTCGATAGGAGGGTGGTCGTTCAGCGCTCAGGCCATCGGGTTCAAGTGGGAGAAACTCAATCCGTTATCGGGCCTGAAGCGGATTTTTGGTCCGCACGGAATGATAGAGATGCTCAAAGCGCTGGCGAAATTTGGCTTGTTGTGCGCGGCGGCGGTGCTGGTTTTGTGGAATATGGCCGATGTCTTCATCGGTTTGGGCGCAGAGCCACTTCCTAGTGCGTTGAATCATGTGGCCCATTTGCTGGGGTGGGTCTTTCTGGCGTTGAGTGCGACGATGGTTTTGATCGCAGCGGTTGACGTGCCTTTTCAACTCTGGAATCACGCCCGGCAATTGAAAATGACACACCAGGAAATCAAGGAAGAGTTCAAGGAGACGGATGGCAGTCCAGAAATAAAGAGCCGCATACGCAGTCAGCAGCGAGAAATGGCGCGCCGCCGCATGATGGCCGAGATTCCGAAGGCCGATGTGATCGTCACCAACCCCACTCACTACGCGGTTGCCTTGCGTTACGACAAGAACAAGATGGCCGCGCCGGTGGTGATCGCCAAAGGCACCGATCTGATCGCCTTGCAAATCCGTGGCGTTGCCGCTCAGTACCGTATTCCAATGATGGCCGCTCCGCCTTTGGCACGAGCGCTGCATTACAGTACGGAAGTGAATCATGCGATTCCCGCAGGGCTTTATTTAGCCGTGGCGCAGGTGTTGGCCTATGTTTATCAGATCAAGAGTCGTCAATATTATGACGCGCAGTACAGCGATGAACCTATGGAGATGGCAGAGTTGCCGATACCGGATGAGTATAGAAGATAAGAAAGCTCTGACATATCAGAGACTCCCTAAGAGATTACAACAGAAAAAATGAATCCGACAATTCTGGAAAACCTGCGCGATTTTATCCGCCGTGGCCTGGGTATTCCACTATTTCTCATGATGTTGCTGGCGATGATGGTGGTGCCTCTGCCACCATTGCTGCTCGACGTGTTCTTCACCTTCAGCATCGCGTTATCGTTGATAGTATTGCTGAGCGGGGTGTATGTGCACAAACCCCTCGATTTTGCGGCATTTCCAACGGTATTGCTTCTTTCAACCTTGTTGCGTTTGGCGCTCAACATCGCCTCGACTCGTGTCATCTTGATGGAGGGGCACACCGGCACGGCGGCGGCGGGCCATGTCATCGAATCCTTCGGTGAATTCGTGGTTGGCGGTAATTATGCCGTCGGTCTGGTGGTGTTCGCGATTTTGGTCATCATCAATTTTGTCGTCGTCACCAAAGGTGCGGGACGTATTTCTGAAGTCAGCGCGCGCTTCACTCTCGATGCCATGCCAGGAAAACAGATGGCTATCGACGCGGATCTCAATGCCGGATTGATTACCCAGGAAGAGGCGAAGGCGCGCCGCGCGGAAGTCGTGCAAGAGGCCGATTTCTATGGATCGATGGATGGCGCCAGCAAGTTCGTGCGCGGCGACGCTATTGCCGGTATCCTGGTTTTGTTTATCAATATTATTGGTGGTTTCGTCATCGGTGTTTTGCAACACGATATGGCTTTTGGCGAGGCGCTTCATAATTATACGCTGCTAACAATAGGCGATGGACTGGTGGCGCAGATTCCGGCGCTGTTGCTGTCTGTCGCCGCTGCCATCATGGTGACTCGCGTTTCGAGCGCCCAGGACATGGGCAAGCAAATCCTGGCGCAATTGTTTGGCAGTCCTCGTGCGTTGGCAGTGACGGCGGGCGTGATAGGTGCGATAGGATTGGTTCCCGGCATGCCAAATGTGGCATTCCTGACTTTAGCAGCGGCGTCTGCGGCGATGGCGTATATGATTGCGTATCGCAAGCAATCCATCGAAGCACGTCCCGTGGCCGCTGAAAAAAGCGCCGATCTCTTGCCGGAAACGCGCGATTTGAGCTGGGATGACGTGGTGCCTGTCGATCCTATCGGTCTGGAGGTCGGCTATCGATTGATTCCGATGGTGGATAAAAATCAGGGTGGTCAACTGATGGGACGCATCAAGGGTGTGCGCAAGAAGTTGACGCAAGAACTTGGATTCCTCATGCCACCCGTGCATATCCGCGACAATCTCGATCTCGCACCCAATGCCTATCGCATCACTTTGCTGGGGGCGACCGTCGGAGAGGCAGAGATATATCCCGATCGCGATCTTGCGATTAACCCAGGGCAGGTATTTGGAGCGGTACATGGTTTTCCCGGCAAAGAACCGGCTTTTGGTCTGGAGGCGGTGTGGATCGAGCCTTCCCAGCGCGACCATGCTCAGACGCTGGGCTATACAGTGGTCGATGCGGGGACCGTGGTGGCCACACATCTCAGTCAAATCTTGCAGAGTCATGCGCATGAATTGCTGGGCCGTGAGGAGGTTCAGCAGTTGCTCAACAATCTCGCCAAGTCGGCGCCCAAGCTAGTGGAAGATCTGGTGCCGAATACTTTGCCTTTAGGCAGCGTATTGAAGGTTCTGCAGAGTCTTCTCGAAGAGCGTATCCCCATTCGCGACATCAGGACGATTGCCGAAACATTGGCATCGCAGGCGCCGAAGAGTCAGGATCCCGCCATGCTGATTGCCGCAGTGCGGGTTGCGCTTGGGAGATTAATTGTTCAACAAATCAATGGTATGGTAAGCGAGATACCGGTGATCACGCTGGATCCAGATTTGGAACAGATATTGCAAAACTCCCTTCAAGCATCCGGTATGGCAGGCATAGGCCTCGAACCCGGGCTGGCGGAAAGGATGCACGCGGCGCTGGTGCAAAGCGCGCAACGCCAGGAAATGGCCGGGCAAGCTGCGATATTGCTGGTGTCCATGCCATTGCGCCTACCCTTGGCGCGGCTGCTGAGGCATTCGATTCCAAGCCTGCACGTACTGTCTTACAACGAAATACCGGACAACAAACAGGTCAGGATCATCGCCAGCGTAGGCAAATGAGTACCAAGAAGTTGGAAGTCCAATGAAAAAAGATCAATCAAAAGGTATGCGGAATGAAAATAAAACGATTTTCCGCCCCTGACATACGC
>SBBG01000166.1 GCA_005240065.1 Gammaproteobacteria bacterium | reverse complement strand
GTGGAACAGTGGCGCGAGCCACATGAACCAGGCTACCCGAAGTCCTTCTTTGATCGTTTAGGTCTGGTGTCGCTGCTCGATACGGCGCGACGACTCCAGTGTGTTCAATGAACCGCCGGATGCGGAACCGCACGTCCGGTGGTGTGGGAGGACGGCGGGGGTGACCCCGCCTCCTACCCGATCCTTGTCAAAGATCAGCGCCGTCACCCCACCGTCTTTGGCCGGAATGTTACTACCCATTGGATTGTGCCGGGCTTTACTGTACAGTGCAGTACAGTACATTTCCAGCATAACCACTGAGAGGGCGCAATGGCCACCGCCAAGACCACCACGCTGACCTTCCGCATCGAGCCCGGCCTGAAAGAGGCGCTGCGCACCGCCGCCGCAGTGGCCCTACACCCTGAATTCCCTAAGGAACCTCTGATCAATTCAGAGGTTCCGCGGCACACGGAGGTGCCGGCATTTTTCAATCAACCCAAGTGATTGAAAAATGGAGAAAAGCAAAAATCACATTTTTGCTTTTCGTGCTCTGAGAATTCCAGGATGGAATTATTCAGAGCTTCTAAATCTCCCTGCGAAACGTTGTATTCCGAGCAGCGCCGGTTCCCTGCCTCCCTGGTTGCGAACGTCCGCAAGGAAGTTGCCCAATGGTGAGAGGACAACTACGGTGCTGTCAGGCTCGTCGAGACCAAGGGGCGCGAAGATATCGATTTGCCGCAAAAGATAAAGCGCCTGCGACAGTGGTGCGAGGATGCGATCCTGGCAAGCCAGGACGAAGACGGACATATCGGTTCATCTATGTCGATCAAGCCGGTTTCGAGACTCATAAGTCCCAAGTCTTTGCCAGTCTGGCCGCGAGCTTGACCGAATACGAGGCATGAGGAATGACTCAGTGAGGTAATCTCCCGGCTTTACCGGGGGCGATTTAGCAGTGTTTGTGGCGAGCGGCCCTTGAATTTTTTGCGGTCAATCTCTAAATCTTTGAAAGAATCTGCACAGTTGAGCAACAGGCTTACAGTGTGTGGTATCAAAATGAAAACCGGCCAAGACGAGATCTTCACGCTTGACGAGTTGGCGATCTATTTGACGGTGGGCAAGCGAACACTCTATCGACTCGCCGCGCACGGGGAAATCCCGGTGTTCAAGGTGGGTGGGACATGGCTGTTTCATCACAGCGAAATAGATCGCTGGATTGCGGGGCAGACGGATGATGGGGCAAAGAAGGAGGTGAGGCAAAGACGTGAACAGCAGAAATCAGCTAAAAGCGCCATGTCGCCTGTACGTGATGTTCGTTGCAATAGGCGAATGGTTTGAGTGATTCTTCAATTTCTGGAGGTGTGACATGGATCTTAATCTCAAAAAATGGGCTCCTTGGAACTGGTTCAAGAAGGAGCAGGAAGAACAACAAACAGCATCTTCGCTGCCGGTACAACGCAATGATTTCCCGATGAGTGATGGGCCGGCCAGCCCAATTCTGCAACTGCATCGCGAGATCGATCGTCTGTTTGATGATGCGTTTCGTGGATTTGGTTTTCCGGCGCTTGCCATGCCGCGTCTGCCATCCGGCTGGCCAGATATGCTGAAGCCGGCGCTGGATATCCAGGAAACCGACAAGCAGTACAAGATCTCTTTAGAAGTTCCCGGTGTCGAGGAAAAGGACGTCCAGCTCACGCTCGACAACGACGTGCTGATAGTGCGGGGTGAAAAGCGCCAGGAGCAGGAAAAGAAGGAAGGAGGCTTCCATCGAATCGAGCGCGCCTATGGCAGTTTCCAGCGTGTATTGAACCTGCCTGATAATGCCAATCAGGATTCAATCAAGGCCTCTTTCAAGAATGGAGTGCTTACGATCACCATGGACAAGCGTGAAACGAGTGAGCCGAAGAAGGGCCGTTCGATTCCGATTGAAAGCTAACCCGGATATTCCTAGCGGTTGCCACGAAAATCAAGCATGAGAAGGGGTGTGGCGGTGGGCTGCACTCTTTCATTTCAATGATCCAAGGAGCGTCAGTATGGCCAAAAAACAATGCCAAGTCTGCGGCCAACCCGCTACGGCGCGGGTAGAAACCAGTCTCAATGGTCGCTACACCACCATGCTGTTGTGTGACGAGCATTACCGCCAATTGGTGCGCCAACAAAAGCGCACCATTTCCCCGCTGGAAGCCCTTTTCGGCTCGCGTAGAGGCTTGTTCGAGGATTTTTTGGGCAGCGATTTCTTCCGCATCGGAGAAGATTCTCTCCCCCTTGCGGCCGATGCCGATGAGATGGTCGATGCGTCATTCGGTGAAGCAGCCTCCGCAGGGGCTGGCATGCCGCGCCGTCGCGGCAGCGGGCTGGCCAGCCGCATCAGCGAACACTCCGAGGCGCTATTGCAGGAAGCTGCCAAGCGCGCCGCTGAGTTTGGCCGTTCCGAAGTCGATACGGAACACCTGCTGCTGGTACTAGCTGACAGCGACGTGGCTAAGACCGTCCTGGGCCAGTTTAAGATCAAAGTCGATGACCTTAAGCGTCAGATCGAAGTCGAGGCTAAGCGTGGTGGCAAGCCGTTCGAAGGCGAAATCGGCGTGTCACCACGCGTGAAGGATGTGCTCAGCCGTGCCTTTGTTGCTTCCAATGAATTGGGACACTCTTACGTCGGTCCGGAACACTTCCTGATTGGCCTGGCCGAAGAGGGAGAAGGGCTGGCGGCCAATTTGCTGCGCCGCTATGGCCTCACGCCGCAAGCCTTGCGCCAGCAAGTGAGCAAAGTGGTCGGCAAAGGTGCGGAGGATGGTCGCGCCGAAACGCCGACCAATACGCCGGAACTCGACAAGTATTCGCGGGATCTCACCAAGATGGCGCGTGAGGGAAAGCTGGACCCGGTCATCGGACGCGCGCAGGAGATCGAAACCACCATCGAGGTGCTGGCGCGGCGGAAGAAGAACAACCCGGTGTTGATTGGCGAGCCTGGCGTAGGCAAGACCGCCATCGTTGAGGGGCTGGCACAGCGCATGGTGGCCGGCGAAGTGCCAGAAACGCTGCGTGATAAGCGCCTGGTCGAGCTGAATATCAATTCCATGGTGGCTGGCGCGAAGTACCGCGGTGAATTCGAGGAGCGCGTGCAGAAGGTACTGAAGGAGATCTCCGAGCACCAGGGCGAGATGATCCTCTTCATCGACGAGGTGCACACCATTGTGGGGGCTGGACAGGGCGGCGGCGAAGGCGGTTTGGACGTGGCCAACGTCTTCAAACCGATGATGGCGCGCGGAGAGCTGAATCTGATAGGCGCGACAACGCTCAATGAGTATCAGAAATACATTGAAAAGGACGCCGCGTTGGAACGTCGCTTCCAGCCGGTGATGGTACCCGAGCCAACGGTGGCGCAGACCATCATGATCCTGCGCGGCCTGCGCGATACTTTCGAAGCGCACCACAAGGTCAGCATCACCGAGGATGCCATCATCGCGGCCGCTGAGTTGTCCGACCGCTACATCACGGCACGCTTTCTACCGGACAAGGCCATCGACCTCATCGATCAGGCTGCCGCCCGCGTGAAGCTGTCGGCGACGGCCCGCCCCGTTGCGGTGCAGGAGTTGGAATCAGAACTGCATCAGCTGCGCAGAGAGCAGGACTATGTAGCTTCCCGCAAGCAATACGACAAGGCGGCGGAGATTGGTAAGCGCATCGAAATCAAAGAGGCCGAACTCAAGAAGCTGGTCGAGAACTGGGAGCGCGAGCGTGGCTCAGGCAGCGCCGAAGTTAAGGCGGAACATGTGGCGCAGATCGTCTCGCGCCTGACCGGCATCCCCGTCAACGAACTGACGGTGGAGGAGCGCGAGAAGCTGCTGCATCTGGAGCAGCGGCTGCACGAGCGCCTGGTGGGGCAGGACGAGGCGGTACGTGCAGTAGCAGATGCGGTGCGGCTGTCGCGCGCGGGTTTGCGTGAAGGCAGCAAGCCGGTGGCTACCTTCCTGTTCCTGGGCCCCACTGGCGTCGGTAAGACCGAGCTTGCCAAGGCATTGGCCGAATCCATTTACGGTGATGAGGGCGCTCTGTTGCGTATCGACATGTCAGAGTATGGTGAGCGACATACCGTGGCACGGCTGGTGGGTGCTCCCCCGGGCTACGTCGGCTATGACGAAGGCGGTCAGCTCACGGAGAAGGTGCGCCGCAAGCCCTATAGTGTGCTACTGCTCGACGAGATCGAGAAAGCCCACCCGGACGTCTATAATATCCTGCTACAGGTGTTTGATGACGGCCGTCTCACCGACGGCAAGGGGCGCGTGATAGACTTCACCAATACCATCATTATCGCTACGTCCAATCTGGGATCGGACATCATTCAACGGCGGCTGAAGGCGCGTGGAGCGGCCGGCGAGGAGTATGAGAAGACCAAGGCCGAGGTAATGGACGTGCTGCGCGGGCACTTCCGCCCCGAGTTTCTCAACCGCATCGACGAAATCATCGTATTCCATGCATTAGGCAAGGAAGAGATTCGACATATCGTCGGCCTGCAGATCGATCGCGTGGCCCGCAATGCAGCCAGCCAGGGTGTGACGCTGACGTTTGACGAAACGCTGGTCGATCACTTCGCGAAAGAAGGCTACCGGCCGGAATTCGGTGCCCGCGAGCTCAAGCGCCTCATCCGCAGCGAGCTGGAAACGGCCCTGGCTCGCCAGATGCTTGGCGGCGGTATCGGTAAGGGTGATCATGCCTGTGCACGTTGGGATGACAAGGCGGAGCGGGTCGAGTTTGAGCGAAAGCAACCCGCTCCAGTTAGCGATGAAGCGTTTGCCGAATCTACGCAACTACTAGGTTCTTCCAAGGAGCAGAACAAGGGGGCGCGCAAGAAGAAGTCCGAAAGTGACAAAGCATGAAGTGCGAGGCGGCTCCGATCATGACAATTCGAGATCGGGCAGCCCGCGCTTTCTCTTTGATGCGGCTGGGATCTCTTCTCATGAACTTGTGTGACCGGCGGCTTGATTCAGGCTGCACATTGAATTGCTACAACGTTGGCGGCCTTTTGTCGAAATAGCGGTTTCGAGAGTTCCCTGTTATGGAAAAGAAAGATCAATGGAATATCGGCTACTGGATTGTCGCATTGATGTTGCTGCTGATGCTGCAGAACTACTGGCAAGCGGCGAAGACTGTCGAGCCAGTGCCTTATAGCGAATTCGAGAAAGCACTGGCCGAAGGCCGCGTTGCCGAAGTGCTGGTGTCGGACCGCACGGTGACCGGGTACCTGAAGTCGCCAGATAGCCGGGGTAAGACCACGCTCGTCGCGGCCCGGGTCGAGCCCGATCTGGCCGAACGTCTATCAAAGTATGGTGTCTCTTATGCGCGTGTGGCGGAGAGCACTTGGCTGCGCGACATCTTGTCGTGGATTCTGCCTGCCGTGGCGTTCTTCGGCATCTGGTTCTTCCTGTTTCGCCGCTTCGCCGAGAAGCAAGGCATGGGTGGATTTCTGAGCATCGGCAAGAGCCATGCCAAGGTTTTCGTGGAAAAGAACACCGGTGTATCGTTCGCGGATGTCGCGGGCGTGGATGAAGCCAAAGCGGAACTGGTCGAGATCGTCGATTTCCTGAAGAATCCGCAAGACTACGGTCGTCTGGGCGCCCGGATTCCCAAGGGCGTGTTGCTGGTCGGGCCACCCGGTACGGGCAAGACACTGCTGGCTAAGGCGGTAGCCGGCGAGGCTGGCGTGCCGTTCTTCTCCATCTCCGGCTCGGAATTCGTCGAGATGTTCGTCGGTGTGGGAGCGGCGCGGGTACGTGATCTGTTCGAGCAGGCACGTAACCAGGCGCCGGCCATCATTTTCATCGACGAACTTGATGCGCTCGGCCGGGCACGGGGTGTCGGCGGGCTGATCGGAGGTTATGATGAACGCGAACAGACGCTCAACCAGCTTCTCACCGAGATGGACGGCTTCGACAGTTCGGTCGGGCTGATCATTCTCGCCGCGACCAATCGCCCGGAGATTCTCGATCAGGCACTGCTGCGCGCTGGCCGCTTCGACCGCCAGGTACTAGTGGATCGGCCCGACAAGAAAGGCCGACTCGATATCCTGAAGGTCCATGCCAAGAAAATCAGTCTTGCAGCTAACGTCGATCTCGAAAAGGTCGCCGCACTGACGACCGGTTTTTCCGGTGCCGATCTCGCCAATCTGGTCAACGAAGCGGCGTTGGCCGCAACCCGGCGCAAGGCACCTGCTGTCGAGTTGCAGGATTTCACTGCTGCCATCGAACGTATCGTCGCCGGTCTCGAGAAAAAGAACCGTGTGCTCAATCCGAAGGAGCGCGAGATCGTTGCCTACCACGAGATGGGGCACGCACTGGTGGCGCTGGCATTGCCGGGAACCGACCCGGTCCACAAAATCTCGATTATCCCACGTGGTATCGGTGCGCTGGGCTATACGCTGCAGCGGCCAGCCGAGGATCGCTTCCTGATGACCCGTGCCGATCTGGAGCACAAGATCGCCGTGCTGTTGGGAGGGCGCGCTGCCGAGAAGCTTGTCTTCGGAGAAATTTCCACCGGTGCGGCAGACGATCTGGCGCGGGCTACCGACATTGCCCGCGACATGGTCACGCGTTTCGGCATGGACGAAGACCTTGGCTATATCGCGTACGAAGCGCAACGGTCTCGCTTTCTCGATGTGCCCGAATTGGCACAGGGAGGATGCCGGGTGGCCGAGTCGACTCAGGCGCACATCGATCAGGCGATTCGCGACATCGTGATGGGTGTGTTCGAACGTGCCTACCGGATTCTTGAAAGCAATTGCGATGTGCTGGAGCGATGCGCTCGCGAGCTGTTGTCGCGAGAAACTCTCGATGAAATCGACATACGCCAGTTGATCCAAGGGCTGAGATCCGAGACAAGCGAAATATCAGCCCCGATGACGAGTTCACAACAATACATCCCCAAAGGAGCCATCTCATGAGCGACAGCATCCATATTGTCTGCCCGCACTGCCTTTCCATCAACCGCGTGCCGGCAGCAAAGCTCGATGACAAGCCCAATTGTGGCCGATGCCAGCATGCCCTATTTACCGGCGAGCCGATCGAGCTGACCGCACAGACGTTCCTGCGCCATCTGGAGCGTAGCGGCATTCCCTTGCTGGTTGACTTCTGGGCGCCATGGTGCGGGCCCTGCAAGGTAATGGCGCCGCGATTTCAACAGGCGGCGCACTTGCTTGAACCCAAGATCAGGCTCGCTAAGGTGAATACCGAGGCAGAGCCTTATCTAGGCACCCAATTCGGTATTCGCAGCATTCCGACCTTGGTCCTGTTTCAAAGTGGGCGTGAAGTTGCGCGCCACTCGGGCGCAATAGGGGCACAGGACATCGTGCGGTGGGTATCCGCGCAGTTACGGAATCTCTGATCAATCCAGAGATTTTGCGGTACACGGATTAGAGCTTCCTTATGTCGAATGGTTGGAATGGCCTATTTCTGGAGGGGCGGCGCATGAATAACAACAATCAGACCGGAACAGCACTCGAACGTTTTCGCCGTGAATTGTCGGCGATGACGTTTTACGAACGCTTCGAGCAGATTGTCGCCCTTATCCTTTCTGCGGTGATTGCGGCCATCATCGTAGTGTTGCTGTTCCAGTTGATCCAGATCGTCTTTACGCTTCTGATCATCGACGCCTTCAATCCTCTCGACCATAAAGTTTTTCAGACCGTCTTCGGCATGATCATGACACTTTTGATCGCGATGGAATTCAAACACTCCATCGTGCGTGTGGCGTTGCGCCGCGACAGCATCATTCAGGTCAAAACGGTCATCCTGATCGGATTGATCGCGCTGTCCCGCAAGTTCGTGATCCTCGATCCCGATGTTAGTCCGGCCAAAGTCGCAGCGCTGGCTGGTGCCACTCTGGCGCTGGGTCTGACCTATTGGCTGTTGCGTGAGCGCGATGACCGAAGTGCCAAGGATGCCTTGCATGGCCGTGAATAATCCACGCGACGAACGACAATTCTGGTCGCAGCATCGCTTGGTCAACCGCCTGCAGACAGCACTGTTGGTTTTGACTTTGATCGGTATCGCCGTACTCGCTGGTGGTCTGCTTTTCGGCGAAAGTGGTCTCTGGATTGCTCTGGGATCGAGCTTGTTCGCCTTGCTGGTCGAACCGGTGGCAGCATCAGCGCTGACGCTGAAGTTGTATGGCGCGCGTGTCATCCGGCCAGGTGAAGCCCCTGAAATCTGGGCGATGGTGAGCGAGTTGGCCAACCGCGCGAGCTTGCCTGCCGTCCCGGCCCCATACTATGTGCCCAGCACCGTCGTTAATGCCTTTGCAACCGGTTCGAAGCGCCACTCGGCCATTGCGCTCACCGAGGGCCTTTTACGCAACCTCACACCGCGTGAGTTGGAAGGGGTCATTGCACACGAGATGGCGCATATTGCCAATGACGATCTTCGTGTAATGAGTCTTGCCGATTACATCAGCCGCCTCACCAGCGTGCTGGCCCTGCTGGGGCAGGTTGCGATTGTTCTTAGCCTGCCTGCACTGCTCGTCGGAGTCATAGACGTGAATTGGATCGGTCTGTTCTTGTTGGCGGTTTCGCCACAGCTGGCGCTGCTCGCTCAGCTTGGTTTGTCCCGCGTGCGTGAATTCGATGCCGATCTACTGGCCGCGCAATTGACCGGTGACCCGCACGGTCTGGTATCGGCCCTGGCGAAGATCGAGCAGGTGAACCGCTCCTGGCGCGCGTGGATCATGCCGGGGTGGGGTAATCCGGAACCGTCCTGGTTGCGCACGCATCCGGCGACATCGGAGCGCATTGCCCGGCTGCTTAAACTCGTGCCCCAGCATCCCGTGACGCTACGGCCTGATTCCACCTTCTCCGTTCCGGAATCCGTCAAGGTGTTACGCTCACCGCGTTGGCAGCCCGGCGGCCTCTGGCGCTGATTCAAATCAGGAGACATTCCATGGCTTATCAAGATCCTTACGGCCGCCCCGCGCCAGACCATTTTCTTCGTCGCTGGCTGGTCATCACCGCCTGTATCGCGGCGCTCATGCTGTTATGGCAGTTCCTGCCCGCAATCGAGGAGTGGTTTAGCCCGCGGGAGGCCAGCGAAAGAACGGTCACCCCTCGCGGAGATCTCGCTGCCGATGAACGTTCGACCATCGAACTCTTCGAGAAATCACGCGATTCTGTGGTGTACATCTCGACGGCCCAACTGGTTCGCGATGTCTGGACCCGTAACGTCTTCTCTGTACCGCGCGGGACCGGTTCTGGATTCATTTGGGATGACGCCGGCTACGTTGTTACCAATTTCCATGTCATCCAGGACGCTTCGCAAGCAACAGTGAAACTTGCGGATGGCCGAGACTATCAGGCCGCCTTAGTTGGCGCCAGCCCGGCACACGACATCGCAGTGCTCAAGATCGGCGTCGGCTTCAAGCGTCCGCCGGCTGTACCAGTTGGCACCAGCACCGACCTCAAAGTGGGGCAAAAGGTCTTCGCCATTGGAAACCCCTTTGGCCTGGACTGGACCCTGACCACGGGCATCATTTCAGCACTCGACCGTTCCCTGCCCGGTGATGCCGGCGGCCCCGCCATCAAGCATCTGATTCAGACCGATGCCGCCATCAACCCCGGCAATTCCGGCGGGCCGCTGCTCGATTCCGCCGGGCGTCTCATTGGCATCAATACCGCCATCTACAGCCCGTCCGGCGCGTCTGCTGGCATTGGTTTCGCCGTTCCGGTGGACACCGTGATGCGGGTGGTGCCGCAACTCATCAAGACCGGAAAGTACGTACGCCCGGCTTTGGGTATTGAAGTGGACGAGCAACTCAATGCGCGCTTACAGATGGTCACCGGCCGCCGTGGCGTGTTTGTCCTGTTGGTACAACCAGGCTCGGCAGCGCAGCGGGCCGGACTGGTCGGGATACGCGCTACTCAGGAAGGGATAGTGCCTGGCGATCTGATCACCGCTGTTGACGGAAAGTCCATTGACGGTGTTGCTGGCCTCTTGGCGCAACTGGATGATCATCGGGTGGGCGACATTGTCGTTTTATCCGTTGAGAGAGAAGGGAAGGTTCGTGAGGTACGGATTGAGCTGCAGCCGGGTATCTGAGTTCGGAATAACCAGTGTCCCATGCGTAACAAATCTTGGCTGATTGGATGCATATTACTTTAAGAGTAGTGTCATATCACACATCAAATGTCAGATATAAACGGTTGAGTTTTACAGGTCATAACTTCGTCGCCAAGCTCCTTGATATTGTCAATACGCCGATTGAGTGAGGTATTGGCGGATCATGACGACGAGCTCGATCTCGGCGGCGTTGGTTAACCAATCATGTTCGGGGTATAGACAACTCGAACCGAACCGAACCCGCAAGGCCTTGGCTTGTACCGGTGAGGATGCTTCGTAGAAATGGCAATGGCAGTTCGCGCTGGTTTGTGCTTTCGGTGGCTGTTATTCGCAAGGTGAACGACTTGTAAATTGGTCTCGTGCCTGAAGGAGGTGCGAGAGGTTTTGGGCAGGCCACCAAAAACGCCGCTACCACTTGCTCCCATCTATTTCCGGATGTCAATGGATGGTATCGCCCCTTCCCGGGTGCAAAACCAAAAAAAAAGCCCGCGGTTACGCGAGCTTCTGGGTTTTTCTGGACTTGCTTGGGTGTTGGATTGGTGGCGGGAAGTTTACAACAGAATTACGCGCTATTGGGATTAATGAGTAATGCTGCTGGTGTCTGCGCACCATTGCGGAACACCGGCAGAAACAGCCATCCACCGGATGGCCCGAACATCACAGTACGCCAGCATCGGTGAACTCCATCATCAAGGCAATTGCGCGGTCGCAATCGTCGACGAGGGCACGAAAATGCGACTTCAGATCGCCGTGTTTAGCAATCACCGCCTCGCGGAGTGCCTTGGCATCAGAGCCGCCTGCGTGCCCCTTCATCTTACTGCGTAAGTCGTGCAGCGACTTCAGTGGTGCCACGACGGCAGTAGCCTCCTCTTCATTCACCTGAGCATGCAGAAGGATTTCGCTGATCAGTTTCAGGCTGCCCCATTGCGGCTCTACGGTGATGCTGATCACTTCGGCCTTTGATTTGAAGTAGCTTCTGTTCAAACCCTCGACGACAAATTGGTCTAGGACCATCAATTCGTTTGCCCACTCTTCCTGGCTGGCTGTAACCGGATAGTGCACGCGATCTGGTAATTGTGGATTCTTCAGGCTCCACCAAGTTACCCCTGCCCCGCTCAGTTCTTCGAGGCGTCTTTTCAGGCTTGCCAGTGGGTCCGGGGATGTGTCCCACTGAGCCAGGAAATCGGATTTGTAGGCCCGCGCTGAAATTCCCGCCTTAGGCGCTTCGTTGAACGACTTCCAGTAGAGTTGTTCCGCGTAGGGCAGAAGGCTGAGATCGCACAGGTAGGCATGAACCTGGCCTGCTTCGTTGACATCGAAGCTTTTCAGGAACCACGCCCCACGGCAATGAATGGATCGTCCTTCGATCTGGTACTTGTCTGGGTCTGCTTTGTATTTCAGCAATACTTCAGGCCGGAAAAACGCGGGGCTGGTTTGAAACGGCAGGTCGGATTCGACGAAGTAATTACCGAGTTGACCGGGATCACATGAGCACTCGTGCACCAGACTGTGCTTCCAATCTTGCGCTATGAAGGTGGCGTATTGTTTTGGTTCGGGGGACTCCCACATCAGGCGTCGCCGGAGTCGATCAGTAATGACAGGCGCGGTTACCTGAAATCCGCGCAGATAGCTTTCACGGCCAGCGTTGACGCGACCACGGTAATGGAGGTTCTCTTCGACCAGGCTGACATGTTCTTCGGGGCCATCACCCCAACTTGTAAAGTTACCAGGGTCAAACCGGGTGGAGTCGAACAGCAGTACGTATGACGATTCGAGCATTAAGAGCAGCGTATCAAGATCCTCGCGTTTGATGGTGACCACGCGACCATCCTGCAGCTTGTGAACGCGCACAACCTCTTCGATATCACCGTTTTCATCCAGTCGGCAGTAGGCGCTGCGTTCATGAACGAGATGCAGCCCCAACAGGTGCGCAACCTTCTGCGAGAGTTCGACGTAGGTGCGGTCGTCCCGGTGGCCGTCGAACTCGCGGATGAAAAGCAACTGCTCCCCGTGCTCAAGCGTCTCCGACCCGCAACTGCGCCGGAAGCCATGGAAGCGATGCGTATGCGAGCGATGGCTGACGTGCCCCCGCGTAGCCGTAGGGCTGGATGTTTTGTCGGAGTCTGCGCGTAAGCGCAGGCGGAGACAAAACAGGAGGCACCCGACACGGCGTCAAGTCACTGTGGGAGCACTGGTGCGCTGCGC
>SBBG01000091.1 GCA_005240065.1 Gammaproteobacteria bacterium | reverse complement strand
TGCAGATCAGCTCGTTTTCCGCCTTCTTGTATATCAGCGGGCTTTTACAGATCGGACAGACCAGAATATCGAGCAGTTTTTTATCCATTTTGCACCTTGGGTCAGGTTGTGTCGCCTGCAGCGACGGTAGTTTCAATCGGGTTTCCTCGTTTTGTAGGGTGCGTCTCACGCATCGCACGGATGGTGCGCGCGACGCACCCTACACACGGGAGAAGAACTGAAAAAGCAGATGAATTTGATTGCTGAGTTAATATTTTCTTTAATCAGAGACTCCTAAAATCAATCCGTCGCCCCAGCAACTGCACCAGCCGTTCGCCAAAACCACCGCTCAGTTCCGCCGCCACCGGCAAATACCAATGCTGGGCATCAGCAAATTTTCGACATTTTACCGCGTCTTTTTCGGTCATGATAATCGGAGCATCATCGCCAAATTGCAGATCCTGCGCGGTGTAAGGATGATGGTCCGGGAAAGGATGTCCGGTGACGTTCAATCCCAGCTTCTTCAGATGACCGAAAAACCGCGCCGGATGGCCGATGCCCGCCACGGCATGGACAGTCTCGCCCTGAAAACCGGCGGGGTCGCGGGCAATACCTTCATCGACCAGATTGCGCACCATCCCGCTGCGCAGGCGCATCTCGAACCGGCCGGTTTCGGCCGGGCCGCCATTGACGACGACGAGGTCGACTCTCTTCAGGCGACCGGGCGGTTCGCGCAGCGGCCCGGCGGGCAGACAGCGGCCATTGCCGAAACGGCGTGCGCCGTCGATCACGGCGATCTCGATGTCGCGGCCCAGACGATAGTGTTGCAGACCGTCGTCGGAGATGATGATGTCGCAACCGGCCTCCAGCACTTTCCTCGCCGCGGCGACACGGTCCGGGGCCACGGCCATCGGACAACCGCAGCGCCGCGCCAGCAGCACCGCCTCGTCACCCGCAAGCAGAGGATCGCTGTCCGGCGTGACGAGCAACGGGTATGCGCGCGCCTGGCCGCCGTAACCACGGCTGACGATGGCGGGCCGGTAACCGCGCTGCTTGAGAAACTCCGCCAGCCAGATCACCAGTGGCGTCTTGCCGGCGCCGCCGACGCTGATGTTGCCCACCACGATGACCGGCACCGGCAACCGCGTCACTTTCAGCAACCCCGCCCGATACGCCGCCCGGCGCAGCGTCGCCACCAGACGGAACAGCCAGGACAGCGGCAGCAGCAACACGGATACCGGGTTGTTGCTGTACCAGTAGTGATCCAGGCGTTTCAACGTATACCGGCCGCTTCCTGCGGCGAAGCGAATTGCATGCGATGCAGGCTGGCATAATGCCCGCCGCGCGCCAGCAGCTCGGCATGCCTGCCCTGCTCCACGATCCGGCCGCGATCCATCACCACGATAACATCCGCCCGCTCGATGGTGGACAGGCGATGGGCGATGATCAAGGTGGTGCGATTGCGCACCAGTTGCTCCAGCGCGGCCTGAATGGCGCGTTCCGATTCGGTGTCGAGCGCGGCGGTGGCCTCGTCAAGAATCAGGATGGGCGCGTCCTTGAACAGGGCACGGGCAATCGCAAGACGCTGGCGCTGGCCGCCGGAAAGCAGCACGCCCTTTTCACCGATCACGGTGTGCAGCCCTTGCGGCAACTGGCGAATGAATTCCATGGCATGAGCGGCCTCGGCAGCGCGAACGATCTCGTCCTCGCGCACCTCGCCGCCGCGGCCATAGGCGATGTTGTTGGCGATGGTGTCGTTGAACAGGATGACTTCCTGCCCCACCAGCGCAATCTGGTTGCGCAGACTTTCGAGAGCGAGGTCGCGGATGTCGTGCCCATCGAGCGTGATGCGGCCAATACTCAGATCATAAAAGCGCGGCAACAGACTCACGAGGGTCGATTTGCCGCTGCCCGATCGCCCAACGAAGGCAACGGTCTGACCGGGCTCGATGCCGAGATTGATGTTCTCCAATACCCGGCCTTTGCCGGTATCATAGGCAAACGAAACATTGTGATATTCGATCGCGCCGCGCGCGCGCTCGATGCGCAGGGCGCCGGTATCCTTTTCCGCCTCGCGATCGAGTAGTTCGAAGATACTCTCCGCGGCGACGATACCGCGCTGTATGGAAGAGTGGATATTAGTGAGTCGCTTGATCGGCGCCAACATCATAGTCATCGCCACGATGAACGACATAAAAGTGCCGACGGTGATTTCCTTGAGCATCTCCGGCGAGGTGGCAAGGGCGATAATGCCGGCCAATGCGGAGCCGGCGAGCAGTTGAATCAACGGCACGCTCGCCTCACGCGTCGCCGTCATCTTCATCTGCTGGCGGCGATTGGCCTCGTTGACCTTGTCGAAAATACCGGTCTGATGACGCTGGCCGCCGAAGATTTTGATGACACGCTGCCCCTCGATGGCCTGTTCCACCGCCTCGGTGACACCGCCCATGCTGGCCTGGATGCGGCCGCTGATGCGGCGGAAACGCTTGTTCACATAAGCGATCAGCAGCGCGATGAACGGCCCGGCGATGAGAAAGGTCAGCGCCAGCATCCAGTTCAGATACAGCAGCCACGCCATCAGGCCGATCAGGGTCAGCGTATCGCGGACCATGACGGTGAGCGCGGTGGTCGAAGCATGAGCGACCTGTTCCACGTCGTAAGTGAGCTTGGAAATCAACTGTCCCGACGAAGTTTTATCGTAGAACGTGGTAGGCAGGCGCAGCATCTGCTGGAACATCTCGTGGCGCAGATTGTTGATCACCTGCCGTCCCACCCAGGCCATGCCATACTCCGAGATAAACCCGGTCACGCCGCGGATCAGGAACAGGCCGATGATCGCCAGTGGAATGAAGCGGATGGTGTCCGGGTTCTTGTCGACGAAGCTGCCGTCGAGCATCGGCTTCATCAGCGCGGCAAAAGCGGTGTCCGTGGCGGCGAAGAACACCATCGCGAACACGGAGACGGCGAAAATCTTCCAATAGGGCAGCGAATACCCCAGCAGGCGCTTATAAACCCCTGAGCTGTCCTGCCTGGCTGCGGCGCGGCTCATGGCTTTTGCCGGCCCGGCGCCTGCCTGGTGGCGAGCGACAGATGAACGAAACCGAGCTGGCCCGCGGCATCCATCGCGCTAACCACCGCTTGGTGCGGCGTTTTGGCATCGGCGCTAATCAGCAACGGTATCTTTGTGTCATCGCCCGCCGCTTTTTGTATCGCCTGCTTCAGTGCCTCGATCTGGGCATTGATCACCCGTTGCCCGTTGACATAAAACTGTCCGCTGGCGTCGATGGTAATCTCCAGCGGCTTTTTCGGCTCGGACTGCGCCTGGGGTGAAGCTTCCGGCAAGTCGAGCGTGATAGCGGACATTTTGACGAAGGTGGTGGAGAGCATGAAAAACACTACCAGAAGCAATGCGACATCGACCAGAGGCACCAGATTGACCTCCGGTTCATCGCGCCGCGATTTGGAACGGAAATTCACGCGCGCTTCTTCCCGGTCTTGAGCGTAGCCGCAGGGCTCGCCACCGGCGCGGGCGCGGCCTGCTCGGGCTCGCGCTCACCGTGCAGCATCTCGACCATCTTCAGCGCTTCCTGTTCCATGGAAATCACCAGCTCATCCACCCGGCCACGGAAATAGCGATAAAACATCACACTCGGAATCGCCACGATCAGTCCCGCTGCGGTGGTGATCAGTGCTTCGGAAATACCGCCCGCCAGCATCTGCGGATTACCCATACCCTGACCGCCGGAAATGGCGTGAAACGAACGGATGATGCCCGTCACCGTGCCCAGCAATCCGAGCAGCGGCGCGATCGCGGCGATCGTACCGAGGGTATTGAGATAGCGCTCCAGCTCAGGCACCACCTGACGGCCCGCATCCTCGATGGCCTCTTTCATGATGGCGCGCTCATGACGCAGATTGACCAACCCCGCAGCCAGGATGCGCCCCAGCGGCGAGTCCTTGCGCAGCGCGGCGAGACGATGGGTATCGAATTCCTTGTTTTTCAGCCACTGCCAGATCTGCGGCACCAGATGCGGCGGACAGATGCGCCGTCTTTGCAGCGACCAGAACCGTTCGCCGATGATCGCCAGTGCAACGATCGAACACAGTATCAGCGGCGCCATCACCCAGCCGCCGGATTTGACGATTTCGAACACTTGAGAAATCCTTGGTACGATCTTGAATGTACAGAGATTAATAATACTCGATTTTACAGGGTGCGTCTCACGCACCACACGCATGATGCGCGCGGCGCACCCTACCTAGCGGGCGCATGCCAGTAGCGCCTCCCCGACTGCCGGTAAGTCTCCAGCGACACCACACGACCTTTGGCGCCGAGGCGGAAAGTGATCGCGCCGTGATTCGCAGAATCATACATCTTCACCCCCATCGCCCGGTAACGCGCCACCACCTCGGGCTTGGGATGGCCGTAGCGATTGCGATAGCCGGCGGGAAACAGCACGTATTCCGGACGCACGGCCTTGAGGAAATCCTGCGTCGACGAGGTCTTGCTGCCGTGATGCGGCGCAACCAGGATGCGCGCGGGCAGCGCCTGAGGCCGGGTGTCGAGCAAGCGCCGTTCGGCTTCTTTTTCGATGTCGGCGGGCAGCAAAATACCGCCGCCACCATTGACGATGCGCAACACGCACGCACCGTTGTTATCGTCGCTCGCCTCGCCTGGCGGCGGGCTGATAATTTCGAAATCGACCCCGTCCCAACGCCAGTGCTGGCCGCTCGCGCATTGTTCCGCGCCGCTTCCTGGCAGTGCGTCCGGCACACCACTCAGCACTCGCCGCACAGCCGTTTCCTTGAGCACGGACTGCGCCCCGCCAATATGATCATTGTCGCCATGACTGACGATCAGCGCATCGAGCTGCGTCACACCGATGGCGCGCAGGTAGGGAATCACCACCGCCTCGCCAGTATCGAAACTGTCGCTGAAGCGCGGGCCGGTATCGAACACCAGCGCGTGATCGCGGGTGCGCACCACCGCCGCCAGGCCCTGGCCAACATCGAGCAGCGTGAACCATACCTCGCCCGCCGCCGGCCGCGGCAAGGGCAGAAAGAAAATCGGCAACAGCCACACCACGCCCAACCAGCGCCCCGGCAGACCTTTAGGCGCCAACAACAGTGCCGCGCCCGTCAATCCCGGCAACAGCGCCCACCACGGCGGAGCATGCTGCGCCCACTGCGCCACATCGAGGTCCGACAGCCATCTGAGAATCGGCCACAGCCCGGCCAGACACAATTCCGTCAGCGCCAGTATCCACCCCCCAAACAGCGGCGACACCAAGGTCAGCAAGGCGCCGGCCAGCACCGGCGGCACCACCAGCACGTTGATCCACGGCACGGCAATGAAATTGGCCAGCGGCGAGACCAGCGAGACACGTTGAAACAGGATCAACATCACCGGTAGCAGGCCAATAGTGATCATCCAATGCAGTCGTCCCCATTGCCACCACAACCCCTGCGGCGCCAGACGATTACCCATCGCGAACAGGATCAGAGCCACAGTGCCGAACGACAGCCAGAACCCGGCTTCCATCACCGCCAGCGGGTCGTAGAGCAGTACGGCCAGCAGCGCCACCGCCAAGGTATGACTCAGCGCGCGATGGCGCTGCCACAGAATGCCCAGCATCACCACCACGATCATGATCAGCGCACGCTGCACCGGTACGGAAAAACCCGCCAGGGCGGCATAATAAACGGCCCCCAGCAGGGCGATCACAGCGGCGGCCTTGGGCGCGGGGCAGCGCAACGCCAGCGTTCCGCTGCGAGACCAACTCCAACGCGCCAGGAAAAACAGCAGCCCCGCCACCAGAGTGATGTGCGAACCGGAGATCGCCACCAGATGCGTGGTTCCGGTGCGCGCGAACACCTCCCACTGCGCGGCGGAAATGGCGCGTTGCTCGCCAATCGCCAGCGCGGTGATGATCCCGGCATAGGCACTGGCAGGCAACGCCGCGCCTATACCCTCAGCAATGCGCTGACGCAGCCGGTCGATGGCGTAGCCGCGCGCCTGCGTGGCGGTACGCTGATTTCCTCCCTCCGCCCTGACATAACCCACGGCACGCAGATCATGGCGAAACAGCCAGCCTTCGTAATCGAAACCACCGGGATTCATCAACCCACGCGCCTGTTTGAGACGCGCTTGCACTCGCCACGTATCGCCCACACGCAAATCGGGCGCCTGATCGTACCAGCTCAGCAGGATGCGGCCCGGGTTGGCGTAGCGGGTCTGACCCTGGGAGATCGAAATCACATCGAACTCGAAACGCACACCACGCTCGCGCCCGGCGGGAATGGATGCCACCACGCCTTCCAGCATCACATCTTCGCCCTCCAGGCTGGGCGATATTACCGTGGCAAGGGAACCTGACACATGTAAAAGCGTCCAAAGAAATCCACAGGCGATCAACGCGGGAAAGCGAAGGTAGCGGACGAACGCCGCCAGATACAAGGGAATGAGCAGCCAGCACCAGCGCCGGTCGGGAACGCCGGCAAGTTGCTGGAAAGCAAGAATGCCCGCCAGGAATGCCAGCGTTCCTAAACGCATGCTTTAGTTATACCCTGAAAATGTGGATAATCGGGAAAGGGAGGACTGTCTACCCTATATCGAACAGGGTGGGAATTACATTAACTTTATGCCCAAAAAATTCATTGATCGCTACGTCAAACGCTACGTCCCCGATCACAAGACCATCCGCGATCACAAGCACCTGCGCTTCTTCGGCACGTTGCTGCATCACCCCAACCTCTGGCACCTGAATCGCCGCTCGGTCCCCGGCGCAGTATCGGTGGGACTGTTCGCCGCATTCATTCCCGGGCCGGTGCAGATGCTGCTCGCGGCAATCGGAGCCATCGCGTTTCGCGTCAACCTGCCGCTGGCCATCGCGCTGACCTTCATCACCAACCCCTTCACCGTGCCGCCGATCGCCTATTTTTCCTACAAGATCGGCGCCTGGATCCTGCGCGCGCCGGAAAGGGAATTCAAAATCGAAATGTCACTGAGCTGGCTGACGGATCAGTTGCATACCATCGGCGGACCGTTCCTGCTCGGCACCCTGGTGCTATCGGTCACCAGCGCCGCGCTCGGCAATTTGCTGATGCGCGGGATATGGCAGTTGCACATCCTGCGCTACTTGAAGAAGAGAAAACAGCGGGTGATCCAGAAAACGTAGGGTGCGTCTCACGCACCACACGGATGGTGCGTGAGACGCACCCTACGAAAAACTACTTTAACTCGCCATCCTGCAATACCAGAGTCCGGTCCATCCGCGCCGCCAGAGCGGGGTCGTGGGTCACCACCACGAAGCTAGTGCAGCGTTCGCGGTTGAGTTCCAGCATCAGGTCATAAACATGATCGGCGGTCTTGCGGTCAAGATTACCGGTCGGTTCGTCGGCCAATATACACTGCGGTTGTGTAACAAGGGCGCGAGCCACTGCGGCGCGCTGGCGTTCACCGCCGGACAATTCGCCGGGTTTGTGCTCCAACCTGCCCCCCAGACCGACATTTTCCAGCAGCGCGCGCGCCCTGTCCGCCGCAGCTTTGGGCGATTCGCCGCGAATCAGCAGCGGCATGGCGACATTTTCCAGCGCGGTGAATTCCGGCAGCAGGTGATGAAACTGATAGATGAACCCCATCATCTCGTTCCGCAACCGCCCGCGCCGTACATCGTTCAGGCGCGTCATGTTCTGCCCGGCCACCCACACTTCGCCGCGCGTCGGCGCGTCGAGGCCGCCCAGCAAATGCAGCAGCGTGCTCTTACCCGCCCCGGAACTGCCGATGATGGCGACGCGCTCGCCGTGCGCCACCGACAGCGTGATATCTTTGAGAACATCCACTACCAGCCCGCCCTCGCTGAAGGTTTTGCCGAGATGCTCGCAGCGCAGCACCGCGCCTTCGGCCATGCTCGTGTCACTCATAACGCAGCGCCTCCGCCGGCTGGGTGCGCGCAGCGCGCCATGCAGGATAAAGGGTCGCCAGCAGACTCATGAGGAAAGAGACCGTGCAGATCTTGATCACATCGGCCGCGCGCATCTCGGAGGGCAATTGGCTGATGTAATACACATCGCTGGGCCAAAGCTCGACTCTGAGTAATTGTTCAATGGCGGGCACCAAATTCTCAACATTGAGCGCGAGCGCCGTGCCAAAAACACCGCCGAGCAGCGTGCCCGCCACGCCAAGGATGGTGCCCTGCACCATGAACACCACCATGATGCTGCGCGGCGTCGAACCCAGCGTGCGCAGAATGGCGATATCCGCCTTCTTGTCACCCACCACCATCACCAGCGTGGAGACGATATTGAACGCCGCCACCGCCACGATCAGCAGCAGGATAATGAACATCACCGTCTTTTCGGTCTGCACGGCGCGGAAGAAATTGACGTGCTGGCGCGTCCAGTCACTGATCATATAACCCCCCGGCAGCTCGTTGGACAGTCGCGCGCTCAGACGTGGCGCGGCGAACATATCATCGAGCTTGATGCGCACGCCGCTCACTGCCCCCTCACTCATGCGCATCAGGCGGGCGGCGTCATCGAGATGCAGCAGTGCCAGGGCGCTGTCGTACTCATACATGCCGACTTCGAAAATGCCCACTACCGTAAACCGTTTCAGGCGCGGCAGGATCCCCACCGGCGTGACGCTGGCCTGCGGCGTGAGCAGCGTCACCTTGTCGCCGACATTCACTCCGAGATTGCGCGCCAGCTCCTTGCCAAGGATGATGCCAAACTCGCCAGCCCGCAAGTTCGTGAGCTTGCCTTCGACCATTTTCTCGCCTAACTCGGATACCTTGGGCTCCTCCACCGGCAGAATGCCGCGAATCAATGTTCCGCTCACCTGCGAACCGCTGCTCAACATACCCTCGCCGCTGACATAAGGCGCCGCGCCCATCACCTGCGGATAACGCCCGAGAAAGGCCGCAACCATCGGCCAATCGCGCAACTCGTCACCCACACCCATGACAGTGGCGTGCGAAACCACCCCCAGAATGCGGGCACGCAACTCCTTCTCGAAACCGTTCATCACCGACAGCACCGTAATCAGCGCCGCCACACCCAGCGCGATACCAAGCGTGGAGATCAGCGAAATGAAGGAAATGAAATGGTTACGCCGCTTGGCGCGGGTATAACGCAGAGCAATGAAGATTTCCAACGGCTTGAACATAGCCGTGCATTAAAACATAACAGGGAGGTATTTGACAGCCTGGTTATGGGGCTCATAATAACATCAGCCTCATCGTAGAACGTTTTACCCTTCCTCGACGTCTCCGGCAATTTTCGTTTTTGCCGATATATGAAGCGTTCTCGCGCAGTCTGGGTTTGGCATCACAAAACGAGCAGGAGAACCTGCGCAATACATGCGTGGCCATCACGCTGGAGGCGCCCATGCGCTTGCCTTGGCCCGCCCATCCCTGTCATCCACAACAGAGAGCATTCCGGTCTTTAATTTCCACTCTTTGCAGATATATAATATATATTATTGCCCCCCTTCACGGAAAAACACAGAAAACCATGGCCACCCTGCAACTCACTCAGGTCTATCTGGAACCCGACCAGAAAAAAGCCCTCAGCGCCAAGGCGAAGACCCAGGGCGTCAAGCTCTCGGAAGTGATCCGGGACGCCGTCGACACCTATCTGGCTGGTGTCACCTCGGAAGAACTGAAACTGCTGGACGCCGCCACCCGCAAGACCGCCGAAGATTTCGACGCCATGAGCAAACAGCTCGACACCACCAATGCCAAACTCGACCGCGCGCTGGCGGAGATCGCTCGCTTGCGCCGGAAGGCCGCGTAATGAGCCTGCTGACGGAAATCCTGGATCGCCTGTCCGGTGTGACGGTGGTGCGCGAAAAACTCCACGCCACGGCGGAGCGGGTCGAAAAATTGTCGGATACGCTGCTCGATCATGAAAAACGCCTGATCAAACTGGAACTCTCGCGCCATCCGCCTCCGAAAAAATTGCGCAAACCCGGCTGAGGAACGAAAGCCGGCGATAACCATCTTCTCCAATACGCTGGGTTTATCAGACAGGCTCATGACCCTGACTCAGCGGAGACAACGAGGGCAGGTGATTCCTGCGTTTGTATTTGCCTTCAGATAGCCCGCGTCACCGCCTCATCTTATAAACCATCCGTATAATCGATTCCTCCCCGCTATACTCCGCGATGCGTTCCAGCGGCACCCAGGCCAGGTCCTTGGATTCACTGCTCACCACCAGCGGCGTGTGACGGTCGGCTTCAAAAAGAAAGCGCACGTCATAATGGAAATGGGCAGATTCCCTGGTCGTGGCGGGGATGGGATGCACATCCACGTCATAGATGTTTTCCGACACCGGTCGCACGTCCTGCAGCCCTGATTCTTCGGTCGCCTCGCGCCAGGCGACGCGCAGAATATCCGGATCGCCGTCGGCGTGGCCGCCCAGTTGCAGCCAGCGATCGAGTTTGCGGTGGTGGGTGAGCAATACATGGGTGCGGTCGAGATCGACGATCCACGCCGAGCCGGTGACGTGACCGATGTCCAGCGTGCGCTCGAAACAGCCCGGATGCTGCTGCACGAAACAATCGATTTCGATCACCATGCGCTTTTCGGTCTGGTCGAACGGCGTGTAATGGTCGAGATTATCCAGCAATGATTGTCTGTGCATGCTCGCGGTCTCCGGAATGAGGTGTCGATTTCAGGAAGCTCTGAATAATCCCATCCTGGAATCTTCAGGGCACGAAAAGCAAAAAAG
Organism: Gammaproteobacteria bacterium; assembly: GCA_005240065.1. Classification (GTDB taxonomy): domain Bacteria; phylum Pseudomonadota; class Gammaproteobacteria; family Ga007554; genus SBBG01. The sequence continues at coordinate 3,104 of SBBG01000091.1, read as the reverse complement.
TGATTTTTTCTTTGCCTCATTGTGGCAAGCGTGGCGTTCCTTTCACCCCCGCCGCTCCACCCGCCGCGGCTCCACATACCGCTGACGCTCCAGCACTGGCGCGAGAAACCGGCCGGTGTGTGATCCGGGATAGGCCGCGATATCTTCCGGCGTGCCGGCAATCAGCACTTCACCGCCCTTGTCGCCACCCTCCGGACCCATGTCGATGAGCCAGTCGGCGGTCTTGATGACGTCGAGATTGTGCTCGATGACGACGATGGTGTTGCCGTGGTCGCGCAACTGGTGAAGCACGGCGAGTAGTTGTTTGATGTCGTGGAAATGCAGACCGGTGGTGGGTTCATCGAGGATGTACAGCGTGCTGCCAGACTCGCGCTTGGAAAGTTCGCGCGACAGCTTGACGCGCTGGGCCTCGCCGCCCGACAGGGTGGTGGCATTCTGGCCGAGCTTGATGTAGGACAGACCGACATCCATCAGGGTTTGCAGCTTGCGGTGGATGACCGGCACGGCACTGAAGAAACTCAGCGCGTCCTCGATGGTCATTTCCAGCACCTCCTGGATGTTCTTGCCCTTGTAGCGCACTTCGAGCGTCTCGCGGTTGTAGCGCTTGCCCTTGCACACATCGCAGGGCACAAAGATATCCGGCAGGAAGTGCATCTCCACCTTTATCACGCCATCACCCTGGCAGGCCTCGCAGCGCCCGCCCTTGACGTTGAAGCTGAAACGGCCCGGCCCGTAGCCGCGCGCGCGCGCCTCTTGCGTGGCCGAAAACATCTCTCGGATCGGCGTGAACAGGCCAGTATACGTGGCCGGATTGGAGCGCGGCGTGCGGCCAATCGGGCTCTGGTCGATGTTGACGACCTTGTCGAACTGCTCCAGGCCGATGATTTCAGCACAGGGCGCGGGTTCGTCGATGGAGCCATACAAGGCGCGTGCGGCCTGGCGGTAAAGGGTGTCGTTGACCAGGGTGGATTTGCCGGAACCGGACACGCCGGTGACGCAGGTCATCAAGCCCACAGGGATGTCGATGTTGACTCCCTTGAGATTGTTGCCGCTCGCTCCGCGCACATGCAGCATTCGATCGGGATCGGGCGCGATGCGCGCGGTGGGGATTTCTATCTCGCGGTGGCCGGCCAGGTATTGGCCAGTAAGCGAAGCGGGATTGGCGATGATCTGCTGCGGCGTACCTTGGGCGACGATCTTGCCGCCATGCACGCCCGCACCGGGGCCGATATCGACCACGTAATCGGCGAGGCGTATGGCATCCTCATCGTGCTCGACGACGATCACCGTATTGCCCAGATCGCGCAGGTATATCAGCGTGTTCAACAGACGCTCGTTGTCACGCTGGTGCAAACCGATGGAAGGCTCATCCAGCACATACATCACACCCACCAATCCGGCGCCGATCTGGCTCGCCAGACGAATGCGCTGCGCCTCGCCGCCCGACAGGGTATCGGCGCTGCGCTCCAGCGTCAGATAATCCAGTCCGACGTTGACCAGAAAATCCAGCCGCTGGCTGACTTCCTTGACGATCTTGACGGCGATTTCGCCACGCCAGCCCGGCAGCACCAGGCCACCGAAAAACTCGCGCGCCCGCCCCACCGGCAGAGTGACCACCTCGGGCAGCGATTTGCCGCCCACATACACGTAGCGCGCCTCGCGCCGCAGCCGCGCGCCGCCACACTCCGGGCAGGGCTGGGTGCTCAGATAACGCGCCAACTCTTCACGCACCGCGCCGGATTCAGTCTCGCGATAACGGCGCTGCATGTTGGGAATAATGCCTTCGAAGGGATAGCGGCGACGCGCGGGCCGGCCGCGATCATCGTAATACGCGAAGTCGATCGCCTCTTCGCCGCTGCCGTGAAGAATGATATCGCGCACACGCTTGGGCAGCTTCTGGAAAGGCGTCTCGACATCGAAGCCATAATGTGCCGCAAGCGAACCGATCATTTGAAAATAATAGGCATTGCGCTGATCCCAGCCGCGCACCGCCCCGTCCGCCAAGCTCAGTTCGGGCCGCGAAACCACGCGCGCCGGATCGAAGAACTGCTTGATCCCCAGGCCGTCGCAACCGGGGCAGGCCCCCGCCGGATTGTTGAACGAGAACAGCCGCGGCTCCAGTTCAGTGAGACTGTAACCGCACTGCGGGCAGGCGAATTTGGCGGAAAAAACGATGTCCGTCCGCTCCGGCTCATCCATGAAGGCAACACGCGCCAGTCCGTCGGACAGCTTGAGCGCGGTTTCGAACGATTCGGCCAGACGCTGCTGGACATCGGGCCGCGCCTTGAAGCGGTCCACCACCACCTCGATGGTGTGCTTCTTGCGCAGATCGAGCTTGGGCGCCCGCTCCAGCTCCACCACCTTGCCGTCGATGCGTGCCCGCACATAGCCCTGGGCGCGCAAATCTTCCAGCACCTCGGCGTACTCGCCCTTGCGCCCCTCCACCACCGGCGCCAACAGCATCAACCGCGTCTCTGCGGGCAAGGTCAGCACATGATCGACCATCTGGCTGACGGTCTGCGCATCGAGCACGACATCGTGCTCGGGGCAACGCGGTTCGCCAGCGCGGGCATAAAGCAGGCGCAGGTAATCGTAGATCTCGGTGACGGTGCCCACCGTGGAGCGGGGATTGTGCGAGGTGGATTTCTGCTCGATGGAAATCGCTGGCGACAAGCCTTCGATATGATCCACATCCGGCTTTTCCATGATCGCCAGAAACTGGCGGGCATAGCTAGACAACGATTCGACATAGCGCCGCTGCCCCTCGGCATAAATGGTATCGAAGGCCAGCGAAGACTTGCCGGAACCGGACAAGCCAGTGATGACGATCAGCTTGTCGCGCGGCAAGTCGAGATCGATGTTTTGCAGGTTGTGGGTGCGAGCGCCGCGAATGCGGATGGTGTCCATGCGAATTTCCTACTGCATATCCAACCTGTTAATATATCCGTTTTTACCTATTCCAAGCAAAAATGAGCGTCAGCAGGAAATCTTCAGTGGTCCGACCAGCAAAAAATCCCCAACAAAGCATGAATTCAACCGAGCGCAAGGCGTCGCTGTCGCTCGCCAGTATTTTTGCGCTGAGAATGATGGGATTGTTCATGATC
>SBBG01000208.1 GCA_005240065.1 Gammaproteobacteria bacterium | reverse complement strand
GTGATGTATGGGGCTTCTCAAGTTATCCTGTAAAGATTCTTGTTCAACCTAAAAACCTCAGTTGAAGCCGGGAGAGAAGCTAATGCAAATCTGGGTCGACGCCGATGCGTGTCCTAACGTCATCAAAGAAATTCTGTTTCGTGCCGCTGAGAGATTACGGGTTTCACTGATCCTGGTGGCAAATCAACCGCTGCGAGTCCCGCCGTCGCTCTATATAAAAGCCATCCAAGTGCCCGCGGGTTTCGATGTCGCCGATAATAAAATAACCCAGCAAGTTCAATGTGGCGATCTGGTAATCACCGCAGACATCCCCCTCGCCGCTGATGTTATCGAAAGAGGCGGCCATGCGCTTAATCCTCGAGGGGAATTTTATACAAGAGATAACATTCAAGAACGCCTGGTGATACGCAATTTTATGGATCAATTACGAAGCAGTGGTGTGAACACGGGTGGTCCGTCATCGCTAACCCAAGGTGATCGTCAAATTTTTTCCAATCAACTGGATCGTTTCTTTACTAAATACTGCAAGAAATAAGGGTGTGGCCGGCGGTCAGGAACAGGGCGGAAAGCATTAAGGGTGCCTCTAAAACGTCATCCAAGGCGAACGCCGCTGTCCTGAAAAGAATGGGCGATGGGCAGGGGGCGCGCAAAAAATGTTAACCCGCCCTGCCTTTATCACTCAAGACTCAACGTCAATCCCGAACTTTTCGCGGCGGGTTTTTCCGCTGGTGTCTCGGTTTTTTCTTCCTCTTCCTTCTGTAAGCTGAGCGCGCTGTCTTCCGCCATCTTGGCGGCGCTCTTTTCTTCCAGGCCGATGCGTAGCCGCAGATTGTTCTGCGAGTCGGCGTTGCGCAGCGCCTCATCCAGGGTGATGCGGCCCGCTTTATAGAGTTTGTACAGTGCGGCGTCGAAGGTCTGCATGCCGATGTTTTCCGATTTCTGCATCACTTCCTTGATTTTGTGCACCTCGCCCTTGAGGATCTGGTCGCAGACCAGTGGCGTGCCGAGCAGCACTTCGATGGCCACGGTGCGCTTGCCGTCCACGGTCGGGATCAGGCGTTGCGAGATGATGGCGCGGATGTTGAGCGACAAATCCATCAGCAGTTGATTGCGGCGTTCTTCGGGAAAGAAGTTGATGATGCGGTCGAGCGCCTGGTTGGCGTTGTTGGCGTGCAGCGTGGAGATCGCCAAATGGCCGGTTTCGGCGAAGGCGATGGCGTGTTCCATGGTGTGGCGTTCGCGGATTTCGCCGACGAGAATCACGTCCGGCGCCTGGCGCAGCGTGTTCTTCAGCGCGTCGTCGAAGCTGTCGGTATCCACGCCGACTTCGCGCTGGGTGATGATGGATTTCTTGTGCTTGTGGATGAATTCGATCGGGTCTTCGATGGTGATGATGTGTCCGGCGGCGTTGGTGTTGCGGTAATCGATCAACGATGCCAGCGAGGTGGATTTGCCCGACCCCGTTCCGCCGACGAACAGCACCAGGCCGCGCTTCTCCATGATCACTTTGGTGAGGATTGGCGGCAGGCCGAGTGTCGCCATGTCCGGGATTTGGGTCTTGATGTTGCGGACCACCATCCCGACTTGGTTGCGCTGTTTGAAGATATTGACGCGGAAACGTCCCACACCGGGCTCGGAAATCGCCAGATTCATCTCCGGTTTTTGTTCGAAGGCCGTGATTTGCTCATGGTTCATTACCTTGTAGGCGATCTCTTTCACCGAATTGGGCGGAAGGGTGGTGGTTTCAAGCGGTGTCAGCGTGCCCTGGATCTTGGCGCTGGGCGGCGCGCCCACGGTCAGGTACAGATCGGAGGCGTCTTTCATGACCATGATTTTCAGATAATCTTTGAATTCCATCGCCTTGTTCCCAGAAATGGCTATGCTGTTGGTATCGGCCTGGAGCGTGGAGGACTTGAGAGGTGGTATGATGCCTGGTATGAGCGATACAAGACCCCTCCCGGCGGCCTTGCAGGCCCGGGCCGATCACTACCGCGAGACCTTCGATCAGGCGGCGAGCGAGGCGGGCATTTCCTTTTCCCGTTACGCACAATGGCTGCCCGAAATCCATCGGACATGGGTTTGCAGCGATTTCGTCGCCCAGAGCTGTGTGCGGCATCCGCCGATGCTTACCGATCTGCTGGATAGTGGTGATCTTCTCAAACCGTATTTGGCCGATGACTACCAACTCAAATTGCAGGCCTCCCTGGCCGGCGTCCGGGATGATGCCCAGCTCAAAACGGCGCTGCGCACCTTGCGCCGCCGCGAGATGGTGCGCATCGCCTGCCGCGATCTGGCGGGGTGGGCCAGTCTCGATGAAACCTTGCGGGAGCTGTCCTGGGTGGCGGAGAGCTGCCTGGACGGCGCGCTTGCGTGGCTGCACCGCGATCTGAGCACGGACTGGGGCGTTCCTTGCGCCCACGACGGCGCGCCGCAATCCCTGGTGGTGCTGGGGATGGGCAAGCTCGGCGGCGGGGAGCTGAATTTTTCTTCCGACATCGACCTCATCTTCGCCTATGCCGAGGACGGCCAGACCGTTGGCGGGCGCCGCGAAATCAGTAACCAGGAATATTTCACCCGTCTCGGTCAGCGCCTGATCGGCGTGATCGGCGATCGCACCGCCGAGGGCTTCGTGTTTCGTGTCGATATGCGCCTGCGCCCCAATGGCGACAGCGGTCCATTGGTGATGAACTTCGACGGCATGGAACAGTATTACCAGGCCCATGGCCGCGAGTGGGAGCGCTACGCCATGATCAAGGCGCGCACCGTCGCGGGCGACAAGGCGGCCGGCGAGCGGCTGCTCGCCACGCTGCGCCCCTTCGTCTATCGCCGTTATCTCGATTTTGGCGCCTTCGAATCGCTGCGTAAAATGAAAGAGATGATCCGCTGCGAAATCGAGCGCAAGGGGCTGCAAAACAATGTCAAGCTCGGTACCGGCGGCATACGCGAGGTCGAGTTCATCGGCCAGTCCTTCCAGTTGATTCGCGGCGGACGCGAGCCGGGGTTGCAACAACGGCAGATTCTCCCCGTGCTGAAACTGCTCGGCGCGCGCGGCGATCTGCCGGACTACGCCGTCCGCGACCTGATCGATGCCTACACCTTTCTGCGCCGCACGGAAAACCGTTTGCAGGAATTTGCCGACCAGCAGACCCATCTATTGCCGGACGACGAGCTTGGCCGCCTGTGTCTGGCGGTGTCGATGGGTTACGGGGACTGGCAAAGTTTCTCGCAGGCGCTGGAAAGGCATCGCCGTCTGGTGCATGAGCATTTCGAACGGGTCTTCGCCGCGCCGCAGACGGGCGGCGTCACGCAGGCCGGATCGCCCGATCTTGGTGCGGTGTGGAGCGGCGCTCTTGAAGTCCGGCAGGCGGAAGCGGTGCTTGCCGCCGCCGGTTTCGACGACACCGGCGAGGCCCTGCGCCTGTGCGCTCGTCTGCGCGAAGGGCACACCTGGCGCGCCCTGAGCGGCCAGGGGCGCGAGCGCATGGATCGCCTGATACCGCTGCTGCTGGGGGCGGCGGGGCGGGCGGCGCAACCCGTGGTGACACTCCAGCGGCTGACCCGTCTGATCGAGGCTATTGCCCGCCGTACCGCCTATCTCGCGCTGCTGGTGGAACACCCGCTGGCGTTGTCGCAACTCGTCAAGCTGTGTGCCGCCAGTCCCTGGATTGCCGCTATGCTCGCCCGTCATCCCCTGTTGCTCGACGAGCTGCTCGACCCGCGCAGCCTCTACGCACCCTTGTCTCGCGCGGAACTGACGCAGGATCTCGACCAGCGACTCAAGGCCATCCCGCCGCAGGATCTGGAACAGCAGATGGAGGCCCTGCGCCAGTTCAAGCAGGCCGCCACGCTGCATGTCGCGGCGGCGGATGTGGCGGGCGCCATGCCGCTGATGATTGTTAGCGATCACCTCACCGATATCGCCGAAATCGTGCTGGCGCAGGTGTTACGCCTGGCCTGGGAGCACCTCGCGGAACGCCATGGTCAGCCGCAATGCCGGATCGGCGGCAAACTCCATGCGCCGGGTTTCGCCATTCTCGGCTACGGCAAGCTGGGAGGTATCGAGCTGGGCTATGGCTCAGACCTCGATCTGGTGTTTCTCCACGACAGCGCGGGCGAGGAGCAATACACCACCGGACCGAAGGTCATCGACAACGCCGTCTTCTTCGCCCGTCTCGGCCAGCGCATCATTCACATTCTCAATACCCGGACGCCGGCGGGCGTGCTTTACGAAGTGGACATGCGTTTGCGTCCGAGCGGCGCGTCCGGTCCGCTGGTCAGCAGCCTGGAGGCTTATACCGATTATCAGCGCCGCCAGGCCTGGACCTGGGAGCATCAGGCCCTGGTGCGGGCACGGGTGGTGGCGGGCGACGGTATCATCGCCGCGGCTTTCGGCACGCTGCGCCGCGAAGTGCTGGCGCGCCGCCGCGATCTCGTCGAGTTGCGCCGTGAGGTGCGCGAGATGCGCGAACGCATGATACGTGAGCTTGGCGATCGCCAGCCCGGCGTTTTCGACCTCAAGCAACACCGGGGAGGTATCGCTGACATCGAATTTATGGTCCAATATGGCATTTTGGCTTGGGCCTGCGACCACCCCGAGTTACTGGAATTCTCCGATAACATCCGTCAGTTGGAAGGTCTTGCCAAGGCTGGGCTGCTGCCAGCGGATGATGCGCGGCTGCTCGGTGACGCCTACCGCGCCTATCGCGCCGTGCTGCATCGTCTGACCTTGCAGGATCAGCCGGCGCGGGTGCCCGAGACGGAACTCGTCGAGTACCGGACGGGGGTGGAGAGGATCTGGCGAGCGTTGATGAAGGAGGAAACCGAACAATGACAATGGCTGACCGCGATGGCGTGATCTGGCTGGACGGGCGGATGGTGCCCTGGCGCGAGGCGAAAGTGCATGTGCTGACTCATACCCTGCATTACGGCATGGGCGTGTTCGAGGGCGTGCGCGCCTATCACACTGCCCGTGGCACGGCGATTTTTCGCCTCGATGCGCATACCGGCCGCCTGTTCCGTTCCGCGCATATCATGGCTATGCCGATGCCGTATGACAAGGTAACGATCAACGACGCTACCCGCGCCGTGGTGCGCGAAAACGGCTTGGATGCGGGTTATATCCGCCCGATGTGTTTCTATGGCGCCGAAGGCATGGGGCTGCGCGCCGACAACCTGAAGGTTCATGTGGCGATCGCGGCCTGGTCCTGGGGATCCTACCTGGGTGCCGAGAACATGGAGAAAGGGTTGCGCGTGAAGACCTCCTCCTTCACCCGCCATCACGTCAACATCAGCATGTGCAAGGCCAAGGCCAACGGTCACTACATCAATTCCATGCTGGCGCTGCGTGAGGCACAGTCCTGCGGCTGCGACGAGGCCCTGATGCTCGATGCCGATGGCTTCGTGACGGAAGGCAGCAGCGAGAACATCTTCATCGTGCGTGATGGCGTGCTCTATACTCCGGAGCTGACTTCCGCGCTGGACGGCATCACCCGTGATACCCTCCTCATCCTGGCCGCCGAGATTGGCCTGCCGGTGCGTGAGAAACGTATCACTCGTGACGAGGTGTATATCGCCGACGAGGCTTTCTTCACCGGCACCGCCGCAGAGGTCACCCCGATCCGCGAAGTGGACGGGCGCATCATCGGCGGCGGCAGCCGCGGGCCGGTCACCGAGCGTTTGCAGACGCTCTACTTCGATCAGGTACACGGCCGGCGCGAGGAACATCCCGAATGGTTGACATATGTATGAGTAGCAAGATCGTTATCTTCGCAACTTTCCCTCGATAAAGGAGACTGACATGGCTTCAACACACTCTGCGACCGGCTCGAAGAAGGGCGAGATGATCCCAGCGAATGCCCAAAACCGCTACGAAGTGACGCGTGCCGATCTGCCGTTGCATTGCCCGATGGACGGCATGAGCCTGTGGAACTCCCATCCGCGTGTGTATCTGCCGATCGAGGACAAGGGATATGCCAAGTGCCCCTACTGCGGGGCCGATTATATTCTCAAGGACTGATCCATAACGTGCTCGTCCATCATCTGAAACGGGGCTCGACCGGTAAAATCTGTGCGTAAATTGACGATAGTTCAAGTGCTGCCCGCCATGGAAGGCGGGGGCGTTGAACGCGGTACTCTGGAAATCGCCAATGCGCTGGTGCAGCGCGGCCATCGTTCGATCGTCATCTCCGGCGGTGGGCGTATGGTGACGGCATTGGAAGCGGGTGGCAGTGAGCACATCACCTGGCCGGTCGGCGAGAAATCGCTGTTCACGCTGCGCTTGGTGCCGCGTCTGAGGCGATTGCTCAAAAAAGAAGGCGTCGATATCCTGCACGCCCGCTCGCGCCTGCCGGGCTGGATCACTTATCTCGCCTGGCGCGGCATGAATTCCGCCCGGCGCCCGCGCTTCGTCACCACCGTGCATGGGCAATACTCGGTGAGCCGCTACAGCGCCGTGATGACGCGCGGTGAACGGGTGATCGCCGTGTCCAACACCATCAAGGACTACATCCGCAAGAATTACCCCGATGTCGATGAAGGTAGGATACAGGTGATCTACCGCGGCATCGACGAGCGCGAATTCCCCCACGGCTACAAGCCCGGCAATCAGTGGCTGCGCAACTGGTATGCGCAATATCCGCAGTTGCTCGACAATGCCGTCATCACCCTGCCCGGGCGTCTCACCCGCCTCAAGGGACATGAGGACTTCATCGACCTCATGGCGCGGCTCAAGGCGCAAGGCATGCCGGTCTATGGTTTGATCGTGGGCGATACCGACCCCGCCGATCGTCAGCGCTATGCCGAGGAGCTGATGCGGCGCGTGGAGCGGCAAGGGTTGGATAACATCATCTTCACCGGCTATCGCAGCGATCTGCGTGAAATCTACACCGTCTCGAATCTGGTGCTGTCGCTGTCGTCAAAACCGGAATCGTTTGGCCGCACGGTGCTGGAAGCACTCACCCTGGGCACCCCGGTGGCCGGCTATGCCCACGGCGGCGTGGGCGAGGTACTGGACACTGTGTTTCCGCAAGGCCGCATTCCTGTCGGCGATATCGGCGCATTGACCGCAAAGGTGCAAACCCTGCTGGCGCGGAAAATCACCGTTCCCAAGACTGACGCTTTTCCGCTCAAGCGCATGCTGGACGACACCATCGGCCTTTACGAGTCGCTGGCCTGATGGGACCTCGATGATCGCCGCGAAGCCGCTTGCCATCGTGCTGCCCCATCGGGAGGCTTATCAGGTCAATGGCGCCGGTGCGGTCGTCTCTTGTGTAAGAGACATGGCCGCACATAGCCGTTACCGTGAGCGGCTGGTGGTGCTTGGCGATCCTGTTGCCGAACCGTTCGCCGAACCCCCGTTCATCCCTGTCGAAAAAGCGCCGTGGTTTTATGGACGGCAAACGGCGCGTTACTGCGAAGGCATGGCGCGCGCGCTACGCGCCATGCAGCCAGCGCTGGCGGAGGTACACAATCGGCCTTACTACATCGAGCGGCTGAGAAAATCCCTGCCCGGCACGCCGCTGATACTTTATTTGCACAACGACCCTCACAAGATGCGTGGTTTCACACGCCTTGCCGACCGCGTTCGCATCATGCGGCATGTGTCCGCCGCCGTATGTGTGAGCGACTATATTCGCCGCCGATTGCTGGAAGGCATGGAATCCGCGGTATCGGACAAGGCGCATGTGGTGCTGAACGGCGTCGACACCTCCACCGTCACTCCCGTGACGGGCCGTCCGCGGCACAAGGAAATCCTTTTCGTCGGGCGGCTGATCCCGGAAAAGGGCGCGCTGCTGTTCGCCCAGGCGGCGCGCAAAGCGCAGGCACGCTTGCCCGGCTGGCGTTTCGTCATGATCGGCGCCTTGGCTTTTCGCAACGAAGCGCAACCTCAGCATCCCTACGAGAAACAGGTCATCGCGGCAATGCAGCAATTGGGAGCGCATGGCGAGATGACGGGCTACATGCCGCGCCGTGCGGCGTTGGACCGTTTTGCCGAGGCGGCGATCGCGGTGATTCCTTCCTTGTGGGAAGACCCCTGTCCGCTGGCGGCGATCGAGGCCATGGCAAGCGGCTGTGCCGTGATCGCCACACGGCGCGGAGGATTGCCCGAGATTCTGGGTGACACCGCCCTGTTCATCGAGCGGGATGATCCAGATCTGCTGGCCGAGAAGATGGTGCAACTGGCCAGCGATGAACACGCGCTCGCTCGCTGGCAATCACAGGCCAGAGAACGCGCCGTGCAGGCGCTGGATATCCGCCGCGCCAGCGCGCAGTTGGATGAAATTCGGCAACAGTTGTTGGATTGATGATGGAAAGCAAAGTCGAAAAGAACCTGCTGTTGGCCGCGCGTATATTGACCACCGGTATCCCGCTGTTCCTGGTAACCGGGCGCGCGGCGGTGGATATCGCGCTCTCGCTGGTGGCATTGCTGTTTCTCGCGCGCAGCTTCATCAGCAAGGATTGGACCTGGGTGCGCGCCGGCTGGTACCGCATCGGGCTCGTGCTCTGGGTGTGGACGTTGCTGATCAGCGCCGCCGCCTTCGATGTCGTGGCATCTTACGGCCAGGCCGCGACATGGATACGTTTCCTGCTCTTCGCTGCGGCGCTCGGGGCGTGGGTGCTTGACGAGACATGGATACGCCGGCTCATCGCCGCCGGCATGGCGATGCTGCTGTTCGCGGCGCTCGATGCCTGGTTGCAGTATTTCACCGGTGCCGACATTTTCGGCCATCAGCGTGTAGGGGACCGCCTGACCGGTCCCTTCGACGACCTGCGCGTCGGAATCTATATCACCAAGCTCTTTTTCCCGGTGGCGCTCGGTTTCGCTTTCTGGCAGTTACGGGCGCGAGGGAAGGGGTGGCCGGTGTGGTTGACGGCGGGTGCGGCTGTTGTGATGATCGGTGCGGTGTTCGTGAGTGGCGAGCGCATGGCGCTCATTCTCATGATATTTGGCCTGGTATTGGCCGCAGTGCTGCAAAAGGGCGTGCTGCGTGCCGCCATCGGTGGCGTGCTGGCGCTGGCGCTGATCGGCATTGGCGTGGTCGCGGCCGTTGACAAACAGATGATGCAGCGGCAGTTCATGTCCACCGCCGAAACCATCACCAATTTCAGCCATACCCCTTATGGCGTGCTTTGGCGCAACGCGATTCAACTCGGCGGTGAACGCCCCATAACCGGCGTCGGCATGAGAAACTTTCGCATCGTCTGCGACAACCCGAAAATCGCGCTTCCCGCCGATGCCACAAAAACCGTTCCTCCTTCCGAGCAGGATCTGCGTTGCGCCACCCACCCCCACAATACCTATCTGGAGTGGTTCAGTGAAGCGGGCATACCGGGGCTGATACTCTTCGTCATGATGATCGCCGCGCTCGGCCGAGGGCTTTGGTCGGCGTGGAAGGTCATCGGCGACAATCGCGCCTGGATGGCGGGGCCGGTCATCGCGGTCATCCTCCAACTCTGGCCGCTTGCCGCCACCGGCAGCTTTTTTTCCAACTGGAACGGCGCGCTGCTGTGGCTGGCGGCAGGCTGGGCGCTGGCTGCGGCACGGCTGGGAGGTTATGCGAGCCGCCGGTAAAGGTCGATAAAGCGCGGCACGACGACATCTTCGGCATAATGATCGCGGAAACACGCCAGTACCGCCGTAGCCTTGCTCATCCTTTTCCCCGGATCTCGCAACGCCGCCAGCATCGCTTGCGCCAGCGATGCGGCATCGCCAATTTCCGCGAAATAGGCGGTCGTCTCGTCGAGCACCTCGACCGGCCCTTGGGTTTTAGTGGAAATGATGGTCTTGCCGCGCGCCATCGCCTCCAGCACCACGATGCCAAATGGCTCGT
>SBBG01000010.1 GCA_005240065.1 Gammaproteobacteria bacterium | reverse complement strand
TCCACAAACAGGCCGGATGTAAGACTGCAATCGATTCTTTTCGTTATCGCTATTCACTTGGCAAACGGGCGGTGTCCATGTAAGAGGTTCCTTAAAAAACGTAGTGAGATTTCACCCGTTTATTCGATTTCAAACAACTGTCAAACTTGACAGGGGTACAGGGGGATCTACGGATGTAATGCCTTGTGCACGGAGGGCTGCCACTCGAAGGAACCTACCCAGGATCGCAGCAACGCTTCCGTTGCCGAAGGGCCGAGGTCGTTGCCGTGCTCATCAATCAGCATCAGGTTGCTGCGGGGATAGCCCAAGGGGATGAGTTGGATCTGTCCATCACGGGCGGTCATCTGCCAATCCCATCCGATCGTAATGGCAGGCCGTGTCGCGCTGATCCACTCTGTGTAACCCGTGATCGAAGACAGCGTTGCGCCTTCTGTTAAAATCGGAGGCCTGTCCCCGTCCACGCCGGAGTGCAGATGGGCCAGTCTCACCTGCATAAAGCACTCAGGCGTGAGACGCACATAACCATCATGGGATAGTGTTATCATGGGGATTCGGGCAATGCCTTGCGCCTCACGCCTATCCTGATTCCCGTTGCCGGGCCTGTCCAGAGTGATCATGTCCGTTTCTCGATTGCGTTTATGAGGATGGATACGCTACACGACATCGCCATGTTTGGGTAGTGTCAAATGTGACAGGCAGGTTACAACCCGGATTCCATGGGGCGGAACATCCAGGGAGGGAGCTTGTGAAGGTTTGGCAAGAGGATCAAATACAAGCGTTGCTGGCGGCGGACGATGAGCGGAAGCTCTTCCCGGAGCTGGTCGCGCTGGCGCATGATCTCGACTTCGATTTCTGCGCCTATGGTCTGCGCATGCCGCTTCCGGTCTCGAACCCGAAAACCATGATATTCAGTAACTATCCGGGGGCGTGGCAGGCCCGCTACCAGCAGAAAAATTATCTCGCCGTTGATCCGACGGCGCGGCATGGCATGCGCTCCCTTCTACCCATTCTCTGGTCTGATGACACATTCGCATCCGCGCGCGAGTTGTGGGAAGATGCGCAATCGTTCGGGTTGCGCTTTGGCTGGGCGCAATCCAGCCGCGATGCGAACAGCGTCGGAGGGATGTTGACGCTGGCGCGGTCGGATGACCCGCTATCCGCGGGGGAAATGCGGGATAAGGACTTCAAGCTGACCTGGCTGACACAGGTGGCCATCTCGGCATGTCGCGGTGCTTGACAGCGAGATTGATGCCGGAGGTCGAGGTTACATTATCAAGCCGCGAAGTGGAGGTGTTGCGGTGGACGGCGGAAGGCAAAACTTCAAGCGAGGTTTCCGAAATTCTCGGAATCTCGGAGCGTACCGTCAATTTCCACATCAACAGCACGCTCACCAAATTGAATGCCTCCAACAAAACCGCGGCGGCGATCCGGGCGGCGATGCTGGGGATGCTTTATTGATTGAGAAGCAGGGCGGGTTGCGGCGCCCCTCACCCGAACCCTCTCCCCGCATGCGGGGAAAGGGGACTAAAGCGGCGCTTCCTTACCTCTGCTGTGTCATAAAGCGCTGAAGGGCGCATTGCGGCGTTAAAATCGGGCTCAAAATGCTCATTTATTACATGTAAACTCCGCTTTTTCGCCCGATGTTGCCTTGCACTGCATCCCTTGATCGCTTTGTGACACAGTACAACTAGAAACGGCAGTTGGATGAGGTGGAGTGTGCGGTTTTTACGGTGCAGGGCGGCGTAACGAGGCGGAATGGTTGTTCCATTCCAACAAGTTACTACACGACGGCGTCCCGGAGGGATGTTTCCAACGCGGTTTTAGTTTCCCCAGCTCAATCAAGATTCCAATTGCCGATATCCGCATCCTTGCCCTCACCACCAGGCTGGCCGTCGGCGCCCAAGGTGAAAACGTCGACTTCGCCGCGTGTGCCGGGGCGCAGATATTGATAGGGTTTGCCCCAGGGGTCGTTGGGCAGGCGGTCGATATAGCCGCCCTGCTTCCAGTTCTTGGCATCGGCGGGTTTTTTCACCAGGGCGTCGAGACCTTGATCGGTGGTCGGGTAGTTGAGGTTGTCCAGGCGATAGAGATTCAGCGCGCTCATCAGCGTGCGGATGTCCTGCTTGGCTTTGACGATACGCGCCTCGTCGGGGCGGTCCATGATGCGCGGCACGACGAAGGCGGCCAGGATGCCGAGGATGATGACGACGATCATCACTTCGATGAGGGTGAAGCCGTTCGACAAGTGGCGAGTGGCGAGTGGTGAGTGGCGAGTTTTCGGTTTCATAGGATTCACTTTACGTAAACTTAAGGACAAATCGAAGAGTCATAAACCATAAGCCGCATGGCTAGTGAGTGATCCACACTATATCATTTCTTGCCTCGTTACTTGCTACTCGCCACTTTCATTTCACCAACTGATTCAAGTCAAAAATCGGCAGCAGGATGGCGAGCACGATCAGCAGCACCATGCCGCCCATGACTACGATCAGCAGCGGCTCGAAGAGTCCCAGGATGGCGGCCAGCAGGGTCTCGATTTCGCGTTCCTGGCTCACCGCGGCGCGTTCCA
The DNA here is from genome assembly GCA_005240065.1 of Gammaproteobacteria bacterium. Classification (GTDB taxonomy): domain Bacteria; phylum Pseudomonadota; class Gammaproteobacteria; family Ga007554; genus SBBG01. The sequence continues at coordinate 3,623 of SBBG01000010.1, read as the reverse complement.
GCATGTTTTCCAGGTTACCGCTGGCCTCGCCGCTGGCGACGAGGTGAATGGCGATGGGCGGGAAATAGCCGCTGCGTTCCAGCGATTTGTTGAGGCTCGCGCCCTCGCGCACCCGCCTGGCCGCTTCTTCCACCGCTTCGCGCATCGGCACATTCGACATCACTCCCGCCGAGATGCGCATCGCCTCGATCACCGGCACGCCGCTCGCGGAGAGGATGCTGAAGGTGCGCATGAAGCGCGCCGTGTTCATGCTGCGCACGAGGCGGGCCACCAGCGGCAGCTTCAGCAGGAACTGATGGAAACGCCGCCGTGGGCCGGCGCGGCGCAGCATCGTTCGCATCATCCAGCCCAGCGCCGCGAGGATGACCGCCATCGCCAGGCCATAATCGCGTACGAAACCGCTCAGGGCGATCAGCATGCGCGTCAGGATCGGCAATTGCTGGCCGATGTTCTGGAATACCTGCACCACCTGGGGCACGACGTAGGCCAGCAGCGCCGTCACCACCAGCAACGCCACCAGCGTCACCAGCACCGGATAAAGCAGCGCCAGCATGATCTTCTGCCGCAGCGCCTGCCGTGCCTCGGTGTAATCGGCAAGCCGCTCCAGCACCACATCGAGATAGCCCGACTGCTCGCCCGCCGCCACCGTGGCGCGGTACAGATCGGAGAAGATATGCGGGAAGTCGCGCATCGCCGTCGCCAGGGCATGGCCTTCCATCACCCGCGCGCGCACCCCCATCAGCATGCTGGCGAGACGGGGTTTCTCGGTCTGCCGCGACACCGCCTGCAATGCTTCTTCGATGGGCAGGCCGGAACGCGCCAACGTGGCGAACTGGCGCGTGATCAAGGCCAGATCGGTGGCGCTGATGCGGCGCCCGAACGAGAGTTTGGACGTCGCGCGGCGCTCTTCGCGCGCCCGCACCTCGGCCACGGACAGCGGCGCCAGCCCCTGCTCGCGCAACTGCTGGCGCACCTGGCGCGGCGTGTCGCCCTCCAGCACACCTTTGCGCTCGCGGCCCGCGGCATCCAGCGCGGTGAATTCAAATGCGGCCATTTTTAGAGACAGAGAAAAGGGAACAGAGAAAAGAGCAAAGTTAAGGAAACAATACCTAATACTTTATCTCTTTTTTCTTTTCTCTTTCCTCTGCATGTAGGGTGCGCCGTGCGCACCATCCGTTCGGTGCGTGAGACGCACCCTACGAAACTTTTCTCTTTCCGCTCAATCTTCTCTCGTCACGCGCAGCACCTCTTCCAGCGTGGTGTCTCCGGCAAGCACGCGGCGCAGGCCGTCGTGGCGGATGCTGGGGGTGAGGGTGCGGGCATAGGCTTCCATGTCCTGCTCGCCCGCACCCTCGTGGATCAAAGTGCGCAGGCGGTTATCCACTTCGATGACTTCGTAGATGCCGGTGCGGCCGCGATAACCGAGGAAATTGCATTGCTCGCAGCCGGTGGGCTGATAGATGACGGGCGGATTTTCCGGCGGCAGGCCGAACATTTTGCAATCGGCGGCGGTGGCGGCGACCGGCTTTTTGCAATGTGTACAAAGCAGGCGCACCAAACGTTGCGCCAGTACGCCAATGAGACTGGAGGAAAGCAGGAAAGGTTCCACACCCATGTCGCGCAAGCGGGTCACCGCGCCCACGGCGGTGTTGGTGTGCAGCGTGGACAACACCAGATGGCCGGTGAGGCTCGCCTGCACGGCGATCTCGGCGGTTTCCAGATCGCGGATTTCGCCGACCATGACGATGTCCGGATCCTGGCGCAGAATGGCGCGCAGGCCGCGGGCGAAGGTCATGTCGACCTTGGTGTTGACCTGGGTCTGCCCCACGCCGTCGAGGAAGTATTCGATGGGGTCTTCCACCGTCATGATGTTGCGCTTCTTGTCGTTGAGGCGCGTCAGCGCGGCGTAGAGCGTGGTGGTTTTGCCCGAGCCGGTGGGGCCGGTGACGAGGATGATGCCGTGCGGCCTTTCGATGATGCGGTGCATCACCGTCAGCATGCCGGAGGGCATGCCGAGCTGTTCGAGGTTGAGCCGCCCGGCCTGCTTGTCGAGCAGACGCATCACCACCCGCTCGCCATGGCCGGAGGGCAGAGTGGAGACGCGCACATCGACCGGGCGACCCGCCACGCGCAGCGAGATGCGGCCGTCCTGCGGCAGGCGCTTCTCGGCGATGTCGAGCTTGGCCATCACCTTGATGCGCGCCGCGACCAGCGGGGCGAGGCCGCGCTTGGGTTCCAGCACCTCGCGCAGCACGCCGTCGACGCGAAAACGCACCACCAGGCGATTCTCGAAGGGTTCGATGTGGATGTCGGAGGCATTTTCCTTGACCGCTTCGGTAAGCAGGGCATTGATGAGGCGAATGATCGGTGCATCGTCCTCGGCTTCCATCAGGTCTTCCGGCTCGGCGAGCTGCCGGGCGACGCTGAACAGATCGGCATCTTCGCCCAGCTCACCCATCATTTCCATCGCCTCTGCCGAGCCATGCTCGTAACTCTGGGCGAGCACCGCATCGAATTCCGCGGCGCTGACCTGCCGCAGCTTGAGCGGCGCGAGCAGAAACCGCCGCAGCTCGGTCAAGCCCGACGCCGTGGCGTCCGGCCGGCACAGCACGATGGCCTGGCCATCGTGCCAGTCCGCCACCAGCACGCCGTGGCGTTTGGCGAAGGTGAACGGCGGCCGCCTGCCGGCCGCAGCCGCAGGCGGAGCGGACGGTGAAACGACAGTGTCAGTTAGCGCGTCCATCAGGCGTAGTCATCTGGCCGCCACCCGCTTCAAAGGGCGGCGGCAATTTCATCAGTTCATCCATCGGCGGCAGCATGGGCAACTGCTCATTGCGCAACAGTCCCCGATCCTTGAGTTTGGCGTCGATCTGTGTGGCGCGAATGAAATTGTATTTGCCGCTGGTCATGCGTTCGGCCAGCTCGCCGTCGCGCATGATCACCGGGTGTAGAAACACCATCAGATTGGTTTTGTCCTTGGAGTTGCGCTTGTAGCGAAACAGGTTGCCGATGAGCGGGAGGTCGCCGAGTAGCGGCACCTTCTGCACGTTTTCCTTCATGTCCTCGGTGATCAGGCCGCCCAGCACCACCACTTTGCCATCATCGACCATCACGCTGGTCTTGATGGAGCGGGTGTTGGTGATCAGATCGGCCGCGCCGCGCACCGCGCTGGTGCTGAGACTGTCGACCTTCTGTTCGATGTCCATTTTGATGGCATTGCCTTCGTTGATCTGAGGTTTGACCTTGAGCGTCAGGCCGACATTCTGGCGCTGGATGGTTTGGAAGGGGTTGACCGGCGTCGCACCCGCACCCGCCACCGGCGTGGCGAACGCACCGGTGATGAACGGCACGTTCTGGCCTACCACGATATCGGCATCGGAATTATCCATCGTCACCAGCGTGGGCGTGGACAGCACGTTGGACGAGCCGTCGGATTGCAGCGCTCTTATCAGGGCGGCGAAACTGAAACCATCACTGGCAAATTTGCCCAGGCCAAAGGTCATGCCGGGTCCGAGCGCGGGCGGGACGTTTCTGGCGATCGCGCCGCCGATTTCGGCGATGCTCGATCCGGCGGTGCCGTTGGTGAAGTTGGTCAGGCCCACGGGATTGCTGGTGCCCTGCGT
>SBBG01000234.1 GCA_005240065.1 Gammaproteobacteria bacterium | reverse complement strand
GTGGTGGCGCCGATGAAGACGAAAGTGCCGTCTTCCACATAGGGAAGAAAGGCGTCCTGCTGCGCCTTGTTGAAGCGGTGCACCTCGTCGACGAACAGCACCGTCCCCTGGCCGTGCTCCAGGCGCGCCTGCTTGGCCTTGTCGACAGCGGCGCGGATTTCCTTGACGCCGGCGAGCACGGCGGACAGGGTGAGAAACTGCGCCTCGGCGCGTTGCGCGATCAGCCGCGCCAAGGTGGTCTTGCCCGTCCCCGGCGGTCCCCAGAATACCATCGAGTGCAAACGGCCGGATTCGATCGCCAGACGCAGCGGTTTGCCGGGGCCGAGCAGATGGGGCTGGCCGGAGAAGTCTTCCAGCCGCGCGGGGCGCATGCGGTCGGCGAGGGGCTGGCCTTCGGTTCCGGCCAAAGAGTGGGGCTCGCGGTGCAAATTCCGGTTACCTGTTGCCATTTCGAAATTATACAACAATCAATGATGTTGATCTTGTCGTTAATTTTTTTACTGGCCGCCGATAGCATGGATGATCGATCGTTGCGCGATCGGAAAATACCCTGTTCAGTACAAAGGAAATTCTCTGATGAAATACAAAAAGCTACTTATCCCGGTGCTTGTTTTGGCGTTCGCCGCTCCCATGACGTTCGCCGCCGACAAGATATCGCCCATGACCGTCAACGGTGCCAAGACCGTCGATGCTGCCAAGGCCAAGGCGTTGTTCGACAAGAAGGTGGCGTTTGTCGATACGCGCAACGACAAGGATTGGGATGCCGGGCGCATTCCGGGCGCCATGCACATGGACATCAAAAAAGGCGCTTTCACCAAGGACACGTTGGGCGCCAAGGTCAAAAAGGACCAGGAGGTGGTGATGTACTGCAACGGCGAAAAATGCCTGCGCAGCTCCGAGGCCGCCGAGCAAGCGGTGGGTTGGGGGTTCGCCAAGGTTTACTACTTCCGTGACGGTTTCCCCGCCTGGCAGGATGCCGGATATCCGGTGGAATAAAGGGAACAGGTCGTTCATGCCCGGAAGGAAGGCCATGCCATGACACTGAAGACGCGTATTATCCTGGTGGCGGTGAGCGCCCTGTTGCTGGCTGTGATCGCGCAGATCGTGGCCGGAAGAATGTCGCAGAACGAGGTCGAGCAGCGCTTCAGTGATGCGACCATCACGGGCAAGAGTGTGCTCTGGAGCAAGATTGTCGCCAGCCAGTTGGAGCAGATGGAGACAAATACCGCGACCTTGAGCCGCGACCGGGATACGCTGGCCGCCCTCCAGGAGGGCAACACCCAGGCGGTGGCCGACAATGTCACCAGCACCTACAACCGGCTCAGCACGTCAAAGGTGCTGTCCAGGCTTCAGATCATCAATGCCAGTGGCGAGGTGGTGTTCTCGGCGCCGAATGCCTTTTCCGGCAAGACGCGCAAGGCATTGGTGCAGGATGCCTTGCGCGAGGGCAAGGTCAAGCGTGGTGTCGAACGGGATGACGACGGCCGCTTGCTCGTCGTGGTGGCTTTCCCCCTCTATGCGCAGGGCGCGGCGGCTGGCGTCGGCGTGTTCGCCAATGATTTGCAAGCAGCGATCAACGACCTGAAGCAGAACGACGGCTCGGATGTTTTCATCTTCGATGCGGCGGGCAAGGCCGAGCTCGTCACGGATGACAAGCTGCAATCCAGTCTCGCTCTGGAGTTGCCCAAGGTGGGCGAAAAATCCCTGACGACCGCCAAGCTCGATGACAAAGTGTATTCAGTGGTCGCCCTGCCGGTCACCGACGCTTCGGGTGCCCCGTTGGCCAATCTGGTGAGCGTTCAGGATCGCACCGAAAGCTATGCTAACCAGAACAGCATCAATATCTTGTCCTATTTGATCGCCATCGTGGTGATCGGCGTGGCGGTGGCGGGGCTGTACTGGTATCTGAACCGCTCTTTCAAGCCGTTGCAAACGGCCATTGCGACGATGCAAAGCATCGCGGCTGGCGATCTCACTTCCCGCGTCGAGGTGACATCCGCAGACGAAACCGGGAAATTGCTCGCCGCCCTGAAGACGATGCTGGAAAAATTCCATGCCATGATCCAGCAGATCAACGCTGCCACCGCGCAACTGGCGGCAGCGGCCGAGCAGATGTCCGTGATCACGGACGAAACGGGTCTTGGCGTGCAGCGCCAGCAGGCGGAGACGGAGCAGGTGGCCGCGGCCACCAATGAAATGAGCGCGACTTCGCAAGAGGTGGCGCGCAATGCCAGATTGGCTTCCGAAGCGGCGCAGCGTGCCCGGCAGGAGGCGCACACCGGCAAGCAGGTAGTCGATCAAACCGTGACGGTCATCAAGGATCTTGCCAGGGAAGTGGATGCGACCGCGGAGGTCATTCACAAGCTTGAGTCGGAGAGCGGCAATATCGGCACGGTGGTGAATGTTATCAGAAGTATCGCCGAACAGACCAATTTGCTGGCGTTGAACGCGGCCATTGAAGCGGCGCGCGCCGGAGAGCAGGGGCGCGGTTTCGCTGTGGTGGCCGATGAGGTGCGCACCCTGGCCAACCGCACCCAGGAGTCCACCCAGGAGATTCGCGTGATGATCGAACGTCTCCAGGCGGGCAGTCGCGAGGCGGTGCAGGTGATGGAACAGGGGCGCAGCCGCACCTCCGCCAGCGTGGATCAAGCCGGTAAGGCCGGCGCCTCGCTGGTCGGCATCACCGATGCGGTCGCCGCCATCGCCAATATGAATACGGAAATCTCCACCGCCGCCGAAGAGCAGCGGGCGGTTTCCGAAGAGATCAATCGCAATATCGTGAACATCAGCCAGGTTGCCGAACAGACCACGCTGGCGACGCAGCAAATGTCCCAGGCGGGCACGGAGCTCTCCAGCCTTGCGGCGCAGTTGCAATCGTTGGTGAGCCAGTTCAGGGTGTAGTCATATTCGCGTCGCGTGATGCGCGACGTTGTATTGGGTTTCCCTTACAATATGGTCATCCAAAACCGTATCGTGGGGGGAGATCATGCAAAGCCTGTGGAATGACGAAGAAGCCGCCCGATATCCGGGCGATTTGGGGCTGCGCGTTTATACTTCGCGCCTGCTGGGGCGCGAACCATCGCTGGTGTTGCACGGCGGCGGCAATACCTCGGTGAAGATCACCGAAAAGAATATCCTCGGCCAGGACGAGACCCTTCTATATGTAAAGGGCAGCGGCTGGGATCTGGAGACCATCGAGGCGGCGGGTTTTTCGCCGGTACGCCTCAATCACATGATCGCGCTCTCCCGGCTCGAAACCCTCTCCGATCCACGGATGGTCAACGAGCTGGTGACGCACATGACGCGCGCCTCCGCGCCCACGCCCTCGGTCGAAACCATCCTCCACGCCATCCTTCCCTACAAGTATGTGGATCACACCCATGCCGATGCCGTGGTGACCATCACCAACACAGAAGGCGGGCTGGAGCGCATCAAGGCGATTTACGGCGACAGCGTGGTCATCATTCCTTACATCATGCCGGGTTTCGACCTGGCGCGGCTGTGCGCCATCGAGTTTGCGAAACAGGCGCATGGCAACACCATCGGCATGGTGCTGATGAATCACGGCATATTTTCTTTCGGTGAAACGGCGCGGATTTCCTATGAGCGCATGATCGACTTGGTGTCGCGCGCCGAGCG
>SBBG01000121.1 GCA_005240065.1 Gammaproteobacteria bacterium | reverse complement strand
GTTCGGGATCGAGCGCGGGCGTCATCGCTTCAAGCCGGGCCTGATCGAAATACTGGCGCAGCACCGCGCCGCCACTGTTCGAGGCCCCGCCCGCCAGCCACAGATTGCCCAGACGGTGGCTGTAGACGCCCCAGGCGGGAGCGGACACCGGGTGTGGCGAGACGATTTTGATCGCCAGCGTCGAACCCAGAGCGGTAACAGCCTCTCCTGGCTGGCGCGCGCCGGTGGCAAGGAAGGCGGCGATGCTGTCGGTGGCACCGGTCACGACGCGGGTATCCGGTGGCAAGCCGAATTCGCGGCTGATCTCGCTTGTCACGATGCCGATCGTGGCGCCCGCTGGTACGACCCGCGGCAATAGCGCGCGGCGCACGCCCAGTTTGTCCAGCCAGGTTGGCCAACTTCTTTGCGCGACATCATAGCCGAGCTTCAGGCAATTGTTTTCGTCGCTTACGCCGAACCCTCCGCTCAGCTTGCCGGCTATCCAGTCGGCTTGGTGCAGGGCGTGAGCGGCGTGCGCCATGCCGGGTTGTTGTTGCAACCAGAGCAGCTTGGCCAAGGCCGAGCTTGCGCCATGTGCGCCGCTGTCCGGCGGGGCGGCGGCTGCGATATGTCCTGCTTCACCGCTGGCGCGTGCGTCGTTATACATCAGCGCAGGTTTCAGAGGGATACCTTCCACATCGGTGACGAGCAAGGTCGCGGAAGTGCCGTCCACTGCCATGGCACGTACCTGTTGTGACGCCAGGGTCGCCAACAAACCGCTTAGCGCCTGCCGCACCGCCTGCCACCATAATTGCGGGTCTTGCTCTACCGCATTCCCCTGCCGTAACGGCACAGGGAGAATAACGGTGTTGCGTCCCCGGATCTTTTTGCCGGTGTCGATGGCGACGGCCCGGCAGCCAGAGGTGCCAAGGTCGATGCCGATATATAGCTCGGAATTTTTAGAGGCGCTCTTGAGGATCATCTTGTTCGTGACCCCGGATCAACCATAGGTCCGCTACTGCTGTGGTACCAGCTTCGGAGAGAGATAGGCCGCCTGACTCATGCCCATCAGGGCGACCATTTCCCATGGCACGTCCCATAGCACGCCGTCAAGGACGCTCTTGATCATGAACAGCACCACGGTCAGTCCGGTCCAGAACAGCATCTGTGCCCGGGCCAGCGACAGATGTTCCTGGCCGTTTTCATCAACAGCGCAAACAAGGTCACAAAAGCGCGGTTTTATCGCCGATGCTGGAGCGGTTTGTAGCGCTTGGGCGCTGGCTGGCACTTTTCTGTCTCCTTTGACGTAACTAATGCCGCCCGTGGCCAGAGACATTCCCATCAGTACGACAAGTGTTTCCGGGATGTCCGGCACTTCCAGTTTCAACAAACCGTAACCACCAACGACTACACCAATCGCCAGCGTCCACAATGCCACTTGGGTGCGCGACAGCGACAATCGCCCATCGTTGCCACAGAAAAACGTGATGATGGAATGACCGGTGCGCCTTGCGAGCAAGGCGATCAATGCGACGAATAGGCCGACGATGGCCAATGCCCAAGCGGCGGCGACCCCGATATTGCCCAGGTTGATTTCGTGCGCGGCGACCACCGTTCGCTGCAACGGGCCGGCGGGTGTCGATTCCGTCCAGGTCAATATGGGTGTGAGACGGATCATCCCTTTATAAGGCGGCACCGGGTAGTTCTGCAAATCGAACAAGAGCAAGGTGCCCGTCATCTGGATTTTTTGACTGGCCACGGTTTCGGTGCTGATCTGATTGCGTGCGATGACAAGCGGCTTGATTTCGTCGCGTTCGCCTTTCTGCGCAGTCGAGAATGTATGGCTGGCGTGTAACGACAGGCGGGGTTGCATTTCGGGCGTGATGTCGTGGGTCAAGAAAACGCGGAACGGGTGCGACATCAATTGTCCGTCCGCGACGAACAGTTCGATGCCACCGCTATCCGGTTGCTGTGCCTCGCTTAGTGGCGCCAGCAGAATCCAAAGGATAACGATGACGGGCCAGCGACGCAGCATGATGATCGTTCTTTATGGATTGGACATTTGCATCATAAGCCAGACCAAATGCGGGATCAACGAGTCATTTTTGTTTCGGCGTGATGGATTTGCTCTCGCCGGCTCACCGCATCACTTTCGTTCGAGATTGTAAAGGATATCCGCACCGCCATAGAGACCGCTTTCGCCTTCTACAGTCCAGCGGCGGCTGAGCTGATAGCGCAAGCGGAATGTGCTGGCGCGATCAATGACGCCGACGCCGTAGCTGACGTAGAGTTTTGGCGAAAGATATGTGCCGAGCACGAGCGCCGCTTTTTGGGTGGCTGTGGCGGGTTCGATACGCACGTCTTGGATGCCGAAGGTTTTGCCGATTTTTTGTGCCAGGACTTCGCCGCCGGCGAATCCCAGCCCTGTTGCGGCGGCAAAGAGCTGCTGGCCTTCAGCGGTAGATGCCTGACCCATCGGGCGCCCTAGTAGCAAGTAAGACAAGGCATCCTGCTCGGGCATGGCGGGGTCTGAAAACACCGACAGCACCGGTTTTTGCAGCGTGCCGCGCACGTTGAAGCCGACGGTGATCTGGCCTGTTGGGCTGAATTGCCCGATCTGCCCAGGCAAACTCAATGGACCGCTTTGTCTGATCTGACGCACGGCGCGGGCATCCACGCCGGGATTGTTGATGGGGCCGCCGGTGAATATCAGTTTGCTCCCCTTTCTTACCGTGAGCGTTTGATTGGCGGCACGGTATTCTCCGCCTTCTTCGATGCGGATCTCGCCCAGGGCGGTGGTGAGCTGTCCCGGCAGGTCCACCAGCGCGACATCGCCGGTGAAGCGTCCGCTCAGGCCGAAGCCCTTGAATCTGACGCTGTCGCCGAGCTTGAGGCCGATGAGGGTGCTGACCGTCCAGCGGCTGGCGCGTTCCTCTTCTTCCTTCCGGTCTTCGATGATCACGTCTTCGGAGGGCCGCACGGCGGCGCTGAGGTCGCGCGGCTCGAGGGTGGCTTGCGGGATGAGCAGGTCGCCGCTGATGTCGATCTTGTTTTTTACGATCGTTACAATCAAATCGGGCGAGGCGGTGGCTTTGATTTCTCCTGTCCTGATGGCCTCGAAATTTTCGCCCTTCAGCGCCAGCTCGGCGTTCCATCCCTGTTGCGCCTGGGGCTGCGCCTTGCCGTTCAAGCGCAACATGCCGTCGCCGGAGCGGACCTGTCCGTCGAGCGCAAGGCTGTTTTCGTTGCCCGTCACGTGCATATTGATGTCGCGCAGACGCAGTCCCAGGCGCGGCACCAGCGCTGTGCCTTGTTCGAGTTTCGCGTCTCCGCTGAAGATGGGTTTGTCCGGTGTGCCATTGACCGCGAGCGCGACGTTCACTTTGCCTTGGGTGTTTTCCACGCCGGGGAACAGTTCCGGCAGCAGATCAAGCTGATAGACCTCGGCGTTCAGCCGCCCGCTGAGCTGGGTCGCGGTGGAAGCGGGATTTTTTAGTATCGCCGGTAACGCCGGGCGGGGCAGGGCGAGCGCACCATCGAGGTAGCCGCGATCGATCAACGTCAATTTGATTTGGGTGCTCAAGGTATCCGGCCCCAGCATGGCCTCCAGTGTGCCATCGGTGTAGGCCAGTACCAGTTGCTGATCGGGGGCGAGTGGATAGATGACGGTGCCGGGCGCGGGAGAGAATTTGCCCTCGCCCGTGAGCAGTCCGTCCGGCGCGCGCCGTGCGCTGAGCGTGGCATCGAATGTGCCGGCCAGTGTGGCGGTCGCGGGAAGCAGCGGCTTGAACCAGAGCAGGGGCAGGTTGTTGGCTTGTGCGTGAGACTGCCAACCTGCCGCGGCTTGCTGATTGGCGTCAACGCAGATCTTCGCCGCGCTCTGATTCCAGCACCAGGGGCCAAGTTGCGCATGTTCCTGCGCGACGGTCAGCGGACCGGGGACGGCGAGGGTCCAGGGACCGAAGGCGCGTGACTGGATGTCGGACTGGGTTAATTGTCCATTCCAGGTAATGTTTGTATCGCCGAGGTGCTCGAACCCGCCTTCGGCGCGCAAGTTCAGCGCTTCTTGCTTTGCCTTGAGCGTTGCGTTCAATGTATGGCGCGTGGCGAGTCCGTTACCATCGACGATGATGCTCTCGATGGTTTCCTTGCCGATGAGTAATCCCTTGGCGCGCAGATGTAGCCGGGAGGGCAGTTTGTCCTGCAGGTCGACATCGACGTTGATGGTGACATCACTGGCGCGGTGCTCGTCGATATGCAGATCGTTACCGCTCATGCTGGCGATGATACGTGGTGTCCGCAACGGACCTTCAATCCTGCCGCTGCCGTTCAGTCTGCCGCCCGCCTTGATGTTCTGCGTGGCGAGGGTAGCTTTGATATCCTGGCTTTCCAGTTTCCAGCGCAGATCCCATTGATCGCTGAGACGGCCCGAAGCCGTCAGTCTGGTCGCGCCGGAGATGATTTCGAAGCGCGGCAGCTCATAGATGCCGCCCTTGCCTATGCTCAATTGCGCGGTCGCGCTATCGAACGGAATCTCGCGCAGCCGTCCGCTGAGGTTCTGGACATTCACGGTGATGAGAGACTGTCCATCACGCCGCTTCCCGCCGAGCGTGGTTTGAAGAGCGAGGCGACCCGGCCATTGCGGCCATTGCCGGCCGGGGTCGAGCTGGTTGCCCTCGAGGTCGAAATTCCACGCTAATTGCGGTTTCCAGGTCACCGCGCCTTGTCCGGTGATTTGGCCGTCGAGGAGGTCGGCGTGTACCTTGTCCAGGGTCAAATGAGCGCGGTCGCCCTGGCCTTCCATCGACCACTGCCCCGCCGGAATGTTTTTCCCCGCCACGGCGGCATCGAACGCCAGCGTATAGTCATCGAGCTTGCCGGAGAGTTTGAATTTTCCCTGCTCGCTGGCGATGATGGCATCTCCCGGCAGCGGCCAGGCCAGCGCGCTCCAGGCGCCCGTCATTTTCAATTGAGGATCCTTGGTCAAATCGCCGCGTACCTCGCCTTGCGCGGTGACGCGGGGCGGACGGCCTGGAAGGTTTTTCCCGGAAACTTGCCGCAGGGTAAGCGCCAGTTCCTGAATCTGTATTTTCTGCTCTGCATAACGGGCGCGCAGATCCGTGTCCACGGCATATCCATCTTTCTTGAGGCGCAGCGCGGTTTGCGCATGGGCGTGTTTGCGGTCGCCATCGGCGCGCACTTTCCCGGCGATGTGCAATTGTGGCCAGTGTGTCTCGATGTCGCGCGGGTTGAGTTCGCGTATGTCGAGACTGGCTCGCCATCGTGTTTCGGTAAGCAGATCATTGATCGTGCCCTGCAATCCGGCCTGGAAAGGGGCGGTGATATTCTGGGTGAAATCAAATTCGTCGAGCAGCTTTCCCTTGAGCGTCGTTTCCGCGCTGAATGCGGCGTATTTTCCTGCCTCAGTGGCCCATGAGATACGTGCCTCCAGCGGGTAATCACCCTGCGGTTTGACCGTGCCCTGTGCTTTGGCGTGAACGAGGGAGGATTCCACCGTGAGGCTATCGATGTGCAGCCGCTGGCGTTTGAAGCTGGCGGTCAGGGTGATCTTGTCGATGGGTTGAGAAAACTTCATGTCCGGCAGGTTGACCGTGGCTTTGCTGATCGTGGCCTTGTCCAGCGCGATGCTCACCGGCAGCCGGATGTCGGGCAGCCTGGTGAGCGGTTCGGGGCTTTTCATCTGGGTGTAATTCAATCCTGTGACGGTCAATTCCTCGATGTGCAACTGCTCGTACAAGAGCGCGGCGGGTTGGATGCGCAGCTTGAGATCGTCGATCGTCAGCGTGATCCTGCCGGCCTTGTAGTGGAGTCCGCGCAAGCCGATGGAGTCGATCAAGCGGCCCTCGACACGCTCCACTTCCAGCTTGCCGGGGATGTTGCGGGCGATCAGCGTGATGGTCCATTTCAGCCCGGTTTCGGTGGTGGCGATGAAAACGGCCGTACCGGCGAGGCCGATGGTCAGCATCGCCAGCAACAGGATCCACGGCCACTTGCGCCGCCGCACTTCTTCAGCGGCGTCCGGCGCGGGTTGTTCGGGGTGATTTTCCGTATCGCTCATAGATCGGGACCGATCACCAGGTGAAACTTCCAGGGATCGCCGGGTTCGCTTATCGCCCAGGCCACATCGACGCGGACCAGGCCAATGGGCGTTTTCCAGCGCGCACCTACCCCCGTACCCTTTTTGAATTTCTGGCGCCAGTCATCCAGGGCATTTCCCACATCGAAAAAAACCGCGCCGCTCCATTTTTCGGTCAACGAGTATTCGTATTCGGCACTGCCCACCAGAAGCTGTTCTCCGCCGACGACCTTGCCTGTTCTCGGGTCAATCGGCCCCAGTGTGTTGTAACCATAACCGCGGATGGTCTGGTCGCCGCCCGTGAAGAAACGCAGTGAGGCGGGCAGCTTGGCGAATTCTCCGACGTAGCTGACGCCGGCATCGCCGCGCAGAATAACGCGGCCTTTTTCGCCCAGCGGCCGGATCAGCTTGCCTTGTGCCCGGACCTGCAAGAACCGGGTATTCGAGCCCAGCAGCGGATCGGTGCCTTTGATGTCCAGCAACAGGCGCGTGCCATGGCGGGTATAGATACGGCTGTCGGCATCGACACGCGACCAACTGATGCCGGGCAGTAGCATGTTGCTCTGGCCACTCTGATCGCCGACGGTGAAGTTTTCCATCTGGTAGTTGAGGTACATCGTTTCGAGCCAGCCGCTGCCGCGAAAAACGGTGTGGCTGGCGCCGACCAGCAAGGTTTCGCTCTTGCTGGTCACGGGGTTGTTGTAAAGCCAGCTTGAAATGAATTCGATGCGGTCGGTGCGCGGGTTGCGTGTCGGAATTCTGTAACGGGCGATGAAATTGCTTTTGATTTCGGAGAGCCTGAGATCGGCTCGCAGGAGATGCCCGGAGTCTGTGACGTGGCGATTCTCCCATCCCAGGGTGCCGCGCGCGCCGGTGTCCGTGCCATAGCCGATACCCGCGAGGTAACGGTGTTTGTTGCGTGGTTCCAGCGTCACTTCGACGGGGATCTCGCGATCCTGGATCTGGTCGCGGCGTGTCTTGACTTCGACGCTGGCGAAGTAATCGCTATCGCTGAGCGCATTTTGCAATTCGAACAGGCGCGCGGTGGAGTAAGGATCGCCCGGTTTGAAAAGGCTATAGCGCGCCAGAAATTCGGGGTCATAGTACGATTTTTCCGGATCGGAGGGCTGAATGAAGGTGATTTTTCCGAAACGGTAACGCGGGCCGGTATCGAAATGCAGGGTGATATCAGCCGCGTGTTGCTCCAGTCGCACCTTGATTTCGTGTCGCGGCAGGTGCGCATTCAGGTAACCACGCTCGGCGGCGAGGGCCTGAAAGGCGCGTTTGCCTGATTCGTAACGGCCATGTTCCAATATATCGCCTTTGCGCAAGGGAAAATCCCTCGCCAGCTTTTGGAATTCCTCATCCTTCTCGTCCTCTCCTATCACCCGTATGTCAATGTTTTCGACCCGCACCGGTGTCCCGGGGTCGATGTGATAATTGGCCCGCCATATCTCGTTTTCCCGTGTCAGCTCGGCGCGGATCGACGGGTCATAATAGCCAAAGGGTTCGAGCGCCTGCTTGATTTCTTCAGAAGCATTGCGATGCAGGCGGCGTATGCGCGCTTCGTTGAGATCCGGGTCGGACTTCTGTTGCTCGATGCTGAGAAACTCGCGGACATTGTCGAGCACCCGACCCTCTACGCCATCGATGCCGACTTCCACTGTTTCCGCCGCCAGAACGGCGCCGGAGCCGGTCAGGCATATCACCACCAGAAGAGTTTTTATGAACTTCGTCATTATGATTTTTGGGGATATCCATTCCGGATTGCGACCCATCTTATTATAAGCCCGGCAGCACCTGTTGTGGATGGCAGGCGGATGAATCGGTTATCATGTGTGGCTGTATAAAAGAAGGTACCGTTGGAAGATGGATTCGGATTTCGAGGCTGTTGAAGAACTTGATACGCTGCGTGATTTCGTCCGCTGGGGAGCCAGCCTTTTCAATGAGACGGGATTGTTCTATGGTCACGGCACCGATAACGCCGTGGACGAAGCGCTCGCTTTGGTGCTGCATGCCCTGCATCTGCCGCATGGCTTGCCTTCCGAGCTGATGCAGGCCAGGCTTACGCGCAAGGAGAAACAGCGGGTGTTCGCTCTGCTGCAACGCCGTGTCGCCGAACGCTTGCCCGCGCCGTACCTCACGCATGAGGCGTGGTTCGCCGGCTTGAGCTTTTATGTCGATGAGCGTGTGCTGATTCCGCGCTCGCCCACCGCCGAGCTGATCGAGGCGCGATTTTCACCGTGGATGGATCACGCCCCTGTGGAGCGGATTCTCGATCTGTGCACCGGCAGCGGCTGCATCGCCATCGCTTGCGCCCATGCCTTCCCGGAGGCCGAGGTGGACGCGGCCGATATCTCGCCCGCCGCGTTGGACGTGGCCAATATCAATGTCGAGCGCCACGGCATGGAAGGGCGGGTGAATCTTGTCGAGTCCGATCTGTTCAACGCCCTGCAAGGTCGCCGGTATGACGTGATCATCAGCAATCCACCCTACGCGGCCATGCACGAAATGACAGCGCTGCCGGATGAATATCACCATGAGCCGGAGCTGGCCCTGGTGGCGGGCGAGGAAGGGTTGGACATCGTGCTGCGCCTGCTGCGCGATGCCGCCGGTCATCTCATGCCGGAAGGCATCCTGATCGTCGAAGTCGGTAATGCCGAAACCGCGCTGGCGCAGCGCTTTCCCGAAATACCTTTTCTGTGGCTGGAATTCGAGCGCGGCGGGCATGGGGTGCTTCTGCTGACATGCCAGCAAGTGCGGCAGTATCACGAGGTGTTCGCCGCCGCTTGTTAAAATACAGGGTGCGCCACCGCGCCATTCGTTATATTGAGGAACATTCATGAAGTTTCTACGCCGTATGCTGCCGGCGCTTGCCGCTGGCGGATGGATGTTGTTTGCCGCATTACCCGCCGTGGCGGCCCCCTTCAACGCCTTGCAGCCGCTGCCGAAGCAGCCGCCGATTCCCGCCGGCAATCCCATGACCGCCGCGAAAGTGGCGCTGGGCCAGCAGCTCTACTTCGACCCGCGCTTGTCGTCCACCGGCACGCATTCCTGCAATACCTGCCACAATGTCCTGGCCGGCGGCGATGACGGGCGCGCGGTTTCCGTGGGGGTCGACGGCAAGATGGGCACACGTAACACGCCGACGATCTGGAATGCCGCCTTCAATACCGTGTTATACCGTGATGGCCGCGCGCCCAGCCTGGAAGAGCAGGTCAAGAGTCATTTGCTGAGCCCCGGCGAAATGGGTATGCCGGATGAACAGGCGGTGGTGATGCGCATCGCCGCCATCCCCGGCTATCGCAGCCAATTCGCCCGGGTGTTCGGTGGCAGCGAGCCGGTCAGCTATGACAATATCGCCAAGGCCATCGCCGCCTATGAGCGCACCCTGATCACGCCGGACAGTTCCTATGACCGCTACCTGCGTGGCGACAAGAAAGCCATTTCCGGCCAAGCCAGGCGCGGGCTGGAGGAATTTCAGAAGGTGCAATGCGTGTCCTGCCACTTCTGGGTGAATATGGCGGGTCCCGTGCCGGGGCTGGCGTTCAAGATGGGCGAGGGTTTCTATGAGCTGTTTCCCAATTATCCGGGCACTGCTTATGAGAAGCAGTATCGGCTCGCCGACGATATCGGCCGTTACACTGTCACCGGCATCGAAACCGACCGGCGCATGTGGCGCGTGATGACGCTGCGCAACATCGCACTCACGGCGCCGTACTTTCACAACGGCATGGTCAAGACACTCGACGAAGCGGTGCGCGTGATGGGCAAGACGCAATTGAACAAGGATCTCAGTGAACAGCAGGTGCAGGACATCGTCGCTTTTCTCAACACCCTCAACGGCCAGTTTCCGAAGCAGACGTTTCCTCGCTTGCCGGCCACGCCGAACGGCGGCGTGATCGATGCCAGATAATCCCGTGACAATCCTGTTATAATCCGCAACCATGAAACAAGACACCCTGCAAGAGGCCAAGGCGGTATACGCCAAGGCGGATCGACTCTGGTCTTTGAAGGAAATCGAAGCCGCGCTCGACTGCATGGCCGCAGACATCACGGCCACGCTGGCGGACAAGAATCCCCTCGTGCTTTGCGTCATGAACGGTGGTCTGATCCCCGCCGGCGGACTGTTACCGCGCCTCGATTTTCCACTGCAACTCGATTACATCCATGCTACACGCTACCGCGGCGCCACCCAGGGTGGCGTGCTGCACTGGGTCGTCAAACCGTCCCATTCCCTGGAAGACCGCGTTGTGCTGCTGATCGATGACATCCTCGACGAGGGTGTGACCCTCGCCGCCGTCATCGATTACTGCAAGGCGGAAGGCGCAAGCGAGGTGTACAGCGCGGTTCTGGTCGAAAAATTGCATGACCGAAAGAACGGATTGCAAGCCACATTTAAAGGGCTCGACGTGGAAGACCGATATGTATTTGGGTACGGTATGGATTACAAGGGCTATTATCGCAACGCCCCGGGTATTTATGCCGTAGCGAAAAATCACTCCGACTAGAACATAATAGATATGACAGAATTAGCCATCATAGGCGGCACCGGCCTGACTTCCCTCAAAGGTCTGGAAATTACCCGGCGTGAAGTTGTCCACACGCCCTACGGTGAAACCTCCGGTCCGCTGACCCACGGCATTCTCTACGGCAAGGAAGTGGTGTTTCTCGCCCGCCACGGCTACGGGCATACCATCCCGCCGCACAAAATCAATTACCGCGCCAATATCTGGTCACTGCAACGTACCGGTGTCAAAAAAGTGATCGCCGTGGCGGCGGTGGGCGGCATCCGCGACGACATGTCGCCGGGCCGGCTGGCCATCCCCGATCAGATCATCGACTACACCTGGTCGCGCAAAAATACCTTCTTCGAGGATGGTCTTGTACAGGTCACGCATGTCGATTTCACCAACCCCTACGACGAAGAACTGCGCCAGCTCCTGATCCAGGGTTGCCGCTCGGCGCACCTGGATGCCTGTGAAGACGGCACCTACGGCGCCACCCAGGGTCCGCGCCTGGAGACCACCGCCGAGATCAACCGCATGGAACGCGACGGCTGCGCCATGGTCGGCATGACCGGCATGCCCGAAGCCGCGCTGGCGCGCGAACTCGACCTGCACTACGCCACCTGCGCCGTGCTCGTCAACTGGGCCGCCGGCCGTGGCGATGGCGGCATCATCAAAATGGAAGATATCCAGGCCAGCATCAAGACCGGCATGGACAAGGTGCGCACGCTGCTTGAACACATCATGCCGCAGGTTTGAGTCTCGCGGTTTTCCCCCATATTCTTCCGGTTATCTTCTGGCCTAATCGGTTCCCTACCGGCTTGAATAGGCCGCTGTCCCCCCATATCATGTCATTAATGCCAGTCACCGAGCGCTTGTCTTCCCTCATCCCCCTCGCAATGGCCGGCATGCGCCTCGATCAGGCGCTGGCCGAGCTGTTTTCTGGCTATTCGCGTGCGCGTCTCCAGCAGTGGATACGCAACGGGCAGGTGATGGTCGATGCCCGTCAGTGGCGCCCCAAGGATAAGGTTTCCGGCGGGGAGCGTGTCGAGATAGTGGCAGCGCTTGAGGAAGAGGTCACGTCGCAGCCGCAGCCGATTCCGCTGACGGTGGTTTATGAAGACGAGGCACTGCTGGTGATCAACAAGTCCGCAGGTCTGGTGGTGCACCCGGCGGCCGGCAATCCCGAAGGCACGATGCTCAACGCCTTGCTGCACCACGCCCCGGAGCTGATCCATGTGCCGCGCGCGGGCATCGTGCATCGCCTGGACAAGGATACCAGCGGCCTGCTGGTGGTGGCGCGCACCCTCAAGGCGCAGGCACACCTGGTCGAGCAGCTTCAGGAGCGTGCCTTCGAGCGTGAATACGAGGCGGTGGCGGTGGGGGTGATGACGGCCGGTGGCAGGGTGGATGCGCCGATCGGGCGGCACCCGGTGGACCGCAAGCGCATGGCGGTGACCGCAAGCGGCAAGGAAGCGGTGACGCATTACCGGGTTGCGGAGCGTTTCCGTGCGCATACCCACGTCAAGGTGCGTCTGGAAACGGGGCGCACCCATCAGATCCGCGTCCACATGGCACATATCCATTACCCGCTGCTGGGCGATCCAGTCTATGGCGGGCGATTGCGCATTCCGCGCGACAGCGGCGCGGGCCTGGCCGATACCCTGCGTCATTTCAAGCGCCAGGCACTGCACGCCGCGCGGCTGGGCTTGGTTCATCCCGAAAGCGGTGAGCGGATGGGGTGGCAGGTGCCATTGCCCGATGACATGGCGGCCCTGCTTGGAATACTGCGCGAAGACAGGATGTCTCATGAATAATGATTGGCTGATCCCGGACTGGCCCGCACCACCGCAAGTGCGTGCCTGCACGACGACACGCTGTGGCGGTGTCAGCCGGCCGCCGTATGACGGGCTCAATCTTGGCGATCACGTCAATGATGATCCATTGGCCGTAGCGGAAAACAGGGCGCGCGTTGCGCGGCAACTGGCGCTGCCGGGAATGCCGCGCTGGCTCGATCAGGTTCACGGCACGCAGGTGGCGGACGCCGCCTGTGTGACGCAAGGGTATACGGCGGATGCCAGTTACACTTTCGAGCCCGGCGTGGTGTGCGCTGTGTTGACGGCCGACTGTTTGCCGGTGCTGCTGTGCGATCGCGCAGGAACGATGGTGGCCGCCGCGCACGCGGGTTGGCGCGGGCTGGCGGCGGGTGTGATCGAAGCGGTCGTGGCGGTGATGGGCGCACCGGCCGGTGATCTCCTGGCCTGGCTCGGTCCGGCCATCGGTCCAAACGCTTTCGAAGTTGGGCCGGAGGTGCGTGCCGCCTTCGTTGGTCACGCTCCCGCCGCCGAGCAGGCTTTCCAGCCTTCGCCCGGTGGCCGCTGGCTGGCGGATATCTATGGGCTCGCACGGTTGCGCCTGGCGCGGCTGGGCGTCACGGCCGTTTATGGCGGTGAACGATGCACCTTTACCGAGGCGGAGTATTTTTATTCCTATCGCCGTGAAGGGGTGACGGGAAGGATGGCCAGTTTGATCTGGCTGGAGGGGAATTGAACGCCCCGATGAGATAAACCGGCCCATGACGTTGGGATAAGGTATCATAGGCGGCCTTGTTCTCCGCAGAAAGCTTCTCCGATGACTCTTCTCGCCTGGATAATGCTCTTCAGCTTGTTGGGCGGCGTGTTGAGCGTGCTCGCCGCTTCCGTGGTTCTGGCGTTACCGGAGGCGTTTCGTGTCCGGGCAATGCCGCATTTCGTCAGTTTCGCCGTGGGAGCGCTGCTCGGCGCGGCGTTTCTCGGGCTGCTGCCTCACGCCCTGGCGGGACCGGGGGTCAATGATTTTCACACCATCACCCTGGCGGTGTTGTTGGGATTGCTGGGTTTCTTCGTGCTGGAGAAGATGGTGTTGTGGCGGCACTGCCATGCCGATCATTGCGAAGCGCATACGCCTGGGCATGACCATGGGGATGCTCATAACGGCCGGGCGGCGGGGACGCTGATCCTGATCGGCGACGGCATTCACAACTTCGTCGATGGCGTGCTGATCGCGGCGGCGTTTCTGACCGACCTGCACCTGGGTATCGTCACCAGTCTGGCGGTGGCAGCCCACGAAATTCCGCAGGAAGTGGGGGATTTCGCCGTCCTGCTGCACAGCGGCTTCAGCCGCGCCAAGGCCTTTCTATACAATATACTGGCGAGCATGACGACCGTGATAGGCGCGCTGCTCGGCTATTTCAGCTTGTCCAGCATCGAGGCGGTGCTGCCCTATGTGCTGGCGGTGGCGGCGGCGAGTTTCATCTACATCGCTGTGGCGGACCTTATCCCTGGTTTGCACAAGCGTTTACAACCGGCGGCGACGGTGCAGCAGGCGACACTGATCACGGCGGGCGTGGTGGTGATATATGCGGTCCACTCGACTTTACATTGAGGATTTAAAATGACCAACTCTCCAAATGGCTGGTTCATGTTGACCGTGGTAGGCAAAGATCGTCCCGGCATCGTGGCGCGCGTGACCTCCGCTCTCTATGAAGGCGGGTGCAATCTCGGCGAAGCATCAATGACGCGGCTGGGCGGCAACTTCACGGTGATGCTGATGGTGCAGCATGGCGGTACTGTCAACTCGCTGGAAAACCTCGTCACACCGGTCACCGAGTCGCTGGGTTTGAAGCTGCATGTGGACAGAATCGAAGGCGAATTGCATCGCCACGAAACACCGGATGTGCGCATCGCCGTGTTCGGCGCCGACCGTGCCGGCATTGTGGCGCAGGTAACGAGCGCGCTGGCCGAGGCGGGGCTGGACATTCTCGACCTGCAATCGAATGTGGCGGGCAGCGCCGACAAGCCGATCTACATCATGCAGATCGAAGGCCGCGCTCGGCAGGGCATTGCCGCGCTGGAGGCCGTGGTGGCGGTACTGGACGGGCAAGGTATGCAGGTTCACATCGAACCCATCGACGTCATGATCGGGTAGGGCCTTTATGGCAATACTGGAAGTTCTCACCTACCCCGACGAGCGCCTGGAGCAGATATCACAGCCGGTGGAACAATTCGATGACGAGCTGCGTACCTTTGTCGCCGATCTCGAAGAAACCATGCGCGCCGGCCCCGGAGGGGTGGGTATCGCCGCGCCGCAGGTCGGACGCACCCAGCGCATTGTCATCGTCGATGTCTCCGTCAAGCCCAAGATCAAGCATAATGGCCGGATGCTGCTGGTCAATCCCGAAATCATCGAATGGGAAGGCTATGCGGTAGGGCGTGAGGGCTGCATGTCGGTGCCAGATTACACTGGCAATGTCATCCGCGCCGAACGCATCGTCGTCGAAGCCGTCGATATTTTTGGCGCGCCGCTGCGTTATGAGTGCGAAGGTTACGAAGCGCGGGCCGTGCAGCACGAAATCGATCACCTCGACGGCCTGCTGTTTCTCGATCGCCTCGTCAGCCGGCGCAACGATCTGTTCCGCAGAAAGGTTTATCAGAAAGTGTAGGTGCGTCCCACGCACCGGCGAAATTTTTTGAGCTAACCAATGGCCAAAGACAAAACCTTCTACGCCTGCTCCGAATGCGGCGCCCAGTCTCCGAAATGGGCGGGCCGCTGCACGGATTGCGGTGGCTGGAATACCCTGGTGGAGATGGCTGTCCCCGTATCTTCCGGTCCGCGCAGCCCTCGTTTCACCGGCTATGCGGGCGAGTCTGCGGCGCAGCCGCTGGCAGTGATTGAAAGCATCGTCGAAGAGCGGGTGGCCAGCGGCTTTGCCGAGCTGGACCGGGTATTGGGCGGCGGGGTAGTGCAGGGCTCAGTGATTCTGATCGGCGGCGACCCCGGCATCGGCAAATCCACGCTGCTGTTGCAGACCCTGGTGGCGCTGGCGGACGGCGGACTGGCCACGCTCTACGTGACCGGCGAGGAATCATTGCAGCAAGTGAGCCTGCGCGCGCGGCGGCTGGGACTGGTGACCGATACCGTCGCCGAACGTTTGCGCCTGCTGGCCGAAACGCAGGTGGAGCGCGTCATTACGGTCGCGCAACAAGAACGCCCGCAAGTGATCG
>SBBG01000190.1 GCA_005240065.1 Gammaproteobacteria bacterium | reverse complement strand
CGGCTTCGCCCTGCCGCCGCTACTGCATCTCAAGCGCGTGCCGCCGCTGCGTGTGCTGCGGCGCGACATGGGCCCACCGCCGGCGCGCAGCCTCGGCGCCTATGGCTCCGGCTTTGTGGCACTCGTGGCATTGATGCTGTGGCAGGCTGGCGATCTCAAACTCGGCGGCTATGTGCTGGGCGGCACTGCCGCGGCATTGCTTGGCCTCACGGCATTCGCCCTGGCGCTGATCGGCGCGCTGCGGCTGTTGCGTGATCGCAGCGGCGTGGCCTGGCGCTTCGGCATCGCCAACATCACGCGCCGCGCGCAAGGCAGCGTAGTGCAAGTGCTCGGCTTCGGCGTCGGCATCATGGCGCTGCTGCTGCTCACCCTGGTGCGCGGTGACCTGCTCGATACCTGGCAAAAAAGCCTGCCTCCCGATGCGCCCAACCGTTTCCTCATCAACATTCAGCCCGATCAACTCCCGGCGATACGCGCCTTTCTCTCGCGCGGAAACGGTGCCGAGCCGGCGCTCTTCCCCATGATCCGTGGCCGGCTTACCGCCATCAACGACAAGGCCGTCTCCCCGGACAGCTATGCCGACGAACAGGCGCAACGCCTGGTGGCACGGGAGTTCAACCTCTCATGGGCGGCACGGATGCAGGAGGACAACAAAATTGTCGCCGGCAAATGGTGGACTGAAGCCGATCACGGCAAGCGCGTCTTTTCGATCGAGGAAGGGCTCGCCAAAACGCTGGGTATCAAACTGGGAGACACGCTACGCTTCACCATCGGCGGAACGGAATTCGACGCCCAAGTGACCAGCCTGCGCAAGGTGGAATGGGATTCGATGCGTGCCAACTTCTTCGTGCTCGCCCCGCCCGGCGCGCTCGATGGCTATCCCGCCAGTTACATCACCAGTCTCTACGTGCCGCAGAACCGCTCGGAAGCGATGAATAAACTGGTGAAGGCGTTTCCCAACGTCACCATCATCGACGTGGCCGCCATCATGGCCCAGGTGCGCCTCATCATGGAGCGCGTCAGCCTGGCCGTCGAATATGTGTTTCTATTCACCCTCCTCGCCGGTCTGCTGGTGCTCTACGCCGCCATCCAGTCTACCCTCGACGAGCGCATCCGCGAAAGCGCCATCCTGCGCACACTCGGCGCGCGGCGCGGACAACTGCTGACCGGCCTGTTCGCCGAATTCGCCACTCTCGGCCTGCTCGCCGGCCTGGTCGCCGCCTTCGCCGCCACGTTGCTGGGTTATGTGCTCGCCACGCGGCTGTTCCATCTGGCGTTCGAGTTCAATCCCTGGGTGTGGGTGGCGGGACTCACCGGAGGTGCGCTGGGCGTGGGGCTGGCGGGACTGCTCGGCACGCGGTTCATTTTGCGGCAGCCGCCATTGCAGACGTTGCGGGGGGGGTGAGAATGTTGCTAAAACCGGGATTGACAGCCGTGGCTCTCGGCGCGAAACTTGCTTGGAGAAATGGTCACGTCAGATATGGAGCAATACATGGCATCCTATAAAGTGGTAATTGAGAAACACGCTGATGGCTACCTTGCCTACCCGCTGGGGCTAAAAGGCGTGGTTGTCGCCCAAGGCGATACCTATGAAGAGGCTTTGAGCGAGATCAAATCCGCCATCCGCTTTCATATTGAAACCTTCGGTGAAGAGGCTTTCGAACCTGAATCCCCCGTGCTGGAGGTCTTCATTGCAGAAGCGGATGCCGCTTGATGCAGAAATTTCCTGTCGATGCGCCAAAATCGAGGGTTATCAAGGCGCTGGAAAAAATTGGTTTTGTTGTTGTGCGTGAACGGGAGCATATCGCCATGACGCGAGAGAATCCGGACGGCTCCCGGACGCCTCTCACCCTACCGAATCACCCACGCATCAAGGGATCAACATTGAGGATGATCTGTTCTCAGGCCAATATTTCCAGAGAGGCATTCATGAGGGCCTATGAGGAGAGCTGAACCATTGGAGCATCTGCGCCAAATCACTCCCCATCCGTCTCCTCCCCCATCAATTCCTTCTGAAACCCGAAATTGCGCATATCCCTGATGCGCATCGGGTAGAGCACGCCATCCAGGTGATCGCATTCGTGCTGTACCACGCGGGCATGGAAGTCGCGCACTTCGCGCTCGAAGCGCGTGCCATGCTGGTCGTACCCTGAATAACGGATATGACTGTAACGCGGCACCAGGCCGCGCATGCCGGGTACGCTCAGGCACCCTTCCCAACCTTCCACCATCGCGTCGCCCAACGGTTCGATAATCGGGTTGATCAATACCGTCATCGGCACCGGCTCGATGTTCGGATAACGCGGATTGCTCTCGATACCGAAAATCACCACGCGCAGGGACACGCCGATCTGCGGCGCGGCCAGCCCGGCGCCGTTCATGGCATCCATGGTATCGAACATGTCGTCGATCAATGTGCGCAGCCCGGGATCGTGGAAATTTGTGACGGGTTCGGCCACCTGCCACAGCAGAGGGTCACCCATACGCAAGACTTTTTGAACGGCCATGACATCCACTTTGCGTTACTTTGCCGCGGATATTATACAATTGCTTTTTCAGCATTGCGGCACATTAAAATCATGGCAACGGTTTACGGCATCAAAAATTGCGATACGGTTAAAAAAGCCTTGGCCTGGCTGGACGATCATGGCATCACATACCAATTTCACGATTTCCGTAAGAACGGTCTGGACGAACAATTGCTGCGGGAGTGGGTGAAGGAACTCGGTTGGGAGGCGCTGCTGAACCGGCGCGGCACAACGTGGCGGCGGCTGCCGGAGCCAGACCGCGAAAATCTCGACGAGGCCAGAGCGATTCGCTTGATGCTCGCCCAGCCCTCGGTCATCAAACGGCCGGTGCTGGATGTTGGCACATCACGGCATCTTGGCTTCGGTGTAACAGACTACGAAAGGCTGTTTGGCCGATGAGAATCGACCGCCTCGATCACCTCGTCCTGACCGTGCGCGACATTGCCGCGAGCTGCGATTTTTACAGCCGGGTATTGGGCATGGAAGTGGTCACCTTCGGCAACGGCAGAAAGGCACTCGCCTTCGGCGGACAAAAAATCAACCTGCACGAGGCAGGCAAGGAGTTCGAACCCAAAGCCTCCAGGCCAACACCCGGTTCGGCGGATCTGTGCTTCATTACCCGTGAGCCGCTGACCAGTGTCATGGCTCATCTGGATTCACATAATATTACGATCATCGACGGCCCTGTGCCGCGCACCGGCGCTACCGGAGCCATCATTTCCGTTTATCTACGTGATCCCGATGGTAACCTCATCGAGATTTCCAACTACAACAATGAGATTGACTGATACATGTCCTCTACCCTGGAACTCGCCATCGACCTGATCTCCCGCCCCTCTGTCACGCCCGAAGACGCCGGCTGCCAGGAGACGATGATCGCACGTCTCGCCGCCATCGGCTTCAACATCGAACGGTTGCCGTTCGGTGAGGTGCAAAACTTTTGGGCAAGACGCGGCACGAGCGGGCCGCTGTTCGCCTTCGCCGGGCATAGCGACGTGGTGCCTGCCGGGCCGCTGGAACAATGGCATAGCCCGCCGTTTGAACCCACGATACGCGATGGCCATCTGTATGGACGGGGCGCGGCGGACATGAAGGGCAGCCTGGCGGCCATGGTCACCGCCTGCGAACGCTTCGTTGCCGCTCACCCCGTCCATCACGGCTCGATCGCCTTTCTCATCACCAGTGATGAAGAAGGCCCGAGCGTCAACGGAACGGTGAAAGTGGTGGAACATCTCAGTGCGCGCGGCGAGCGTATCGACTGGGCGCTGGTGGGTGAACCGACCAGCACCGGCCAGGTGGGCGATGTCATCAAGAACGGCCGGCGTGGTTCGCTGAGCGGCACACTCACGGTACACGGCGTGCAGGGCCATGTCGCCTATCCGCACTTGGCCGACAATCCGGTGCACCGCTTCGCCCCGGCGCTCGCCGAACTCTGCGCCATCCGCTGGGACGAGGGCAGTACCCATTTTCCACCCACCACCTTCCAGATCTCGAACGTCCATGCCGGCACCGGCGCGAACAACGTCATCCCCGGCGATCTGCAGGTGCTATTCAACTTCCGTTACTCCACAGCCGTTACATATACGCAGCTTCGTGAACGCGTCGAAGCCGTACTGAACAGGCATGCCCTCAAGTATGAGCTGGCATGGAATCTCTCCGGTGAACCCTTTTTGACCCGGGAAGGCGAGCTTATCGACGCCGCGCGCGCCGCCATCCGCGAAATCGCCGGCATCGAGGCCGAGCTGTCCACCAGCGGCGGCACATCGGACGGACGCTTCATCGCGCCCACTGGCGCCCAGGTAGTGGAGCTGGGACCAGTGAACGCCACGATACACAAGCTCAACGAATGTATCAGTGTTAACGATCTCGACGTGCTATCCGATATCTATCAAAGGATTCTGGAAAAGCTGCTTGCAGCCTAATGAGGCGGATCACATGAGTTCTGACCATCCACAGGAGCGGCGCCACTTCCGCCGCATTCCGTTCGACGCCGAAGCGGCATTGTCGAGTCCCAACGGCCAATGGCGCAGCACGCTTGTCGACCTGTCCCTGAACGGCGCGTTGCTCGAACGGCCTGCTGGCTGGATGGGCACCACTGGCGAGTCATGCACATTGCATATCCATCTCGGCGGCGATATGCTGATCAGCATGAACGCCGAGGTCGCACATATCGATGACACACACATCGGCCTGCATTGCACGCATATCGACCTCGACAGCGTTGCGCATCTGCGGCGTTTCGTGGAATTGAACCTGGGCGATCCCGCGTTGCTGGAGCGCGAATTATCTGCGCTAGGAACGACACATGGAAAATAGGGAGTCGATGGAAACGGCAAAAAACAACCAGCCCGACTGGGGCCTCATCGCGGAAAAATTCGATTTATGGCTGCCGCAGCTTGCACCGGTCGGCGAGGCGCTGCTGAAAGCACTCGATGCCCAGATGGGCGACGCCGTTCTGGATGTCGCCTCCGGCACCGGCGAACCGGCGCTGACCCTGGCGCGGCGCATGGGCGACACTGTGCGCATCACCGGCACTGACGCCGCCGAGCCAATGGTGCGGGTGGCGCAAAGAAAAGTCGAACAGGAAAACCTGCCGCACATCCACTTTCACTGCATGGCGGCGGAAAGTCTGACGTTCAACGATAACGCCTTCGACAAGGTGATGTGCCGCTTCGGCGTAATGCTGTTCGAAGATTCGCTGCAAGGACTCCGGCAGATACACCGTGTCCTCAAGCCCGCCGGACGTTTCAGCATCGTCGTGTGGAGCACCCCCGAGACCATGCCCACACTGTGCTGGGCCTATCAGGTTTTCAAGAACAGGGTGCCATCGGAGAAATATCCCCCGCTGGCCAAGGTAACTTCGCTGGGGCTGCCCGGCGTGCTGGAGGATCTGCTGCGGCAAGCCGGATTCACTAACTTTGCCATCCGCGCCCATACCTTCCACTACCGCTTCCCGTCCTTCGACGCCTACTGGAATGTCGTAGAACAATCCGACATTCTGAAAATGCAGTACGACGCCCTGGCCGAAAAAGAGCGTGGAGCCATCCGGCAAGAAATCGCCGCACTGGCCAGCGGCTTCATGAAGCCGGAAGGACTGGTGATACCCCACGAATTCCTGCTGGCCACAGGGATGAAATAGGAAGAACCGCTCCTACTCCTCTTCCTCTATCCACCGCCGCGCCTCCTCACGTTCCTCGCGGGCGCTCAGCTCATCGAGGGACTCGGTCCAGTCCTCCTTTTCCATATCTGTTTCGGTGTAACCGAGGTCGTCCCGTTCGATATCATCCATCGGGCCGGTCCAGTCTTCCGGCGGCTCGATCGGTTCGACATCCGTTTCATACCAGCTATCCATGTCAAGCGCCTCGATATCGCCATCGAAGTGCTGAATCTCGACAATGCCCTCATCCTCGTCCACCGACACCACCCTGAATTCATAACCCTTATCAAGGTGCTTGTACCAGTTGCCTGTAATCGGATCCGCCTCTGTGGCCATGATGTTTTCTCCCGAATGAAAGATTTATTATTGGCTTGAGTTTAGCAAAAAATATTCTCCCGGCGCTAACGAGGCTGTAGAAAAACCCAATTCTGAGCGCTGCGCTCAGGTCCGGTGGCGATTTTTTTGAAATAGACGTCCATCATAGCGTCGCTCCATTTTT
>SBBG01000049.1 GCA_005240065.1 Gammaproteobacteria bacterium | reverse complement strand
TTGTCGAAGTCTGTCACAGCTGGTTCAACCGTTTCCGTAAGCTGCTCGTGCGATACGAGAAGCTCGAACGCAGCTTTGTCGCTCTCAACCATCTTGCCGTCGCTATCATCACTTTCCGCAAGGTGCCACTCAACGTGAATATAATTTACGGATGAGTTCTAAGGAACCTCTGAATTAATCAGAGATTCCTTAGGCATTTTTTGGCGCGAACATGATGATTGACATGCCTATAAGAGCTATAGACGACCCGACTAGATCCCAGGTTGTGGGCCTTATGCCATCAACTGCCCAGAGCCAAAGAATAGCCACAAAGATGTAAACGCCACCATAAGCGGCATAGACACGGCCTGCTGCAGTGGGGTGCAACGACAAAAGCCACGCAAAAACCGCGAGGCTCAGCCCTGCGGGGACGAGAAGCCACACACTTTTTCCTTGCGTGAGCCAAAGGTAGGGAAGGTAGCAGCCGACAATCTCGGCTACGGCCGTTACCAAGAAGAGCAAGATGGTTTTAATTTCAAGCATGGCGACCTGTGGCTACCTTCTGAGATACATAACGAAACTGCAGAAAAACTCTCTGAAATAAAAATCAGGGGATAGCAAATAGCAACCCCCCTCTATGGGGCGAGATCGTTGAATACAGGGCATCTCAGAAGGTCGAAATTTTTCTGTGTTCATCAAAATTCCCTGTTCAGAGGTTTTTCTACAGCTTCAACGCATAGCTAAAGGGCGCGTCGGCCAACAAGCTTGCGAGCCCGATACCGTCAAAATACTACTCCAGAACTTGAACAAAGTCTCGCTCAGGCGCGTCCCTGCCAGAAGCCATGGAAGCGATGCGTAAGCGAGCGATGGCTGACGTGCCCCCGCGTAGCCGTAGGGGCGGATGTTTTGTCGGAGTCTACGCGTAAGCGCAGGCGGAGGCAAAACATCCGCCCCTACGGCTTCCGAGCCAAAACGGCAAACAATAAAACTCCTATTCTGGCCTGAATAAAAAATCGAGCCTTGACTTTTGGGGTATGAAGAATTTATCTTTCGTCATACAACAATCTCGCTTTTCCAATACCATCAGGAGAACAACATCAATGACCAACCATCGGGGAATTCGCCGTACTATCAGGCGGGCAGCGAACATCACATTGGCTGTATCGGGAGTAACGACGCCGCTAATCACCAACGCCGCCGGCGTACCGACGCTCGACGTGGTGGAGGTGAGAGCTTCCGCCGAGAACCTGGTCGGCACTGCCGATTCGGCCAATCAGGGCACGGTGCTCAAGAAGCAGCTCGATGCGCGCACCGTATACCGTCAGAGCGAGCTGATGGAATCCGTGCCGGGGCTGATCGCCACTCAGCACAGCGGCGAGGGCAAAGCGGGCCAGTATTATGTGCGCGGCATCAATCTCGATCATGGCACGGATTTGCGCACCAGCGTCGATGGCATGCTGGTCAACCAACGCAGCCACGGCCACGGCCAAGGGTGGACGGACCTGAATTTCCTGATCCCGGAACTGGCCAGCGGTCTGCAATACAAAAAGGGGCCTTACTACGCCGAGGAAGGTGATTTTTCGTCGGCGGGCAGCGTCAACATCGGCTATCTCGACACTCTGCCGCAGGGCATCTCCAGTATCGGCATCGGCCAGCAGGGCTACCGGCGCTTGCTGCTCGCCGACTCTCCCCGGCTGGGCGCTGGCAATTTGCTATATGCAGCCGAAGTGCATACAAAGGATGGGCCGTGGATCAATCCCGACGATTACCGCAGGTTCAACGCCGTGCTGCGCTACAGCCAGGGCGACGACCAGAACCGCTTCAATGTCACCGCCATGGCCTATCGTGGCCTGTGGAACGCCACCGATCAGATCCCGTTGCGCGCCGTGAACAGCGGTGCGATACCTCGCCTGGGCGCGGTGGATCCCAGCGACGGCGGCGATGTCTATCGTTACAGTCTGTCGAGCGCCTGGCAACGCATGAGCGGGAATGGCATCACGCGCGCCAATGCTTATGTCATACAACACGATCTCAATCTGTTTTCGAATTTCACGTATTGCCTGGATGATATCGCACGAACCGGCCAATGCCTGACGGGTGACCAGTTCTATCAGCCCGACAAGCGCGTCATGTCGGCGGCGAACGTCAGCCAGAGCTGGCTGACGCAATGGGGCGAGCGCGATGTCGAAAACACTATCGGCCTGCAATTGCAGAACGACAATATCTTCAACGGCTTGATGAGCACCAAACAGCGCCAGGTATGGGGCACAACGCGCCGCGACCAAATCATCGAAACCAGCGCGGCCGCCTATCTCCAGAACAGCACGCGCTGGATGGAAAAATTCCGCACCGTCGCCGGATTGCGCAGCGATTTTTACCGTTTCAAGGTCAACAGCGACAATACCGCAAACTCCGGCAGGGAAAATGCCACTATCACTAATCCCAAGCTGAGCCTGATTTTCGGGCCTTGGGCCAAGACCGAGTATTACATCAACCTCGGCGGCGGCTTCCGCAGCAATGACGCGCGCGGCGCCACCATCACTGTCGACCCCAAGAGCGGTCTCGCGGTGAATCGCGTCACCCCGCTGGTGCGCACCAAGGGCGCCGACATCGGTCTGCGCACCGCCATCATTCCCGGCTTGCAAAGCACGTTCACGGTATACCAACTGGAGAGCGACTCCGAGCTGCTCTTCCTCGGCGATGCCGGCACCACCGAGGCCAGCCGTCCCAGCCGCCGCACGGGCTTTGAATTCGCCAATTACTATCAGCCCACCGACTGGCTGGTCATCGACGCGGACATTGCCTATGCCAAAGCGCGTTTCCGCGACGACGCGCCGGAAGGAAACCGCATCCCCGGCGCACCAGAAGGTATCGCTTCGCTGGCTGCGCTGGTGGATAACATCGGCCCGTGGTTCGGTAGCCTGCACCTGCGCCATTTCGGCCCGCGCGCGCTGGTTGAAGATAACAGCGTGCGATCCAGTAGCAGCACGTTACTGAACGGGCAGGTCGGTTACAAACTACGCAAGAACGTGCGCGTGGCGCTGCAAATTTTCAATTTGCTGGACAGAAAGGCCGATGCCATCACTTATTATTACGAATCACAACTCGCCAATGAAGCGGCGCCGGTGAGCGACAAACACCTCCATCCCGTCGAATCCCGTTCGCTTCGGTTGACGCTGACGAGTAATTTCTAATGTATCGCCCCTCTCCCCGCATCGCGGGGAGGGGGTACTGTCACTTCCCAAGTACTGACACGTATTGAAAAACATGCTGTTTGCTTCGCACCCTTGGCGGGTTATAACCCGCCCTACATTTATTTCTTCTCATTGAGCCGCCGGGGTAGGAACCGCTTCCTGATTCGGCGTCGCGCCCTGCCGCTGGGAGAGATCCTTCAGGGTTTTCTGCGTCGGGGTAACTTTATACATGACGATCTGGATTCCGCCATTGTTGATTTCGTCCTTGATCGTCACCACCTCGTTCGCCTCGCCGTTGGCGTATTTCGTTTTATAACGGGTGATATACACCTGCCCGGTAAGAATGGTGTTGATCACCCTGTCCTTGACTTCGTAACTCCGCAAGTCTCCCAGCAATGCGTTATTCTCCTTCATGTAAGCCGCCCACTCGCTGGGCGATTTCTCATCAGAGAACAGCATCGCTGCCTGATCGAAATCCTTCGCCTTGACAAGCTCGTAGAACTGTTGATCCAGCTTGCCCGGCTGAACGGTTTTGGGTGGATCGGTGCAGGCCGTGAGCACGAATGGCAACAGAACGACAGCCGCCCGCAAAAAAGAAAATTTCGACGCTTTAATAGTCATGATAAACCCGCTTTATGAGATTATGATGCGCTGGCCTGGAATCCAGCGACGGTAGGTTATTCTAACTCAGATTTTCCATTTAAGCGGAAAATGGAAAATCCGCAATCACACCGCCAGATACTGACCGATCAGCCGGTCATCCAGATCATCCATCGGCCCGGCCGCCACAGTGCGCCCCTTCTCCATGATGCAGAAGCGTTGCGCGACACGGCGGGCGAAGGCGAGTTTTTGTTCGACGAGCAGAACGGCCATGTTCTGTTCGTGGATCAAATGCAGAATGGCGTCGCCGATGTCATGAACGATATTGGGCTGGATGCCTTCGGTGGGTTCGTCGAGAATCAGAAGCTTGGGGCCGGTGCATAGCGCCCGGCCAATGGCCAGTTGCTGCTGCTGCCCCCCGGAAAGATCGCCGCCGCGACGCCTGAGCATTTTTTTCAGCACGGGAAACATTTCAAAAAGGGTTCCGGGGATCTCGCGCGCTCCATCGGAGCGCGCGGCAAGACCGACACGCAGATTTTCCTCCACGCTGAGCTGCGAGAAAATCTCCCTACCCTGCGGGACATAGGCCATGCCCAGCCTCACCCGCGCATGCGGTGGCATGGCGCTGATGTCATGGCCGCCGAACGCGATGGAACCCGAGGCGGCAGGCAACACGCCCATCAGGCATTTCATCAAGGTGCTCTTGCCGACACCGTTGCGGCCGAGAACAACCGTACACTGCCGGGCCGGCGCATCGAGACCAACATCGCGCAGAATGTGGCTGCCCCCGTAATATTGATTGAGCTGATTTACCGTCAGCATGTCATCCACCCAGATACACTTCGATGACACGCGCATCGCGCTGGATATCCTCCATGCACCCCTCCGCCAGCACACTGCCCTCATGCAGCACCGTGACCTTTCTGGCGATCGAAGCGACAAAATTCATGTCATGCTCCACCACGATCAGGGAATGCTTTCCGGCGAGCGAAAGGAAGAGTTCGGCGGTACGCTCGGTCTCGCGATCGGTCATGCCCGCCACCGGTTCGTCGAGCAGCAACAGTTTGGGGTCTTGGGCAAGCAACATGCCGATTTCCAGCCATTGCTTCTGCCCGTGAGACAGCAAGCCGGCCAGGGTTTTGGCCTTGTCCGCGAGACTGACGAGATCCAGCAATTCCTCGATGCGCATCTTCTGCTCCATGCCGAGGCTACTGAACAACGAGCGCCATACGCCCTTACCCGCTTTCAGCGCCAGCTCCAGATTTTCATGCACGGTGTGATTTGGAAATACCGTGGGCTTTTGAAATTTCCGGCCTATGCCCGCCTGTGCGATTTCATATTCCGAGTAACGGCCGAGATCGATGGTCTGGCCGAAAAAAGCGCTGCCCGAATCGGGGCGGGTTTTGCCGGTGATGACATCCATCATGGTGGTCTTGCCCGCGCCATTAGGACCGATAATGCAACGCAACTCGCCAACGTCGATGCTCAAGGTGAGCTTGTTCAACGCCTTGAAGCCATCGAAACTGACCGTAACATCCTCCAGGTAGAGGATGGCGCCGTGCGACACATCAAGCTCACCCGGACGATGCACATGAGCCAATCCCGTGGATTGCGCCGCCCATCCTTCGCCAGCAATACCCGCCTTCTCAGCCTTCATGACGAACGCCCAACCTTGAATCGTTTCAGCAAGCCAATCACCCCCTGCGGCATGAACAAGGTTACCAGGATAAACAGCAGTCCGAGGAAAAACAGCCAATAATCCGGAAAAGCCGCCGTGAACCAGCTCTTCGCGCCATTGACCAACCCCGCCCCCAGCAGCGGGCCGATCAAGGTGCCGCGTCCACCCACCGCCACCCAGATGGCGATTTCTATGGAATTGGCTGGAGACATTTCACCGGGATTGATGATGCCGACTTGCGGCACATATAGCGCCCCGGCGATACCGCACAGCATCGCCGAAAACGTCCAGACGAACAGCTTGTAGCGCAACGGGTTATAGCCGCAGAACATCACACGGCTTTCCGCGTCGCGTATCGCCATCAGCACCCGTCCCAGCTTCGAGACAACAATGAAACGGCATGCCAGCAAGGCAAGGATCAATAAAATCGCAGTAGCGACGAACAATCCAACCTTGACGGCGGGATCCATCAATGAAAATCCGAGCAGACGCTTGAAGTCGGTAAAACCGTTGTTTCCGCCAAATCCCGTTTCATTGCGGAAAAACAGCAGCATGAAGGCGAACGTCAACGCCTGGGTAATGATAGAAAAATATACGCCCTTGATGCGCGACCGGAACGCAAAATAACCGAACAAGAACGCCAGCAGCCCTGGCACGATAACCACCAGCAGCGCGGCATACCAGAACATGTCCGTACCCTGCCAGTACCACGGTAATTCCTTCCAGTCGAGGAACACCATGAAGTCCGGCAAGGTGCTGCCATACTCGCCTTCCGTGCCGATCATGCGCATCAGATACATGCCTAGTGCATAGCCGCCCAGCGCGAAAAACAGCCCGTGCCCCAGACTCAATATTCCCGCATAACCCCAGATCAAATCCATCGCCAGCGCGACGATCGCATAGCACATGATTTTGCCCAGCAACACCACGACGTAATC
>SBBG01000067.1 GCA_005240065.1 Gammaproteobacteria bacterium | reverse complement strand
GAAGATCGGAGGTCACTAGATCGAGATTGCCTACCGCCTGCGATATTTCCTCATCCGCGATCGCGGACTTAAGTGTTGCCAGCCTGTTTCTCACCAGAACAAGTTCACCCACCAGATTCATGATATCATCCAGTCGCTTGGTGTCGACTCTCACGGTGGTCTCAGCCTGAGCCATGTCCTTAGGCTGAACTTGCGCGGTATCCTTGGCCTGGCTCTGCAGTACCTCACGGCTTGAAGAAACAGG
Organism: Gammaproteobacteria bacterium; assembly: GCA_005240065.1. Taxonomy (GTDB): domain Bacteria; phylum Pseudomonadota; class Gammaproteobacteria; family Ga007554; genus SBBG01. Next base: position 4,988 of record SBBG01000067.1, on the reverse strand, counting down.
AACAGGATCAGGAACGGTCCTTGGGACGACGGCCTCAGCCTTATCGGACTTTCCGTTTTTTATTTCTTCCACGCGATCCGCTTGCGGGGAAGTCTTTTGCCCGGGTGACTTACCCTGCAACTGATCGAGCAATGCCTCGAATTCTTCATCGGTGATGGTATCCGAAGGCGCATTGTCTTTATCCTTGGCCTGACCGGAAACATTATTCACGGCGGGAGCTCCGGCATGCGCCACCTTCCCGTGCAATTGGTCAAGAAGCGCCTCGAACTCATCATCCGTAATGTCTCCGTCACTGGACGAACCCGTTTCCTGAGCTGGCTTGTATTCCTTTTCCGCAGAAATAGGCTGCGCTTCTAAAACTTGTTCTTCGGGCGCTTGCCGTGCCTCCGCAGAGGCAACTTCGTCACTCTGTGGCTGCGCGAATGCACCGAGTTTCTCCAGAAAGACAGGGTCGGAATGCGGCGGATCCTCTCCCGCGCGGACGTAACCCATCATTTCCTTGACCATGTCCAGCGCCGTCAAAACGCTATCCATCAGCGATGCATCAACCTTTCTCTTTCCCTGGCGAAGGACGTTGAATACGTCTTCGGCGCGATGACACACCTCGACCAGTGGAGTCAGGCCCAGGAAACCGGCGCCTCCCTTAACGGTATGGAATCCGCGAAAAACGGCATTCAGCAGATCCACATCGTCCGATCTTCGCTCCAACTCGACGAGCTGTTCACCCAACGCTTCGACAATCTCACCGGCCTCGACGAGAAAGTCCTGTAAAATGTCGTCGTCAGTATTGATAGCCATGCAAGAAAACCTCAAAATCCAAGACTTGAAAGCAAGTCATCAACCTCATCCTGGCCATTCACACGATCCTTATGGCTTTCGCAACCTGGAATACGAGGTCCATCGCATGCGATCTTATCTTCATTTTCAGATGACTCCGCCTTCAGCCGGCTTCCAGTAATGCGAATAAGCTCCACCAGACTGGACTCCATTTCCTGAACCAGCGATATCACCTTCCTGATAATCTGTCCCGTAAGGTCTTGAAAATCCTGTGCCATCAATATTTCCGATAGATTCTCATGCATCTGTCCCGCGTTACCCGATGTCCAGGACATGAATTCATCTATTTCCTTGCTCAGTGACCTGAACTCTTCGACTGTCATCTGACGATGACGGAATCGATCCCACTTTGTATTAAGATCATCCGAGCGATTTTTCAACTCTTCAGAAATAGGAATCGCCTTTTCCACAGCACTCAATGTTCTGTTGGCCGATTGCTCTGTCATAGCAATGACATAATTCAAACGCTCCTTCGCATCAGGTATTTCATTATTGGTCAGGACATGCAGACGGGAATCGATCTGGAATCCATTAATGGTTTCATGGAGCTGTCTCGTCAGCTTTCCTATCTCCTGGAAAAGAGAAGACTCCCTGAGATTAATCATCTCATCAAGAATCGAATCCGCTTCACCGGGTTCCCCGGATTCCAGTTTTTTTACCAATGCACGGGCCTTGGCCAGGTACTCGTCTTTATTTTCTTTTGTGCTCATTTAGAAGCGCCTTTCTCCATGTGAACAGTGAAAAATTCCGCAGTTGAAATCATCTATGGAAAATTCACTTGTTCGAGTCGATACGCTCGAATATCTTGTCTATCTTTTCCTTCAGAGTAGCGGCAGTGAATGGCTTGACGACATAGCCATTGACTCCTGCCTGAGCCGCCTCCACAATTTGCTCCCGCTTTGCCTCGGCCGTCACCATCAACACCGGAAGCTTCGCCAGTTTCTCATCGGCACGGACCGCTTTAAGAAGGTCTATACCCTGCATCCCAGGCATATTCCAGTCGGTTATCAAAAAATCGAAGTCGCCGTTCTGGAGCATGGGAAGAGCAGTTTTACCATCATCAGCCTCACTGGTATTATTGAATCCCAGATCGCGCATCAAATTCTTTATAATTCTCCTCATCGTGGAAAAGTCATCCACAATAAGAATTTTCATATTCTTGTCCAAGACATCCTCCTCACTCCCTTCAAGGAGAAAAAACAAACAATAAAATATACTATTTCCACTGACTTAGCCTGGATTGAAGACGTATCAACGCTTGACTGTGAATCTGGCTCACGCGTGATTCACTGACACCAAGAACAGATCCTATTTCACGAAGATTTAGCTCTTCGTCATAATAAAGTGCCATCACCAACCTCTCTCTCTCTGGTAAACCGGCGATGGCCTCGGCAAGATTCTTCTTGAAATCCTCCCTTTGTAGTCCTTCCAGGATTCCTGGCGATTTGTCGGCAAACTGAGCCGCGGTGGCCTCGTCATCCATGCCAAGATCATCGAAACTCATCACCAGATAACCGTTCGCGTCCTGCAATACCTGATGGTATTCCTCAACGGTCATCTGCAATACCTCTGCCACCTCGCTGTCGCGCGCGTCGCGTCCCTTGCTGTTTTCTATTATCCGTACCGCTTCGGCGACTTTCCTTGCCTTGCGATGAACGGAGCGTGGCGCCCAGTCGTTCTTCCTTATCTCGTCCAGCATGGCGCCACGAATACGAATCCCGGCATAGGTCTCGAAACTCGCGCCCTGTGTCACGTCATAATTGCGAGACGCCTCAAGTAAACCTATCATCCCCGCCTGTATCAGATCATCCGCTTGAACACAGGGCGGCAAACGGCTCATCAGATGATAGGCGATCCTCTTCACCAATGGCGCATGCTTGGTGACGACCTCTTCTCTGCTGGACAGTTTTGTGTTGTTGTACATTGCGAGTCCGTTCATGGCTAGGCCGCCCTATATATCTGCGTTGACTGGATAAGACGTTCGACAAAAAACTCAAGATGACCAGTTGCCGTTGTCACCACAGGCCAATTATCGGCTTTCTGCGCCAGTTTCTTGAATACCAATGCCGATTTACTACGCGGATAAGCTTCTATCACTGATCGCTGCTTCTGAATCGCCTTGCGTAGATATTCGTCATAGGGAATGGCACCGAGGAAATCCAGCGTGGCATCCAAATACCGATCAACAACCTTGACCATCTTGTTGTACACTTCGCGGCCCTCCTGGAGACTTTGAACCATGTTCACCAAAATGCGGAATCTATGCATTCCATAATCTCGATTGAGAAGCTTGATGAGAGCATAGGCGTCAGTCATCGACGCGGGTTCATCGCAGATCACAACGATAACTTCCTGGGATGCACGGCTGAAACTGATCACGCTTTCGGAAATCCCCGCGGCAGTGTCGATAATAAGCACATCGAGATGATTGCTCAATTCACTAAAAGCGCGGATGATGCCGGCATGTTGCGCAGCACTGAGCTCAGCCATGCTCTTGAGTCCGGAAGATGCCGGGATGATGGACAAGCCGTTCGCCGCCGGCATGATGATCTCTTCCAATGCGCGATCACCGTTGATGACATGGGACAAATTGTATGAAGGGTGCAGCCCGAGAAGCACATCGACATTCGCCAAACCCATATCGGCATCCATCAACAACACCGACTTTCCCTCATTGGCCATGGCCATTCCGAGATTCACGGAAACATTAGTTTTACCCACGCCTCCCTTTCCGCTGGTGACCGCGATCACTCTCACCGGACGGGGACTGGCTAGCCTCCGCAATCCAGATGCCTGATCTCCCAACGATTCCCGGTATACTTCAGACATGAGCATGAGCAGCTACCTTCCGCACAGATAACAACAACGATTCTTTTTCGAGCACCAAAGCAGACTGCTGCATGATCGCCACGCCACGGCTAACCAGCGTGTGCGCCCTAGCGTTATGAAGATCCTCCGGAACACGCTGCCCGTCACTGACATAGGCAATGGGCAGTTTATTTTGTATAGAGGTGCTTAAAGCGCTACCGAGACTCGTAGCCTCGTCGAGCTTGGTGAGAATGCAGCCCTCCAGGGTTACCCCATGAAATGCGCCGGCGATTTCTTCGAGACCGGAGAGACGGGTGGTGGTGGAAAGCACCAGATAGGTCTTGATGGGGAGTATGGAATCCCTTGAATTGAGCATCGCGAATTGGGTGGACAAACGGCCATCCCGCTGTCCCATGCCGGCGGTATCTATCAAGATGAGGCGGCGGTCGGCCAGTTCTTCCAGTACCGTCTGCAATTCCTCGCGATCACCCGCGATACGAACCGGAATGTTGAGTATTCTTCCATAAGACCGCAAATGCTCATGCGCGCCAATCCGGTAGTTGTCGGTGGTTACCAGCGCCACATGCCGTGAACCATGCCGCAACGCATAGCGCGCGGCTAGCTTTGCGATCGTTGTTGTTTTACCGGCGCCAGTGGGACCGATCAGCGCCACGACGCCACCTTGACTGAGAATGTCATCACCGGTAACCTCAACGCGATGCGCAAGTATCCCCAAGGCCCGTCGCCATAACACATCTATATCCGGCTCTTGCGCAACATTCATGGGAATGTCGTCCACTATTTCCCGGCACAATGTGGCACTCAAGCCAAGTTTCATTAGCCGGTGATGCAATTCGGCCTGTTGCGGATGGCGGCGAACAAGATCACCCCATGCCAATCCTGATAACTGATTCTCCAGCAGTCCTCGCAAAAACTGGAGTTCCTTTTTCATCTCGCTCAGCATTTCATGCTGAGAGTCCATCGACAGTGTATTTTCGACAGATGGATTATTTTGTTGATTTTTTTTATTCTCTGAACGTTCGACAGAGGAAAAACATTGATTGAATACATTTTTATTATCGTCAACATCTCTAAAGATGTTGGAGAAATCCTCACCGTCAATGCTTGACTGGCTTTCCTTTAAGGAGAATCGGCCGGTCACGCTTTGTTCTTTCGCTAATGTTTCATAAGACTCCCGTCCGTTTTCAGACACGGTGATGTTATTAATGGAGGTTTCGTCGTAATCGATAGCGGCTACTATCTCAACGCCACCGCTCGTCGAACGGTTAGATAAAATCACCGCATCTTGTCCCAATTCATCACGGACTTGGCGTATTGCCTGG
>SBBG01000226.1 GCA_005240065.1 Gammaproteobacteria bacterium | reverse complement strand
CCAGTCGCCCAGAACACCCTTGCCGTTCGGCTAACTCTTCCCCTTGCCGGGCGAGTAGAGGACTTCCACCTCCAAGTGAGTGCGCCCTGCCGGGCGCACGAAAAAAACCCGCTGTCGCATACACGACAGCGGGCTGAAGAACATCGGGTTTAAACTACCTGTCAGGATGAGGATTTAACCAATCCGTACTTGTTCAACGACCACTTCACTGCAAACCACGCCACAGCAGCGATAATGATTGTGACACCGATACCAAACAGACTGGTCATCGGGAACGTATAGTGCTCCGGCTCCACCGAACCCACGATCCAGGTATAACGCTCGATCCAGGTACCAATCCAGATGGACGTTGCGACCATTACGATCACTGGCGGATAGTGGCGGTTCGGGGTGATGGCCAGCGTCACGAATGGGATGACGAACTTCATCGCAAGGAACGTCCACCACAGCGGCCCGAAACCCTCGTACATCATATTCCTGTAGCGTGTCACATCGTCAGGCAGACGGCCATACCACATAATCAGGTACTGCGTGAAATACAGATACGTGAACAGAATGGTGAAGGCAAGCATCAATTGAGCCATGTAGTTGAAAATGAACGGCTCGAAAGGCTTGCTCAGCTTGCCCGAACGATAAAGGAAAAACAGGAAAATCGTGAAAAATGCCAGGAAGCCATGGAAGTTGCTCACGAAATGGTACGCGCCGTAGCTTGCACTGTGCCAGCCGGGCATCATGGTCATCTCGAAATCCCAAGCGACCATCGTAGCATAGATGAAATAGGCAAAGGGGATCAGCAGCGCGATGTTGCGGAAGCGGCGCTTCGCTTTGTAGGAATCATCGATTTCGCTCTCATGCTGGTATTTGATGAACAATCCATACAGGCCAGCAATCAGCAGAAAACCAACGATCTGTCGGGTCACCAGGAAGGTGTAATTGTGCCAGCCCGGCAGGTGGTGATCCCCCTCATTGGCATGAGCCAGCCACTGGAAGGTCGACTCGCCGTTGGCAAGCAGGATCAGAAGCAACACAAAGGCGATAGGAAACAACACCGCCAGAGAACACGCCAGCTTGCGCACTTGATAACGCCACTTGCCGTTGACCAGGTGCAGCACAGATGAAAGCGTCACCCCGCCCAAGGCGATATACAGAATGATCAGAAAGTCCACGGTCAAGACTGACCAATTGCCAAAGTTTTCCATTTTTCCCCTCTGCTCTTTATCTTGCTCGCAAGCGTTACTTTGCTGATGCGGCGGTGGCGGGCTCGGCCTGCGCGTCTTTCACCAACTGGTTACGGACATAGTTCACCACATGCCAGCGTTCTTCCACCGACAAATCATTCGATCCACGGCCGTCCTCGCGCGCGGTTGGTTTGCCATAGGCGGGCATGATAGCGCTGCCAAAGGTGATCGTGCCATAAATCCAGCCTTCGGTGAGATTCTTCTGCACATAATCATCCACCAGGCTGATCGCTCCGATCTTGGGCGTAATCGGAGAATCCGCCTTGCCTGTCATACCGTGGCAGGCCGCGCAATAGATGCGGAACAGCGTCTTGCCCTTCTTGAGCGATTCCTCGCTGACAGGAATGGGACTCGTGAGGTCTTTCGCCTCATCGCGGTTCGCCACTGTGGTGGATTTGCCCTGGATCGGCACCGATCGTTTGGGGAAAGGCGCCATCAGCCCTTCCTGGGGCTTGATCGAGGGCTGGTTCATCATATCCTGAGACCAAGGCCAGGCGTATGCCATGGTGGGCGCCAACAGCGCCGCTGCTAATAGCGGTGCGACAAACCTCATTTGATTACCTCTTCCCGGATTTCCAGTACTTTGTGTTGCTTGAACAGCGCCTTGGTCGGCTCATAAGTATGATCGTCCAACTCAAGGATGACGCCAATCTGATCCACGCCGACTTTTTCACTATACAGCCTTTCCTTCTTGCCGCCGATCAATCCCGACAGGAACAGAAAGCTGACAACGGTGAAGATCACACCGAACAAAATCAGCATCTCGTAAGTCAACACGATATTGGACGGTAGCGGTACGACCGGCTTACCGCCCTGCGGCTGCACCAGGAAGTTCGCCTGCGCCGATGCCAGAAACAAGAAGCCGAAGGTGATGCCGAAGCAGGCGCCGGCCAGGGTGAACTTCGGCACATGGGCCGGGCGCTCACCAAGGATTTCCTCGATCTCCGGGTGCTCGATCGGCGACATCAATCTCACGTCGTCGACACTCACGCCCGGCACCCTGTTCAGCTTGATATCGTTGATGGCCAGGAAGGCCTCTTCGAAATCACTGAACAATCCAAGAATGCGATATTTCTTGTTACTCATGTTATGCCCCTTCTATGCCCGGCTTGGCAGTCACAGACTGCGCGTCTGTAATACGTCTATGGAATCGCGCCGCCAGTTCGGGATTGGCCTCCCTGCGGCGATGGAATACCATTTCCTTCACCTCGTACATCGACACCGCCGGCACCACCTTGACAAAGATCAGGAACAACAGGCCAAACCAGCCAAAGCTGCCGAATACGATTGCCCATTGCACGATGCTCGGCCACAGGAAATTCCAGGACTCCGGCCCATAGGCATGGGACAGGGTCGGGCCGACGATCATCCAGCGCTCCAGCCACATGCCAACGTTGAGCAGCAAGGACACTACGAACATCCACGGCAAGTTGCGGCGCGATTTCTCGAAAGCCAGCGCGAACGGCAATACCGAACCGAAGAACAGCATCGCCCAGAAGAACGGTGCGAACGGCCCCACGAACTTCGAAATCAGCACTTCCTTGGCCACGGGATCATGACCGTACCAGGTGGCGCCGAACTCGACCAGGTTGAGATAGGTCCACACCATGGCGATGGCGAAGGTCAGCTTGCAGATCTTCTCGTGAATGGCCATCGTCATGTACTCCTCCCAGCGGAAGAAGTAACGTAAGATGATGAACAGCGTGATGATCGACGCGCAACCAGAGTACAACGCGCCCGCCACGAAGTAGGGCGGGAAGCTGGTGACGTGCCAACCCGGCATGATCGACATGGCGAAGTCGGACGACACGATCGAATGCACCGACACCGCCAACGGAATCAGGAAGCAGGCCATCAGCATGTAGGTCTTGCGGAAGTTACGCCACTGACGATCGGTACCCTGCCAGCCCAGCGACAGGACAGTGTAAAGCTTCTTGCGCCACCCCGTGGAGTTATCGCGGCAGATCGCCAGATCAGGGATCATACCGATGAACAGGAACACCGCTGACGAGGTGAGGTAGGTGGTGATGGCGAAAGCGTCCCACACCAGCGGCGAACGGAAGTTCGGCCAGATGCCACGGTCGGTCACATAGGGAATAACCCAGTACAGATTCCACATGCGCCCCAAGTGGATCATGGGGAAGAAGCCCGCGGTCATCAGCGAGAAGGTCGTCATCGCCTCGGCGAAGCGGTAAATCGGTTTGCGCCAGTCGGCATGAACGATATGCAGAATCGCCGACAGCAGGGTTCCCGAGTGGCTCATGCCGATCCAGAAAATGAAGGTTGCGATATACAACCCCCACATGTGCGGACGGTTCAGGTCGGCGACACCCAAGCCGGTCTGATACTGGTAAACCTCCGCCACCACCGCGCAGGCCAGCATGGCCACGCACACGGCGACGGCCACCCAGTAGGCCTTACGCGGATTCTGCAGACTTTGCAGAATATCCGTGTTGATCTGCGCCCACTTTATCTCTTCGTTAATATCTTTTTCACTGACGTGTTTCATGCCGTTTTTTCCACCAACTTGATCCACCGGGCTTCCCGCGCATAGCGACGGTCAACCCACAATTATCAAGGGGAATCCCCCTCCCTCAGAATCTGTTTGCAAAACCTACTGCGCGTCCATGATCCGGGGCCGAGCGGTGCTCGGAATCCTCATTTACTGGCGTGTAAACTCCGGTCCCTGCGCTCCGTCCGTCCCCGGCTGACAGTCGCTCGCTACGTTTTTCAAAGAAATTCTCAAACCTCGCGCACCCGCTCCAAGTACATCACGCTGGGATCGGTATTCAAGCCTTCCAGAATCCGATAACCGCGCAATTCCTTGTTTTGCTTGTTCTGCTTGGTTTTACCTTGCTCGACCTGATGAAAGCGCCATAGCTTGCTCACCCTGCTTTCCGGGTCCTGCAAGTCGCCGAACACCAGCGCACCAGTAGGACAGGTCTGAACACAGGCGGTAGCGAACTCTCCGTCCCTCACCTTGCGGTTTTCCATCTTGGCTTCATCCTTCGCTACGCGAATGCGCTGGACGCAGAACGTGCACTTCTCCATCACACCCTTGTCGCGCACGGCCAGGTCTGGATTGAGCTGCATGTGCAGCGGCTCGGGCCAAGCGTCTTCATAGTAGGACCAGAAATTAAAGTAACGCAAGCGGTAAGGGCAGTTGTTGGAACAATAGCGTGAACCGATGCAACGGTTGTATACCTGGGCATTCAGGCCATCGGGCGTGTGGTACGTGGCCGCCACTGGGCAGACCGGCTCACAGGTAGCCGCATGGCATTGCTGGCACATCATCGGCAGGAAGCTTGCGCCGAAGTCTTGCATCTCGCCCTTGGTGCCGAACACGCCAACGCGCTCCTCGAAACCTTGTCCGCCAGGCTCAAGCAAGCCTTCCGCATAACTGCCCGGCATCGAGGGCTTCAGCGCAGTTTTCCCGGCCGGCGGGTTGGTCTCGATCCACACATCCACGTTGGCGGTGGGGCTCGCCTGATAGGGTTCGAGATCCGGCTCATCCCAGTAGCGCTCAATGCGCATCCAGCTCATGAATTGGCTCTTGGCGTAACGTGCCTCACCCACCACGGGCAAGTTGTTTTCGGCATAACAGGCCACCGAACAGGCGTTGCAGCCAATACACTTGTTGAGATCAACAACCATCCCCCACTGGTGCTCATACTCGTGAAAGCCACCTTCTTCGGCGCCTTTTCGATACCTGGACCAGTTGGTCAATATATTATTAAGCGACATCTTTTCCACCCTCTGTGCGGTTGAACACTTCCGCCTTGACCGTAGCAACCATCTTGCGCCCAAGCTGAGTCTCGTTACCCATCAGCTTCACAAGCAGCTCCCTGCGCCCGGCGTGAGTGGCAGTCACACGGGTAGCGTAGAGGGCAAGTTCGCCGGTCTTCGCGTCGGTCGCCGGAGCAAGTACCTTGAGCGGATTGACGCCACGCCCCTTGGCATAGCGCCCATACTCCTCGTGCCCCTGCCCCATCGGCACTGCGATGACATCAGGATGAACGCCTTTGTAGATATAGACTTGGGCCTCGACCGCGCCATGCTCGGAAGCAACCTTGATAAAATCGCCCTCCTTGACGCCCAGCTTGGCGGCAGTTTGGGGATGCACTTCCACCCACGATGTCCATACCACCTTACTGATCTGATCGGGAGCTTCCTGCAACCAGGGCAGATTGGCATGCCGGCCATCCCACATACCGAGACGAGCCGAAGGCACCAAATGATAGGGGCGAGAGCTGTCTTCCTTGAACTCGGGGAGATTGATCTCGATCGCCTTGGTGCTGAGGCTGCCGCCGACGGTAGCAACTTTCACGATGCCTTTCTGCAAGGTCTTGCCCCAGAAATCTTCGTCGCTAACCGCGTCACCCTTCACGGAAGCCGGCAGCGCAGCAAAAGCGCTCTTCAGATAGGCGTAGTAATCCTCGAACCCGTCGAAACCCGTGACCTTGCGCGCCTTGAGCATGACCAACAGCAGATCGCCAAAGCCTTTGCTATCAGGGTAGATAGGCTCCATCAGCGGCTGCTGGATGCTGATGCTCTTTTGCTCGGGCTGATAGACGCCCATGTGGGTGCCCCAATCCTCATGCGCCGAGAGTATCGGCAACACCAGGTCGGCGCTCATCGCGGTCTCGTCGGGAAAGCAGGAAAAAGCCACCTTAAACGGAATGTTCTTGATCTTTTCCGCCAGCCCGAGTGCGGCAGGCGCGGTATAGACGGGGTTGGCGCCATGGAAGAACACCACATCGAGCGCCTTCTGCTCGGCGGCATTGGCGAATGCCAGCAGGTCGCGCGTGTTGCCGGGCTTGGCCTCCATCTGCGGGAATTGTGACGCGCCACTGGGAACGATAGTCTTGCCGACATTGCCGAGCAAGATATTGAGCAGGGTGATCGCCGCGACGGACTGGTAACCGTGCGCATGACCTTCCGCCGAGGCACCCGCCAGCACCAGGCTCGGCGAACGGTCCTTGAGCAGGGCGGCGATGCGCGCAACACGGTCCGCCGAAACACCGGTGATTTTCGATACCTTGTCCGGCCCGTAGCCGGAAATCAGCGCGCGGAGACTTTCCGGCAAACCGGAGGCATCTACGCCATTCGTGGTCAAATAATTCGCGATACCCAGCGCCAACACCCCTTCCGTACCGGGGCGAATTGCCACCCACAGATCGGCGCTGCCGCCGGTGAGTGTCATCTTGGGCTCAACCTGAATTAGCACGCCGCGCGGAGTAGCGGTACGAAATTTGGCGTAGCTATTGGCGAAGTACACCGGCGACGCGCCCGCGCCGACGAAATCGGCACCGAAGGACAGCACCACCTTGGCCTGATCCAAGAGATAACGTGGAGCGGCTTCGCCCAGCATGTCCTGATTCACAGCGCGCACGACGGCGTCGTTGATGACTTCATGCACGAAATGATTCTTGGAACCCATCGACGCAAGATGCGCCGATAGCAATACCGACTGGTGTCCGCTGACAGTACCGGTGAACCAAGCGAAGCGTTCACCATTTAGACCAGAGGCAATCCCGACCTTTTGATCGAGTTGGGCCATCGCCTCCTCCCAAGACACTTCGGTCAGAGCGCCGCCTTTGCGCAGCAAAGGCTTTTTCAGCCGGTCGGGATTGTAGTGACCCTGCAGTCCAGCCTGACCCATCTGGCAAAGCTTACCGTAGTTGATGGGGGAATCGGGGTTGCCCTCCATCTTGAGAACGCGGCCTTCGCGGACACGTCCATGCACACCGCAGCCCGCAGGACATTGCTGGCAAGTCGAGGCGAACCAAACGCCCACGCCGGGAATGACATATTCTTCTGGTTGGAGGTAGGCAACGACCTCCTCCTTGCCTTCTTCGAGAGTGACCGTCGTTGGCCTGTCGCAACCGGCCACCGCCACACCGACACCGCCCCAACCCAGGATCTTCAAGAAATCTCTGCGGTTGACATTGTTACCACTCATAGCAAACCACCCACCTCAACATGCAATCCAAAACGCTGCGCACACCCACTCCGAGCGCACCCTTCATTTATGACACTTCCAGCAGTCGAACGGACCCTTGTTGGCCTCGTGACAGCGGGCGCAGAAACCCATATTCAACGGCTTCACCTTCTCCGCGACCGTCATCTTCTTGACTTCGCCATGACAAAAGGCACACACCTCGGAAACCTTCTCCACCTCCATGCCCTGGTTATCGAACACAAACCTCTTGAGATGTTTCTCGTGGGTAAAATGCACGAAATCAGGCACATCGTGCACCTTCTTCCAGCGTGGCGGCTCGCGCTTCTCCCAGTACTCGGTCAGTTTTTTGATGCGCGGCTTGTCGGTGGCGATCACCATGTGGCATCCCATGCACTTGCTGGTCGGCGGAATGCCGGCGACCTTGCTACGGCGCGCATAGGTATGGCAATACATGCAGTTGATCTTGTTGACGTTGGCGTGAATGTCGTGAGGGAACTCGATGGGCTGTTCGACATGCTTCCCCTGATGCTCGCCCTTGGGCGGCACAGCGTTCGGCACATCGGCATGCGCAGGCGATGCGGCAAGAACCATCATCGCAACGACCCCCATGAGCGCCATCAAATAGCCCGGCAAGCGGCCACCGATGGATGCCCCGGAACGATCCACCCACCCTGAAAAAAAGGAATAAACGACTGACATCTTGATCCTCGATGCTGTTATCAATACTCACTTCGGGATTTTAGCATTGCCGAAAGGAGCGCCCACCCGACAGCAGGCACCAGGCAACACAAAACTACAGAACCCCTCCCGAACTTCGCCAGCGTGCCGACCATTTATCTAAAACAGCCCGTCACGCCTCGCACACCACCCACGCGGAAGAGCACAAACGCCGCCTGCAACCGGAGAAGCCAAAGGGAAGAAACGGCCGACAAGGTCAAACCTGCCTCGCACCCACCCTTAAAACTTCGGGACACTCTAAAAAACCCGCTGAAGTAGCGATGGTGGCGTTGGAAATGCGCTCAAGATGCTCATGCACTACACGTACACTCCGCTTTTAACCGCATTTCCGCCTTACCCTCGCGCCTTGATCGACTTTTTAGAGGCGCCCTTCAAATTTGGCGGTCAATTTGCGCTCTCGCAAATTTCCATACATTTTTTATTAGATTTAAAACTAAAAGACTAATAATAATAGGCAATTAAATCTGTGTTTATTATGTTTAACTACCCCTGCTTGTTGAATCCTAGAACAAGTTTATAGAGTATGTCAATGCCAAAATGTCAAGTTTTTAGACCTCCCCCCGGCAACGAAAAAATCCGGCCGAAATCCTGGCCGTATATCCACCAAAAAAGATGGGGGATAAGGCGAAAACTTCGCCTTCTCTCATTGAAAATTAATAGATGGGGCGTTATGTTAGCCTATAATCTCAAACTTATCTCACCAAAAGTGGCCATAGTCTTATAAAATTCGATTTGAAACCCGATTTTCAAATTAACAGCATCCCAACCACCCATGCAGACACGCAAAATACTGATATTCCTTGCCGAGGCAACCGTCATCGGATTGGCGGTCGCGTTTGTCGTAACGTTTTTTTTTCGGCCAGATACGCTGGAAAAACGCCCCGTAGTGGAACTCAAGGAAAGCGCGCCCGCCGCAACCGGCAGTGCCGCCCCAGTCAGCGGCCCGGTATCCTACAGCGGTGCCGTGGAACTGACCGCACCAGCCGTGGTCAGCATTTATACGACCAAAACCATTACTCAGCGGGCAAATCCGCTTTTTGAAGATCCGTTCTTTCGCCGCTTCTTTGGCGACAATCTACCGCCGCCAGGCAAGCGCCAGGAAAACAGTCTCGGCTCGGGGGTCATCATCAGCACCGACGGTTACGTACTGACCAACAATCATGTCATCGCCGAAGCCGATGAAATCAAGGTCGCACTGCGCGACGGCAGGGATACCACGGCAAAGGTGGTCGGCAGCGACCCGGAGAGCGATCTGGCAGTGCTGAAAATCAACCTGCCGGATCTGCCCATCATCACCATCGGTCAATCCGACACGTTGCGGGTAGGCGACGTGGTGCTGGCGATAGGCAACCCCTTCGGCGTGGGACAAACCGTCACCATGGGCATCGTCAGCGCCACCCAGCGCAGCGAGCTGGGAATTAACGTCTTCGAAAATTTCATCCAGACCGACGCCGCCATCAACCCTGGTAATTCGGGAGGCGCGCTGATCAACGCGTCCGGGCAACTGATCGGTATCAACACCGCGATCTTTTCCCGCTCGGGCGGCTCGGAGGGCATCGGCTTCGCCATCCCGGTCAGCCTGGCCAAGGACGTCATGCAGCAGATAATCGAAAAAGGCCATCCGGTGCGCGGCTGGCTGGGCATCGAAGCCCAGGATCTCACACCGGAGCTGGCCGAATCGTTCGGCGTGAAAACGGCGAAAGGGGTGGTGGTCGCCGGCGTTTTGCCGGGCAGTCCTGCGGACAAGGGAGGGTTAAAAGCCGGAGACATCATCACGCACGTCAATGGCCAAGCCATCGCCTCGGCACGGGAAATCGTTAATACCATTTCCAGAATCGCCCCAGGCACCGAAGCGCGCCTGAGCGGGTCGCGCAACGGCAAGGAAATCAACCTCGCCATCCGCGTCGGCGAGCGGCCCAAGCCGCGGGAAGATCAGCAGCAGTAATCCTTACCGGGAATCATTGCTGGCGGACGCGTCACCCTGGGGTACGGCGGCCTCGGTCTCATCATGGGAAGTCTGCGCTGCACGCAGAAAAAAGCGGGAAAAGAACACACCAACCTCGAACAGCAACCACATCGGGATAGCCATCATGGTCTGTGAAATGACATCGGGTGGGGTAAGAAACATGCCAATAACGAAAGCGCCGACAATCACGTAACGGCGCGCACCGGTCAGTTGCTCCGGCGTGACGAGACCCACCCACACCACCAGAATCGTGGCGATCGGCACCTCGAAGGCCATGCCAAAGGAAAAAAACATGATCAGCACGAAGTCGAGGTATTTTCCGATGTCAGTCATCACCGCCACGCCCGTTGGCGCCGCCGAGGCGATGAAACCAAACACCATCGGAAAAACCACGAAATAGGCGAACACCATCCCTGCATAGAACAATAGCACGCTGGATGCCAACAGCGGCAGCATCAGGCGGCGCTCGCGCTGATACAAGGCCGGCGCGACGAAGCCCCATAGTTGATGCAGGGCATACGGCATGGCGAGGAACACCGCCGCCATGAAGGCGAACTTGAAGGGAATCAGAAAAGGCGAGATGACTTCCGTGGCGATCATGGTGCCGCCCGCCGGAAGGCTCCTCAGCAAGGGCTGAGCGACCAGGGAATAGAGATCGTTGGCGAACGGCACCAGCGCCAGGAAAATCACTGCCACCACAGCGAGCACACGCAGCAAGCGGTTACGCAACTCGATGAGATGCGAGGTAAACGGCTGCTCGGGTGGCGGCGGATAGCTATGTAGACGTTTTTGAGACATCGCCCGAAGAACCGACCGGCGGCATCACCGGTTCCACGCTGGAATGGCTGGATACGACGGCAGCAGACGGCAAGGAATCGGTGGCCTTGCGCTCGACAGGGACAGCCGGTTTGGTGGTATCGACATTCTTGTGCCGCTCGACCAAATCGGCCTGCTCGGCAATGCGCCGCTGCACTTCCTCGGTCTTGTGCATTTCGCGTTCCAGCTCGGTTTTCACGGCATTGACGAAGTAGCGGGTTTTACCGACCCACTGCCCTACTTTATGTATCACCGCCGGGAGCTCCTTGGGACCGATCACCAACAAGGCTACGACGCCCACGACGACAAGCTCCCAAAAGCCGACATCAAACAAGCTCAGACCTTCTCTTTGGTCTTGGCAGCCACTTCGCTGTCGATAACACGATTGGCGTCGCTCTGCTGGATCTTGCCAGCGCTTTCCTTGGCGGCGCCCGCCTCAGCCTCGCCTTCGCGCACGGAGTCGCGGAACCCTTTCACAGCGCCACCCAGATCCGTGCCTATGCTGCGCAACTTCTTGGTGCCGAATAGCACGACGATGATGAGCAGAACGATCAACAACTGCCAGATGCTAATACCACTGATACCCATAATTTATCTCCACAATACGAATGATTCGCAGCACAAGAAAATAGGCTATTTCTTGGTTCTCGCCGCTTTCTCCGCCACCCCGGATATGCCAAAACGGCGTTGCAGCTCTTCCAGCACGTCGCCCGGTGTCAACCCTTGATGCGCCAGCAGCACAAGGGTATGGAACCACAGGTCGGCGGTTTCATAAACGAGCTGGCGCTGATCCCCGCTCTTGGCGGCGATCACTGTTTCGATCGCCTCTTCGCCGATTTTCTTGAGGATGCTGTCCAATCCCTTGGCGTAAAGTCCCGCCACATAGGAACTGCCAGGATCGGCGTCCTTTCGCTCCTCCAAAACCTTGGCCAATTGAGCCAACACATCGCTCACAGGGACTTTACCTGATAAATCTCGGCGGCTTCTTTCAACACCGGCTCGACCGTCCGCCATTGCCCGTCATGCAATTGCTTGAAAAAACAGCTATGCCTTCCGGTATGACAGGCGATGCCGCCCGCTTGTTCCACGGCCAGCAGCACAACATCGCTGTCGCAGTCCAGGCGCAGATCCCGGACAAGCTGATGATGCCCGGATTCCTCGCCCTTTCGCCACAGCTTGCCGCGCGAGCGCGACCAATAGACAGCACGACCTGTTTCGACCGTCAGCGCGAGCGATTCGCGGTTCATCCAGGCGAACATCAGCACCTTGCCCGAACCCGCTTCCTGGACGATCACCGGAACCAAACCCTCGGCGGTCCATGCAATCTCGTCCAACCATTGCTCACTCATGTCTTGCAAACTATTCGTTGACATACGAAAGGCATCAGTATATACGACCCGCTGACTGAACACGAGAGCAACACATGAAAATCCTTGGGGACGGCGGTCTGCCATGCAGGACAATCTGGGGCGTACCTGTGACAGCGGCGGGGCTGGCACTGCTGGTGATGATGCCGGGAATCGACCAAATGCTCTTTCTGGCGATCAACCAGGCCAGCCGTTACACTGGCGATGCGCTCTGGGCCAACCTTACCATCCTCGGTGACGGGCTGGTGGTGTTCGCCCTAGTGCTGCCCTTCGCCGGACGCCGCCCGGACACGGTATGGGCGCTGCTGCTGACGGGGTTGCTGGCCGCTTTGGCGACGCATGGCATGAAGGCGCTGATCGGTGGAGGGCGGCCCGCCGCGCTACTGCCGCTGGAGAGTTTTCACATTATCGGCCCGGTACTGCAATCAAACTCGTTCCCCTCCGGCCACACCATCGCTGCTTTCTCATTCGCTGGCGCCGTGAGCCTACTGCTCCATCGCCCTTGGTTGACCACAGTGCTGGTGACCTTGGCCACCTTGACCGGCCTGTCGCGCATCGTTGTCGGCGCGCACTGGCCGCTGGACGTACTGGGCGGCGCGGCGATCGGCTGGCTGTGCGCGGCGGGCGGGGTCGCATGGGCACGTCGCTGGCCGTGGGGACTCCGGGTTGGCGCACAACGCGGTTTTGCGATCATCCTAACCATCGCTGCGCTGGCGGTTGCGGGGGGATTTGATACCGGCTATGCACAAGCGGTATGGACGCAGAGTATCATAGGGATAACGATCCTTGCCGTATCGTTACCGGCAGTCATCCGCTTGTTCAAACCGGCACCAGAAACGTAAACCCCAAGAGGAGTGCCCCCGCCGCTTTTAGGATGATGTAAACTCCGAAGCAAACTTAAAGGATTCTGCCACCATGACCAAAACCACCCTGCTTGCCCGTATTTTTGGCTTGTTGCTGCTTTTCTCGTCAACCTTCGCTTCCGCGCTGCCTTATAACAGCCTCTATGTCTTCGGTGACAGCCTTTCAGATAACGGCAACGCCTACCTGTTGACAGGAGGCCTGATTCCACCAAGCCCGCCGTATGCACAACGCTTTTCCAACGGACCGGTGGCGGTTGAACATCTGGCTGCGGCGCTCGGAATCGGGCTTGCCCCCTCGCTTGCAGGCGGCACGAACTATGCTGTTGGCGGCGCCGCCACAGGTACCGCGAGCTTCATCCCCCCTCTGAACGGCACGGGCATCAACACCCAGATCGGGACTTTCACGGCCGTGCCGCCGGTGTTCGATCCGACGCGAAGCCTGTTCGTCGTGTGGGGTGGCCCGAACGATTTTTTTCTCGATCCGACCGCCGCATCGATCGCTCCCGCAGTGACAAACCTGGCAAATGCCATTACCGCGCTAGCAGCGATAGGGGCCGAGCATATCCTGGTGCCGAACATGCCGGATCTGGGTACGACACCCTTGGGGCTGTCCCTGGGTACTGCCGGTTCGGCCGGTTTGACTGCGTTGAGCCTGGGTTTCAATGAGGGATTGGCGCAGATGCTCGGGACGCTGGATACGGCGCTTGCGGCCGACATTATCCCCTTCGACATTTTTTCCCTGCTCGCCGAAGTACGGCTCAACCCCTCCGCCTACGGTTTTTCGAATATCAGTGAACAATGCCTAGGCAATCCGGCATGCACAGATCCCGACACCTTTCTGTTTTGGGATGGCGTGCATCCGACAGCGCGAGGGCACGCCATTCTCGGTGCGAGATTCGCCGCCGCGGTACCGGAACCCGCAAGTATAGCGTTACTTCTGGCGGGTTTAACCGGAATATTCATGCTGCGTCGCCGAATGGAGAAGATCCCGGCATAATCGAGAAAGGCGGCCTATGCAATAGGACACGCCTTCCAATTTCTTGCCCCCAACAAAAATCCCGGGCGGCGCGAGATGCACCGCCCGGGATTGGGGGAGAAGCGACAACTGCGTCAGGCCGCCGTGCGTTTGTTTTCGATCATTTCATGGATAAGGGGGGTCAGGATCAGTTCCATGGCGAAACCCATCTTGCCGCCCGGCACGACAAGGGTGTTGGGGCGCGACATCCAGGAGCCGTCGATCATCTGCAAGAAATAGGGGAAGTTATACTTGTCGGGGTGACGGAAGCGGATGACGATGAAACTTTCGTCCGGGGTCGGGATGTCCCTGGCGATAAACGGGTTTGAGGTGTCGACGATGGGTACGCGCTGGAAGTTGATGTCAGTGCGCGAAAACTGCGGGGTGATGTACTGCACATAATCGGGCATGCGGCGCAGGATGGTGTCAGTCACGGCCTCGGCGGAGTAGCCACGCTCGGCGGTATCGCGGTGGATTTTCTGGATCCATTCCAGGTTGACGATGGGCACCACGCC
The DNA here is from genome assembly GCA_005240065.1 of Gammaproteobacteria bacterium. Classification (GTDB taxonomy): domain Bacteria; phylum Pseudomonadota; class Gammaproteobacteria; family Ga007554; genus SBBG01. Next base: position 9,065 of record SBBG01000226.1, on the reverse strand, counting down.
GATCAGCAGGTCGACCCATTTGGCGACATCCACGCCGCCGTCAACGACGCCGCCGTGCAGCCCTTCGTAAAACATCAGGTCGGCACCGGTGGGAATGGGCTGCCAGGGGGTGAAGGTGCCGGGCTCCTGCTTCCAGGGCGCGGCTTCTTCATCGTTGTGCAGGTAATAGCGCATCTGTCCGGTACCGGTCTCGCCATAAGTGCGGAACAGATCTTCGAGTTTGTCGAAAACATTGCCTTCAGGACCGAAGTGGCTGATGGTCTTGCCTTCCTTGCGGGCGGCCTCCACCGCTTCTTTCATCTCCTTGCGGCTGTAGCGGTGAAAGCTATCGCCTTCGATCACTACCGGCTTGATGCCTTCGCGGCGGAAGATGTGTTCGAATGCGCGCTTCACCGTCGTGGTACCCGCGCCCGATGAGCCGGTGACCGCGATGACAGGATGTTTCGTGGACATGATGTTTCCTTCGGAAAGTTAAAAATTACGGTGTGCCCGCGGCGAAAAATCCGCGGCGCCAAAAATTTGCACGCTATTTTATAGCGTATCGCGCCATTCCGTAAATTGTTTCCTGAAAGGGGGACAAGAACTTTGGAACGGGTTACGCCTTTTTAGCGTGCAGGCCGCACTCCTTACTTTCCGGGTTTTCCCACCACCAGCGTCCAGCACGGATATCCTCGCCCACGGCGATGGCGCGAGTGCAGGGGGCGCAGCCGATACTGGGGTAGTGCTTGTCATGCAGGGCGTTGTAGGGCACGTCGAAGTGGCGGATGTAGTGCCAGACGTCGCTGTTGGTCCAGTCGATCAGCGGATTGCATTTTTGCAGGCCGTTGTCGGCATCCCACTCCGAGCTCGAAAGATCCTTGCGGGTAGGAGCCTGTTCGCGGCGCAGGCCGGTGATCCAGGACTTCTTGCCCGCCAGCGCGCGCTTCAAGGGCTCGACCTTGCGGATGCCGCAACAGCGTTTGCGCAAATCGACACTCTCGTAGAAGGCGTTCGGGCCATGGCTGTTGATATACTCCTCCACCGCGCCGGCCTGCGGGAAATAGGCGGTGACGGCGATATTGCCGTAACGCTGCCGCACCTCCTGCATGAGCTTGTAGGTTTCCTCGGGCAGGCGGCCAGTGTCCAGGCTGAAAATGCCAATGGCGGGCGCATGCTTGGCGATCAGGTCGGTAAGCACCATGTCTTCCGCACCGAAGCTGTTGGCAAAGGTGGCGGGCTGATACTCCGCCGCGATGGTCTTCAGCAGTGCGACGGTGGCGTCGATTTTTTGTTGCAGATTTTTGTCCAGGCTCATTCGTTTGCTCTTTAACTGTTCTCATGGCGCGTGGGGCGCACCCTGCATGTGGTTCAGATTTGGGCGGCCTTCTTCACCGTGATGCGTGTGGTCACACCCAGATCTTCCTTGTACAACACGCGATGACCGTCGCCTTCCAAGCTGGATGACACCTGCTGCACGGCCTCGCCGGAGGTCAGCAGGAAGTCGATCACGTCACCCACCTGCACACGATTCAGCTCGTTGCGTGCCTTGAGGTAGTGCAACGGGCAGCCGTAGGTGGAAAGGTCGATCACTTCGGCGGCCGCCTTGCCCGTCGCAGGGGCGACGACGGACACGGTCAGGTTCAGTTGCCGATCGAGCCTCTGGCAGGCCTGGGCGGACGCGGCAATCCAGGCATCCTGTTCCGCTGCCAGCTTGATGTAAGCCTGTTCATCGAAGGTGTCTTTCAAGCGCGCGATCACAGCCGCCATCCCGGCGAGCTTCGCGCCCAGAGGGGCATCCTGTTGCAACGCCTCCTGGAGCACGGCGGCGATGCCCGGCAAGTCGGCTATCGTGGGGCGCCCAGCGGCGAACAACAGCGATTCGCCGACCAGACGCGCGATCGCCTCGGCGCATTCCAGTGCCTCGTGGTGCTTGTTCTGCGCGGCGAAGGAATTGCGGCAACTGCGTTCGTAGGTGGCCTCGGCGAAATGCGAGGCGACAAACTCCTGCGCCGCACCGGCGCACTCGCCGCCGCCCAATTGCAGCACTTTGAAGGCGTCGGCCTCGCCATGATCGTGCAGCACGGAAGACAAATCTTCCGGCGCCACGGCGATGATATCGGCCAGCAGTTCCTTGAAATAAGCCGCTCCCTTGGCGTGCGACCAATGGAAAAAGCTTTCGTCATCGGCGCGCTGACTCAGATACGTCTCCTGCACCCGCGCAATCGCCGCCTCGACGCGCGCCGCCGGCACCGATGGTCCTTTGAGGGCAATCGCCCCGCCGCTGCGCCCATCGCCGCCGAAGTACATCTGATAATGCGGGACGAGCTTGCCGTGCAGGCGATTTCCTTCGCCGTAAATACCTATGTCGCCCATCTCGGGCTGCGCGCAGCCGTTGTGGCAGCCGCTGGCGCGGATGCGCAGATCGCCTGATCCGCCGGAGATTTTCGTACCGATGATCTTGCTCGATGTAATGCCCAGACGGCAGGTGGAGGTGCCGGGACAGGCCACCACGTCATCGCCAGCCTTGGGTTCGCCCAGTCCCAGTGCCTCGACAGCCGCACGAATCGCCGCGATGCGCGCCTCAGGCACATTGACCAGCATCAGGTTCTGATCCTGGGTGGCGCGGATATCGGTCAGCCCTTCGTCCCGCATCAGTTTGGCGATGCCGCGCAACTGGGGGCCAGTGATATCGCCGATGGGAATGCTGACCGGAAACACATACAAGCCAGGCTGCTTTTGCGCGAACAGCTTGCGCGGCGCACCGGTGCCGCAAGCCTCGCCAGGCGTGCCGCCGGTCCAGTCGCCCTTGGTGCAGGGCTTGTCAGCCAGGGCGGCCTGAGTACGCGCGTATTCCTCTTTGTATTTTTCGACAAAACCTTCGACGCCGAATTTGTCCACCAGGAACTTGATGCGCGCCTTGGCGCGGCGCTTGCGATCGGAATAGCGGTGATGCAGCGACACCAGCGCCTCCATGCTGGCCAGCAAGTCCTTCTCGTCGATGAATTCCTCGACGGTGACCGCCTCGTGCGGCTTATGACCCAGACCGCCGCCCGCCATCACTTTGAAGCCGTAGCGGCCATCTTTCTTCACCGCCACCACACCCAGATCGTGCATCATACCCTGCGCGCAATCGGCCTCGCAGCCAGAGAAGCTGATCTTGAACTTGCGCGGCAAATGCTGGGTGAGCGGATGACGCAGGAAATGCAGTGTCGCGCCTTCCATCACCGGCGTGATGTCCAGATGCTCGCGCGGGCAGACGCCCGCCAGCGGACAGGCGGTGATGTTGCGCACGGTGTTGCCGCACGCCTCGCGCGTCGTCAGCCCGGCGGCGGCCAGACGGCGCATCGCCACCGGGGTGTGTTCCAGAGGCACATAATGAATCTGGATGTCCTGGCGCGTGGTGATATGCACCACCGGATGATCGACATAGCTTTCCAGCACGTCGGCGATGGCCACGAGCTGTTCGGCATTGAGGTTGCCGCCGGGAAGCTTGACGCGCATCATGTGCACGCCGTCCTGACGCTGGCCGTAGACGCCGTGTTGCAGGCGGATCGACATGAAGCGGTCGGGATCGATCTGCAAGTTCAGATAGGATTGCACCGCCTCTTCAAAGCGGGCGATCTCTGCCTGATCGACAAGACGTTCTGCACTAATCATCGCTTAACTCTCCACTTCAGGACGCCAAAATCAGGAAAAAGCGAACTTGGCGCCAAACAATAGCAATACCGTACCCAAAATCGGGCGCAACACCTTTTCGGGAATTTTACCGCTTAAATGGCTGCCGATGTAGATCCCCGGCAACGAACCGATCAGCAAGGCGCTGAGCAGCATGAAATCGACATTGCCCAGATGTAAATGCCCCAAGCCAGCGACGGCAGTTAGCGGCACAGCATGAGCAATCTCCGTCCCCACGATTCTCACCGCCGCCATGTGCGGATAGAGGAAAAACAAGATGACCGTACCCAGCACTCCGGCGCCGACCGAGGACAGCGTCACCAACGCGCCCACGACAACACCCGCGAGCACCGTCGCCAGCGTCCGCCAATGGACAAAGCGTTGCAGATTCAACCGCGACTGCGCCAGACGCAGCAACTGGTTCTTGAACAACACTGCCGGCGCGGTGAGCAACAGCGCGATGCCCAGCGACACGGTCAGCAATTTTTTTGTGTCGCCGCCGTAACCGCCGCTGTAATAATCCAGCCAGAACACCGTCAAGGCGGCGGCGGGCAGGCTACCCGCCGCCAGCAGGCCGACGATCTTCCACTCGACGTGGCCGCGGCGGCCATGCACCCATACACCCCCCGCCTTGGTGATGGCGGCAAACAGCAGATCGGTACCGATCGCCATGGCCGGGGAAATATTGAACAGCAGAATCAGCAGAGGCGTCATCAAGGCGCCACCGCCCATGCCGGTCACACCGACAATAAAGCCAACAACCAAACCCGCTACGGTATACGCCCATTCCATCCCGCTTCCTCGCCGCACTATAACCAAGGCGCAGCGGCACACTATATCAGGCTTGACTTAGCATGATAAGTAATAAATAATTTTATTTATATAAATTTTAGTTATATTAAACTATCCATGAACATACAACAATTGCGTTATGTTGCCGAAATAGCCCGCTCCGGCTTCAGCGTATCGACCGCCGCCAAGCACCTGCATACCGCCCAACCGGGTATCAGCAGCCAGATCCGCCTGCTTGAGGAAGAGCTGGGTGTACATATTTTCGAGCGCCATGGTAAACGCCTGACGGGACTCACCGCACCAGGCAAAACCGTATTGGCGATGGCTGAGCGCATCTTACGCGATATGGAAAACATCAAGCAGGTGGGCGTGGAATTTTCCAACGAAACCAGCGGTGCTCTCTCCATCGCCACCACGCACACCCAAGCACGCTATGTCCTACCGCCCGTCGTGCGAGCCTTCACCCAGCGCTATCCCAATGTAACCCTGCACATGCACCAGGGCAACCCCGCCCAGGTGGCGGAATTCGTCCGTTCAGGAATATCGGAGATCGCCATCGCCACGGAAGCCCTCGCCTCGCTGGACGAACTGGTGACGCTGCCCTGCTATCAATGGAACCGTTGCGTGGTGGCGCCCCCCGGCCATCCGATACTGGAAGAACAGCCGCTGACATTGCAAGCGATCGCCCGCTACCCCATCGTTACCTACGACTCGGACTTCACCGGGCGCTCCACGATCAACCAGGCCTTCTCGGCGCAGGGTCTGGAACCGAATGTGGTGCTCACCGCACTCGATGCCGACGTGATCAAAACCTATGTCGAACTGGGATTGGGAATCGGGCTGCTCGCCGGCATGGCGTTCACCCCCGACAGGGACAGGAATTTACGGGCCGTCGAGGCTGGTCACCTCTTCGAACCGAGCACCACCCGGATCGGCTTCCGCCGCGGGGCGTATCTGCGCGGCTATATGTACGCCTTCATTGAATTGTTCGCGCCGCATCTCACGCGGGAGGTGGTGGAGCATGCGGCGGAAAGTAAAACGTAGGGTGCGTCTCACGCGCCATCCATGTGACGCATGAGACGCACCCTACGTCTGGAAGAAAACTGTCATTCCCGAAATCTTCGCCGCGATCCTCTCCACAGACCAAAGACAAGCAGCGCCGCAAGAGACCCAGGACCGAAGGCGCCGGCGCCGCCGGAATTGACATTACCCGCATCAGCATTGACAACCGGGTCGCCGCTCGACAAGCTGCGGGAAAGGGAAACGCTGTCATTGTCCACCACATGGTCGATGACCGACGCATCCGCCGCCGACACCGAGACGGTGGCGTTGAGCGTTCTCTTATCACCGATCACGGGCTTGACGTTCAAGGCTATTTCAACCGTCTCGTCCTTGGCCAAACCATTGACCTTGCTACAGGTGATGGTGGTGGTGCTGGACTGCCCGCACGTCACGTTGGAATCCTGGGAAAAACTACTGTCAAAAACAACATCACCATCGAAGGACTGGGTAACGGTAATCGGACCCTTGGCTTCATTGGGACCATTGTTCTTCAGCGTGATGTCATACCTGATTGGCGCGCCGACCACCGCCCTGGTGGTGGCGCCGGTGACAGTGGACGAGAAGGAAGAAAGGGCAAGCCCCAAATCCGCGAGACTTGCCTTGACGGCCGAATTCTCCACCGCGCCGATGTCGCAATTGCCGCCAGCGATCTCGGGGCGGATGTAAAGGCGTTGATCGATACCCGGCTTGGGGCATGACGCATTGGGAATGGCGTTGATCGCCGGGCTGACTGCGTTAGGGGTATGGATCCACTGCGGTACCTTGGCGACACCGGGAAGCGTCGCGCCCTGGCCGAAATCGCTCAATGCCGCGAGCTGGGGAGAGATGTTGGTATGGTCAGTGGCGCCGGACAACGCGCAGGTATTGCCGCTGTCGATGTTGTAACCCTGCGATGTGGCGGTAAAAGGATCGAGCCGCAAGATTCCCGGATTATTGAAACCCTCACTATCAACCACGGCCGCCAGACAGTTTCCAGCCGGGGTTTGCGTACCGGCGATGATGGTATGTTTGAAAATGACACCTTTGTTCGACGCGGTGCTCGCCCCATTGATGAACACCTCGCTGCCGAGCCTGTAACTGACACTGTTGAACGTGTCGGACCCTGCCCGGTTGTTACTCAGCGTGGCGTGCACGAAACTTGCCTTGGAACCGTTGAAAATCCCGCCACCGGCACGACCGGCGATGTTGCCGCTAACCGTGCTGTGCTCGACAAGCAGATCACCCATGCCCTGGTTGGCAATACCCCCGCCATCCCCCGGAATGACGCCGCCAAAACCGAAGTTGGAACCGCTGGAATTCACGCCATTACCGGTAATGGCGCTATAACTGACGCGCATCGTACCCCAGTTGTCAATGCCGCCGCCCCATTGGTCCGCGCTATTTCCAGTGATGGCGCTGGAGACAATGTTCACCACCGGCATCGTGGGACTACCCTCCTGGCTGCTATGGATACCCCCCCCCATCATCGCCTGATTGGCGTTCACCCAACTGTCCCTGAGCATGACCCTGCCTCCCAGGTTGGCGAGGGCGCCGCCTGCGCCGACATCTCCTCCAGAGAAGCTCGAAGAACTGCCCACAGGACCTTTGTTATTTCTCAGGATACTGCCGGTAATGGTCAAGGTACCGTTATTCAATACACCGCCACCAAAGCGGGTGGTGGTATTCGATTCGATGACACTGCCGAGGATGGTCATCTCCCCGCCATTGAAAATCGCCCCGCCGCCGTTGAAGTCGGGTTCCGAGGCATTGGAGACGGTAGTGGCGGCGTTGCCGGAAATGACGCAGTTGTCGATGGTCATCTTGGCGCCAAGGGCATTGTAGATACCGCCGCCCTTACCGCCGCTGTTGACGGTACTCGACCAGTCCGTCGTGCTCTGGGTAATCTGGCAATCCTTGAGCGTGACCCAGGCCGCGGCGTTGTAGATACCACTGCCATTGCGATTGGAACCCTGAGCCAACCCGCGCTCTACGGTAAGATTCTTCAGGGTGATATTGTTCTTGCCGAGAAAGTGAAATACACGATCGATACTCCCGGAAAAGGAACCTCCTGCGGTAATGCGGGTAGTGGAGGCCGCGCCAGCGGGACCTTCAATGGTAAGATCACCTCCCGCGCCAGTGATGTCAAGATCTCCTGTTCTGGCGGCGTCTTCGCCCGCACCGCTTATGCTGAGAGTATAGGTCGTTGCGGACAGGATAATGGTATCCGGCCCTGGCCAGGCATTGGCCTCCATGACCGCCGCGCGCAGGGTGCAGGTCGTGCCGGTGGCGGAAATCCTGCAAACACCGTCGCCGGGGTTGGCATCCACCGCGTCGGACGTGCTGTTGACGGTGAACGTGGCGGCCAGGAGAGGGGGACTGACGAACACCCCGGCGGCCATGGAAACAAGGAATACAAAGGGAATACGTGAAAATTTCCGGACAGAGGCTTGGCCAATACGGGTCGCCTGATCGTTGGTCGTTGGCATGCTATCACCCAAGAATTCCAGCAGGGAAAGAGACACAAGCCTGTGAACCCAGGCACGGCGCGAGCGCCTGGGAAAAGCCTTTTATTTTGAGATTTTATAACAAATTGGCGGTTGCGGCGTCAAGGTAAACAGTGGAAATAGCGCGTCTCCATCGGGCGACGCGCTAGTACAAACGGCTACTCAGGAAGCCGCGGCTGGCTCGCCCTCGAAAGGTTCAGCATACCCGCATTCCTTCTGTGGACAGACTTTTTCTGTACCGCGGCGTTTGGTGGTTTTGATGGTGAGCACCGGCCAGCCACACTTAGGACAAGGCTCAGCGGCAGGCTCGTTCCATACCGCGTAGTTGCAATCGGGATAGGTGGAACAGGAATAAAAGATCTTGCCATAGCGTGACTTGCGCTTGAGCAGGGTGCCCTTATGGCATTGCGGGCACTCCACGCCGGTGTCGGCGGGTTTTTCCAGCGGCTCGATGTGCTTGCAGGCGGGATAGTTGCTGCATCCAATGAACTTGCCGTAGCGGCCCTGCTTAATGATGAGCTTCGAGTCGCACTTGGGACAGGCGCGCCCTTCGACGACCTCGGGCTCGGCGGTCTGCGTGCCCGGCTCATCGTTGAGATTGCGGGTATAGTCGCACTCGGGATAGCCGGTGCAGCCGATGAAGCGGCCGCGCCTTCCCAACCGGATCGATAGTGGCTTGCCACACTTGGGACAAGCCTCTTCGAGCTGTTCCTGGGTGACATCCTTGCGCGTGACGGTCTTTTCCGTGGTGTCCACCTGCTCGATGAAGGGCTTCCAGAACTTCTCCATCAGCGGCACCCACTCCTTTTCGCCGCGCGACACTTCATCGAGTTCGTCCTCGAGCCGGGCGGTGAAATCGTAATCGACGTATTGCGTGAAATAACCGGTGAGGAATTTATTCACCACCCGCGCCACGTCGGTGGGAATGAAGCGGCGCTTGTCCATGGTGACGTATTCGCGCGCCTGCAAGGTGGAGATGATCGCCGCATAGGTTGACGGCCGGCCGATGCCGTATTCCTCCAGCGTCTTCACCAGCGCCGCTTCGGTGAAGCGCGGCGGCGGCTGGGTGAAATG
>SBBG01000097.1 GCA_005240065.1 Gammaproteobacteria bacterium | reverse complement strand
GTCGTAGCCCTGAACGAGAGGATAAAGAAATTCATGAATCGCGATGGGCTGACCGCCGCTGTATCGCTTGTGAAAGTCGTCGCGCTCCAGCATGCGCGCGACAGTATGTTTGGCGGCGAGAAGGATCAGGTCTTCGGCACGCATGGCGCTCATCCAACTGGAATTGAACATGACCAAGGTTTTTTCGGGATCGAGGATCTTGAAGATCTGCTGCTCGTAGGTGCGGGCGTTTTCGATCACCTCGTCGCGGGACAGGGGTTTGCGTGTAACGTTCTTGCCAGTCGGGTCGCCGATCATGCCAGTGAAATCGCCGATGAGGAACATCACCTCGTGCCCCAGATCCTGAAATTGGCGCATCTTGTTGAGCAGGACGGTATGACCGAGGTGCAGGTCGGGGGCAGTAGGATCGAAACCAGCCTTGACGCGCAGCGGCCTGCCCGTCTTGAGCTTTTCCACCAGTTCTTCTTCTATAAGGATTTCTTGCGCGCCTCGCTTGATGAGATCGAGCGCCTCTGCCACTGCCGTCATGAGCTTACCTCTTTCCAAACTCTAAAAGATAAAGATACCACTCAACCGGACATGGCCAAAGCGCAAGTTGCCGGAAGCTTGCCATGCCGGCCGCAATGGGGGTAATCTATGCCTTTGATCTCATGGATGATTAAGGTTGCGATTCGGAGCGGCGGCGGCAACACTATGACGCACGCCACCAGAGCCCTTTATAACTTTAATAAATGGACTTTATCGCCGATATTATTAACTATGATCGCCAAATATAGACATAGCCGCAATCTGCTGCTGCTCCTCGCCAGCCTGGCGCTGGCGCTCGGCCTTGCGCCGGGCGGGCAAACGCGCGCGGCGACGCCGGACCAGGCGCGTGCGGCCACAGCGCACAGCTCCAGCAAGGCATCACCCCAAGCAGCCGGTGACAAGGACAAGTGGCATTTCATCGAAATCCGGCACGGCGAAAAGCTGGCCGGCGTGTTGCAGAAACTGGGAATTGGCGTCCAGCAGGCAAAGAAAATCCTTTCCTTGGGCGGAGAAGCCTCCGCGCTGTCACAACTGCATCCGGGCGACAAGCTGAAAATCAAGATGGGCGCCAATGGGCGCATCCAGGAATTGCTGTATGACGTCGATCCGGCACGCACACTACAGATCAAGGGCAAGGAACGGGTCAATGGCTTTATCGCTGATACCATCACCTACCCTCTGGAGCGGCGTATTGCACGGGCGTTTGGCACGGTCGAGGGCTCGCTGCTTCAGGCCGGGAAAAAAGCCGGGCTGCCCGATGCCCTGGTTTCGACCTTGACCGACATCTTCGCCTGGAAGAACGAGCCCGCCGCCGGGTCGCGCGAGGGCGGCACCTTCGCCGTGCTGTACGAGGAGTTCTATGCACGAGGCCAAAAGGTGCGTAATGGCGCGATACTGGCGGCGGAGTTGATCAATGACAACACGACGTTGCGCGCGATACGCTATACCGACGGCAAAGGGCACAGCAGCTACTACACGCCCGAGGGCGAGTCCCTGCGCCAGGCTTTCCTGATCGCTCCCGTGGAATTCGCGCGCGTCACCTCGGAGTTCGGCCTTGCCCGGCGGCATCCTATCCTGAACCGCGTTCGCTCCCATAATGGCATCGACTACGGGGCGCCCATCGGCACCCCGGTCATGGCGGCCGGCGACGGCGAAGTAGCCTTCGTCGGCAACAAGAGCGGGTATGGCCGGACGGTCGTCCTGAAACATGGCGCCGAGTACACCACCCTCTATGCGCATCTGTCACGCCACGTCGGCGACCTGCGCGAGGGAGACGCGGTAAAGCAGGGACAAGTGATCGGCTATGTAGGCAGATCGGGCCTGGCCACCGCACCGCACCTGCATTATGAATTCCGCGTCAATGATGTTTACCGCAATCCCTTGACGTTCAAGGTGTCCAACACCGGAACCATCGACGAAAAACACAAGCCCGACTTTACCCGTCTGGCACAAGATTTACTGGGGCAGCTCGATTCGCTGAGAAACGCCGTTACCGCTGTTCGTTGATATGGCGCTGTTCATCGGCCTGATGTCGGGAACCAGCATGGACGCCGTGGATGCGGCGCTGGTCGAGCTGAACGATGATTCGCCGGTATTGCGGGGAAGCGCCGGATTGCCCCTGCCGGCGGAATTGCGCCGGGAACTGCTCGATCTGCATCGCAACCGCAACAATGCTTTGGAGAAATTGGCCCGGCTGGATGTTGAGATGGGCCGGCTATTTGCCGCCACAGTGCATGCGCTGCTGTACAAGACCGGCATCGACGCAAGCCGGGTCACCGCCATTGGCAGCCACGGCCAGACCGTCTACCATCAACCCTCCGGCCCTTATCCCACCAGCATGCAGATCGGCGATCCCAATCTGATCGCGGAACTGACCGGCATCACCACGATAGCCGACTTCCGCCGCCGCGACATTGGCGCTGGCGGGCAGGGCGCGCCACTCGTCCCCGCCTTTCACGGCGCGGTGTTCCGCTCCGCCGGGAAGGAGCGGGTGATCCTGAACATCGGCGGCATCGCCAATATCACCCTGCTACCCGCCGACCAGGGACACGCCGTCAGCGGCTTCGACACCGGCCCCGGAAATGCATTAATGGATGGCTGGGCGCTTGAGCATTTGGGCACGCCGCGAGACGAGGATGGACACTGGGCCGCCAGCGGCACGGTAAACAATCACCTGCTTACCGCGCTACTGGACGACCCCTATTTCTCTCTTCCCCCACCCAAGAGCACGGGACGGGAGCATTTCAATCTGGACTGGCTGCGCGAGGCGATGGGGAATGCCGGGATGAAAAACCTTCCGCCGCAAGACGTTCAGGCCACACTCTGCGAACTCACCGCAACCAGCATTACCCGATCTATCTCGGACTTTGCTCCTCGGGCACGACAAATCCTGATCTGCGGCGGCGGAGTGCATAACAAGGCGCTGTTCCAACGCATAGTCGCGCTGAACAATACCCGCGAAATCGCGCCCACCACGGCCTTTGGCATCGACCCCGATTGGGTGGAGGCGATGGCCTTTGCCTGGCTCGCCAAACGAACTCTGGAAGGAAAACCCGGTAATCTGCCGAGTGTTACCGGCGCACGGCGGGAAGTGGTGCTGGGGGGAATTTATCCGGGGGGAAATCAGTCCGTATAAAACACGCGCACACGGATTTGTGTGCTTGCACAACGCGGCGGGGGCCGGGAAACAACCTACGCAGCCATCCCTTGTGCTTCGCCGATCTCGGCCAGCGCCTGATTAAGGCAGCTCTTCGCGCAGTTCGCACAGCGCCCGCACTGGGTGGCGACCTTCAGCTCATTGCGCAGTTCGCGCATACTGCAAGCGCCCTGTTCCACAGCGCGGCGGATGTCGCGCTCGGTTACGACATGGCAGATGCAAACGTACATGTTTCTCTCACCTTTCGGCCGGATCGATCAGTCTTGATGTCATTTAAACGCAAATGAGAATGATTGTCAATAGTATTCTTATCGGCATTTCCTGGATTTTCTTGACAGATAGCCAGATAAAATGGTAAAGAATTTGGTGCACCGCCGGGTAGGAGGAGGCAGTCAGCGCGGTGTTTGCCACATGTGGACGGAGGTGCCGCATGGCGAGCAGATTTTTGATTTCGTTTGACCGTGATCCTGTCGACTGGTATTTGCTGGCCGAGATTTTCGAGAAGGCACCGTTCGCCAAGCGCAACCCTGATGACCTGAAAAGGTCATTCGAGCACAGCTATATCTCATGCTTTGCCTATGAGGGCGAAAAACTGATCGGGGCGGCCCGGGCCATTTCGGACGAGGTTTACTATGCCTGTATCTTCGACGTGGTGGTGGCGGCCGAATACCAGGGACAAGGGGTGGGCAGGGCACTGATGGAAGTGCTGCTACAAAAGTTGCCGCTCGACAAGATCTACCTGACCGCGCCGCCCGACAAACAGGGTTTCTACAGGAAATGCGGTTTTTACAAACATAACAACGCCATGGCGCGTTATGCGCACCCGGAACAGGCTTTCGAGCTGGGGGTGCTGTCGCGCTGGGGAGCGTTCAACTCATGGTATCAGAGGTGGACGAAACCTCATCCAGTGAGCGACTCTGAAACGCCGTAGGCGGAAAACTTCCGGACTTCGACCGCAACCCACCCCCGGCGCTGCGTGCCACCCCGCCTTGAAAAGGCGGGGAGTTGTCTACCCCACCTTGGCCGCCTGAACCGCCGCACGCAAGGCCTTTGTTTCGATCCACTTCTTTACCCGGTTGGCGTCGCCGATGCGGGTATATGTGCCTTGAGCGTCGAGCAGCACAATGATCACGGGTTGTTGCGCGATACGTGCCTGCATCACCAGACAACGCCCCGCCTCATTGATATAGCCGGTCTTACTCAGACCGATGTCCCAGTTCTCGCTCTTGACCAGGGCGTTGGTATTCCTGAAGAGCACGGGATAGGAATGGCCACTGAACACCACCTCATGGGATTCCGAGGTGCTGAAACGGCGGATCATGGGGTATTGGTAAGCCGCTTTGACCATTTTGACCAGGTCTTGGGCGGTAGAGATGTTTTCCGTCCGCAGGCCCGTCGGATCGGAGAACCAGCTCTGTCTCATGCCCAGCTCATCCGCCTTGCGGTTCATGGCATCGACAAAAGCATGGCGCCCGCCGGGGTAATGGCGCGCCAAGGCCGACGCCGCGCGGTTTTCCGAGGCCATCAGCGCCAGGTGTAGCATGTCTTCCCGGCTCAGCGTGGCGCCTACCGGCAGCCTGGAACTCGATCCCCGCAAGGTATCCACATCCGCCTCCGTGACCGTGACGGGCTCATCCATTGGCAAATTGGCGTCCAGCGTGACCATGGCTGTCATAAGCTTGGTCAGCGAGGCGATAGGGGCTCTTACTGCGGGGCGCTTGGCGTAGAGCGTGGAACCATCTTCCTGATTGACCACCAGCGCCATGGAAGACATCAAAAACAGCGAGCCGTCGCTGCGTTGCGCAAGGTAGCGATTCGCGGACTTGCGGCCATGCCTGGCAACCTTGGTGTTTTTCACGCCGCGCTTGGCGTGAAGCTTGTTACGGGTTTTTGCGCCAGAGGTCTGTTTCGCGTGACGGACATGCTTGCGGACGGTTGCTTTCTGCGCGGTCTTTTTGACGGCAGCCTTGCCTGCCTGGGCAGTCACGGCGGACTTTTTGCCATCGCCATGCCTGTGCGCCGATTGTTCGCCCGCGACTGAAAACGCCGAGGCAATCGTTAAAATACCCGCTAGTAACCACTTCACGAACACAAACCAAGCCCTCGGTTATTATGGCGATTTAAAATATGGCGAAAATATACCAAATTAAAACCGATTTGCTGAGTCCTATTCAACAATATGCGGCCGTTTCAGAAAAAATGGAATGATCGCCTTGAAATCGCCATGACGCGATATCATAACAAGGCGTTCACTTCGAAACCTTTATTCGTGACGCCATGTTCAATTTCAGTGCGCTGCCACCGCTCTCGCTGTACATTCACATCCCGTGGTGCGTGCGCAAGTGCCCTTATTGTGACTTCAATTCGCACGAGGCGAAGAACGCCATTCCGCAGGACGAATACATCGCCGCGCTGATCGCCGATCTCGAACAGGAACTGCCGTCGGTGTGGGGGCGCTCCATCGAAAGCATCTTCATCGGCGGCGGCACACCCAGTCTGCTGGCGCCTTCGGCCATCGACCGGCTGCTATCGGAAATCCGCGCGCTGCTGCCGTGCAAGCCGGAGATCGAGATCACTCTCGAAGCCAACCCCGGCACCTGGGAATATGGCAAATTCCGCGAATTCCGTGACGCGGGTGTCAACCGTTTGTCGCTCGGCATTCAAAGTTTCGACGCCGGAATGCTGAGTCGCCTCGGTCGCATCCACGGCCCGGACGAAGCCTTTGCCGCAGCCGAAAGCGCGCGCAAAGCCGGTTTCGACAATTTCAACCTCGACCTGATGTTCGGCCTGCCCGGCCAATCCGTGGCCCAAGCCATGACCGATATCGGGCACGCCATCGCCCTGAATCCGACGCACATCTCCCTGTATCAGCTCACCCTTGAACCGAATACCGCCTTCCACGCCCATCCTCCACGACTACCGGAAGACGATGCAATATGGGAGATGCAGGAAAAATGCCAGGAACAACTGGCCATCCACGGCTACCGGCAGTATGAAGTGTCCGCTTACGCCCACCCCGGCCGCGAGTGCCGGCACAACCTGAATTACTGGCGATTCGGCGATTATCTTGGCATCGGTGCGGGGGCACATGGCAAGATCAGCGACGCGCAGTATCAACGCATCAGCCGCGCCTGGAAGGTCAAACATCCGCGCGATTATCTCGCCAAAGCCGCTACGCCGGAACGCATCGGCGGTGCCAGCCAGCTCACGCGCGCCGACGCGGGCTTCGAGTTCATGATGAACGCCCTGCGCCTCACCGGCGGCTTTCCCGTCGCACTGTTCACGCAGCATACCGGGTTGCCGATCAGCACCATCAAAACCAGTCTGCAACAGGCCGAGACAAAAGGATTCATCACATGGGACATTCAAACCATACGCCCCACCGAACTGGGCAAACGGTTTCTCAATGAGGTATTGGAGATTTTTCTGCCGGGGTAACCAATGATGTAAAATTGGCAGCTGGCAAATCACTGATATCATAAACAGATCATGTCTACCCTCACCCTCCAGGGGCAGTCACTCACCAATACCGCGGCCCATACCATCGCCGGCCAGTTGGGCGCCGATATCGAGCATCGCACCACTCACTATCGCCTGCACACGCAGCAGTCTGTATCGCACGACACCGTGACGGCGCTGCGCCACAGCCACCCCTTCGACATCAACATGCTGCCGGATGATTTTCACCCCGAGCAGGTACGCCTGCTGGTCACCGACATGGACTCGACGCTGATCAACATCGAGTGCATCGACGAGATCGCCGACTTCATCGGCGTCAAACCCAAGGTCGCGGCCATCACCGAAGCGGCGATGCGTGGCGAGATCAATTTCGAAACCTCACTCACCCAGCGCGTCAAACTGCTCACCGGCCTGCACGCCAGCGCGCTGGAACATGTCTATGACGAGCGCCTGCGTCCCAACCCCGGCGCGGAACGAATGATCGCCGGACTCAAACAGCACGGCATCAAAATCGCTCTCGTCTCGGGTGGATTCACCTTCTTCACCGACCGCCTCAAACAACGCCTGGCGCTGGATTACACGCGCGCCAATGTACTGGAGATCATCGACGGCCACCTCACCGGCCACATCCTCGGCGCCATCACCGGCGCGGCGGGCAAGGCCGAGTTCCTGCTGGATCTGTGCGCGCAACTCGGCATTTCACCCAACCAGGCGGTGGCGATGGGTGACGGCGCGAACGACCTTGAAATGATGAAAGTCGCCGGCCTGAGCATCGCCTATCACGCCAAACCGGCGGTGCAGGCACAGGCCGGAGCGGTGATCAATCATTGCGGGCTGGAGGGGGTGTTGGGGTTGCTGGATATTGGCGGGTAGTCCAGCTATTCCCTTCGGGCGCATATTGAATCTCACTCCATCTCTGGAAAAAGGGCCTGAGCAGGGTGGTCTTTCCCACCTGACGCGTACCACTGATAACCACCACGGAGCAAGGCGGAGAAGCGTTACCGCAAGCGACCGGTCACGATACATAGCTTGCAGATTAATGATGCGATCATCAATCTGCAAGATTTTGCAGGCGAGCTGGACGTTCTCGGGACAACGCATTTCGCGGTACGCCATGAACCTGCGGCGAAACGTTTCTATGAGCGCAAGCGCGCCAAGGCCAGCGGGATAGCCGCTTTTCGCGCCAGGAATTCCTTTGACGTTGGGGAAATTGATGCTCGATTGCCCTGGCCATCCTTGAATTCATGTTGCACTCGGTGAAAGAACCCCGGATCTGGGCGAACAATCAGGTATTCGGCAGCACGGTTCGAAAAGAGTGATCTTCGCTCTTCATCGAAATGATACTGTCTAGCCCTATAGAACGCATTCACAGCAGAAAGCCATTCGCTCTCAAATTGAATGAAAATATCTTTGCCTTCTATATCGAGATTAACTCCTCCTTCGGTAATCTCGGCGTCGCAACCTAGCGCCTTAAATCGCTCAGCTATGCGATTCAATCCCATGCAAAGCTCTCCTGTGACTTAATGATGTGAAGCCGACCCCCACTTTCGACGCCAAAAGAGGCGTCGAAAGTGAAATCTAATCCGCATCTATTTTTCTATACTTCTGAATCTGCTACAGAAAAAAATAGAAAAACATCATTACCACAACAGACTTCTACCTCATAGTTTTACAGCCCATCAAGCCCCGCCCGCCGAATCCTCAAAAGGAACCAACAAAAACACCGTCTTGCCATCGTCATCGCCGATAACGATCAATTGATGCTCGACCAAACCCTTGATATCGCGCGCCCGGGTCTTGGTGGTTAATCCCTTATAAAGTGCGGCATACCACGGCTGCGCCTGGATTTCGGCAAGCTTGTGCCGCAGCCCTTGGGATAGCAGGTGAGTCACGATGGTGTACTGCCGGGTGTTGATCATTTTTCCTTCGTGGAGATCACGCACGCGGGACCGATACAGCAGATAGGCGATGATTTGGTTGACGTGGTCATGCAGATTGTTGAGAACCGTGAGCATGCCCTGCAAGAAAAATTCGACAAACGCCTGGTTCGGCCACGGATCACCCTTCTCCTCCGCCTTGCGCGCCAGATTGAACAACGTGAAATAGCGGTCGATATTTTCCAGGTAATAGCGTGACAAGGCGAGGGGGGCGTATTTGTAGCCGGCGGCCTTGAGTATCATGGCTTCGACCATCCGCCCCACACGTCCGTTGCCGTCCCAGAATGGATGGATACGCTCGAAATAGTAATGCACCAGCGGCGCACGGATCAGAGGCGGCAGGTAGTAGATAGGGGCGCTGTTCGCCCACTCGATGAATGCCTGCATCAGTATTTTGATGTCGGTCAGGCACTTGGGCGGCGTGTAGACGCCGCCATGCTCAAGATCACCGACCTGGGTACGCCGCTCCTTGGGGTTGTCGCGATACTGGCCCGGCACATTATCGGGATGACTCAACCCCTGAGTAATTGCCTTGTGCAGCTCCTTGAACATCTCTTCCCGAAGAATCAGATGAGGGGGCTCTTTGCTCTCCCGGTTCTCGGACCAGTGCTTGCCGAATCCCTCCGCGATATCGTAGGCCCGGCGGATATTGACTACCCGCCGCTCCTTTTCTTCCCTGGCCTTTTCGGGAGACTCCAGCACAGCGGCGGTTTCCTCCTCGGTCAGCGTGCCGCTCTCGATGGTGTTCGTGCCATAGATACTGGATAACATCACTTCCTGCTCCAGTTTATTGGCAACTTCGGGCAAGACAGGAACGCTGGCGAAGCGCTTGTGGGCATCCTGGATGCGATCAAGCAGGGGCTGCAAACGGGCAAGGTTGATCCCCGCTTGAAACTGGAATATCCCGGAGCGATGGGTTTCGATGCGGGACGGGGTGTTCCAAGGGGCTTCCAGATCTTGGATTCCCCCATTTTTGTCCTTTTCAACGTCCATTGATGATTTGTTGTTTTTTACATAAAAATCAATCTAATGGTATTTACAATCGAATAAATTTATAGAGATTAATGTCCACTTATAAGTCTTTCTCATGGGTAATGTCAAGCATCCTACCCGGTGATCAACCCCTCCCGCACAAAAACCAAATCCCAAATTCCATGCCCCAGCCGTTGCCCGCGCCGCTCGAATTTCGTCAGCGGGCGATATTCGGGGCGGGGCGAAAACTGTCCTGGTCCCACCGCGTTGGCGAAACCGGGCGCGGCGCTCATCACTTCCATCATTTGCCGGGCGTAATCCTTCCAATCGGTGGCCATGTGGAAACGGCCGCCGGGCTTGAGCTTGCGCCCGATCAGCGCCGCAAAGACGGGGGTGAGAATGCGCCGCTTGTGGTGGCGGCGCTTGGGCCAAGGGTCGGGGAAGAAAAGATACGCGGCGTCCAGCACAGCGTCGGGAATCATTTGTTCCAGCACCTCCACGGCATCGGCACTGATCACACGCACATTGCTCAATCCCAGTGCGTGCGCCTTTTGCATCAAGCTGCCGACACCGGGGCGGTGGACTTCGATGCCGAGATAGTCATGCTCGGGATGGGCCTGCGCCATCGCGCACAGGGCGTCGCCCATGCCAAAGCCGATCTCCAGATGGCGCGGCGCGGTCCGCCCGAACAGCGCGTCCGGATCGAGCCGATCGGCACCGGCGGTCACGCCATATTCTTCCCAAAGCACCTCCAGGGCATGACGCTGGGCATCGGTCATGCGGCCTTCGCGGCGGACGAAGCTGCGGATGGTACGGAGCTTAGGAGAATCGGTCGACATAAGGGTACCTCTAAAAATTCGATCAAGGCGCGAGGGCTAGGCGGAAATGCGCGAAAAAGCGCAGTGTACACGGAGTACATGAGCATTTTGAGCGCATTTCCAACGCCGCCATCGCGGCTTTAGCGGATTTTTAGAGGTGCCCATAAGCGGTCTCGGAAAACGGTGTAGTATACTTGCAAAATGACGAAACTGGATTCCGACGATTTGACCGGCAAGGTTGCGCTGATCACAGGGGCGGCGCATCGCATCGGCGCCGCCATCGCGCGCACGCTGCACGACCAGGGTGCCAACCTGGTGCTGCACTACCGCAGTTCGCGCCAAGCCGCGCAGATGCTGCAAGAGGAGCTGAACACCTGCCGTGCGGACTCCGTGATAGTGATGCAAGCCGATCTGCTCGATACCAGCGAGCTGCCTGCGCTGGTACAACGGGCCGTCGATACCTGGGGGCGGCTCGATGCGCTGATCAATAACGCTTCGAGCTTCTACCCTACCCCGATCGGCAGCGTCACCGAGGCGCAGTGGGACGATCTCACCGGCACTAACCTCAAGGCGCCTTTCTTCCTGTCGCAGGCCGCCGCTCCGCACCTTGAACGCCACCACGGCTGCATCGTCAACATCACCGACATCCATGCCGACCGGCCGCTGAAAGCTCATCCTGTTTACAGCCTGGCCAAAGCGGGCCTAGTGATGCTCACCAAAGCCCTGGCGCGCGAACTCGGCCCGCAGGTGCGCGTCAACGCCGTGGCGCCCGGCGCCATTTTATGGCCGGAAAGCGAAATGGACGAAGAAACACGACAGCATATCCTGTCCCGCACCGCGCTCAAGCGCCAGGGCAACCCCGAGGACATCGCCCGTGCTGTACTGTTTCTAATCCGCGATGCCGCTTATACCAGCGGGCATGTGCTTACCGTGGACGGCGGACGGTCGCTGAGCAACTAAAGCGCGCCGTTAGACGCGCTCTGCAAACGGGTGTTCGTATCTCACCGGCCATGCCTTGCGCGGATCATCCATCCGATCCACAATACTCACCCAAGGGACTGGGACAACATCACTGACGCAGAGGTTTAACATAATGGAACAGATCGTCAACCTACATATCGAGCACCTGCCGGAAGGGGTCTATCTGGCAACATCGGACGATATTCCGGGGCTGGTAGCCCAAGGGCGCACCTTCGCCGAGACATTGGAAATCGCCCGTGATGTGGCCAGACGGCTGATGGAAGCGCAAGCCGAGCGCCAAAACCCCGTCCATCTCAAAAAAGCCGGGGATTCCTTCGATTATCCGCTGGTAGTGAGCGGCTGAAGGGAAAAATTGGCAGGCCTTCGTTACCGCGAGATCGTCAAACGGTTAAAGCAGTTGGGGTTTGAGTTCGACCGTCAGGCGGCGGGCAGCCATGAAATCTGGTTCAACCCGCACACCAACCGCTATATCACGATCCCCAATCATCCCGGCGATATGCCAGAAGGAACGTTGAGAGCCATTCTCAAAACAGGCGGGGATTGAGACGGAGGAATTTTTAAAGAAGAAGAAGTGACACACCCAACCTTACCTCACCCCTCAAAATCCACCCGCCACAACTGCTGCGCCTCTTTGTCGAATGCCGCCCACAGGTCGCTATAGCGCACACCGCTGACGGGATGGTGTTCTTCACCGGCGATTTCCGCCAAGGGACACAGCACGAAGGCATATTTTATGATTTCGCCGCGCGGCAGCATCAGGCCGTGGCTGTCGGAAATCAGCTGACCATAGAGCAACAGATCCAGATCGAGGGTGCGGGAAGTCCAGCCTGAATCTCCGCGTACCCGGCCGTGACGATGTTCGATATCGCGCAGCACATGGTTGATGGCGAGGGGGTCCAGCGTGGAATCGAATCCCACCGTCAGGTTGTAAAAATCATCGCCCGCAAAACCGACGGCTTTGCTTTCGTAGACCGGGGATATGGTCAGTTGGCCGAAGGATTCGCGCAGCGCGGCGAGAGCGGAGCGAATGTTGGATTGACGGTCGATGTTACTGCCGATGCTGACATAAACGCGCGCCATGTCAGCGCATGCCACGTTCGATGATGATGCCGACATCGCGTGCACCGCGCACCGCGCCTTGCTTGTTTACTTGCAGGCGCAGCCATGGTACCTGAAATTCGCCAAGAACGATTTCGGCGATGCGCTCGGCCAGGGTTTCGACCAGTTGGAACTGGCTGTTGCCGACGAACTCGATGAGGCGCTTGGCCACCGCCTTGTAGTTGAGGGTATCGTCCAGGCTGTCGGTCTGTGCCGCCTTGCGGATATCCGTGCCCATCTCGATATCGAGAATGATGGTCTGCTTGATGCGGCGCTCCCACTCGTAGACGCCGATGACGGTCTCGATCCTCAAGTCGCGCAGATATATAATGTCCACTGATAACCACCAGCTAATAACAACAACGATACTTGACAGGGCGCTTCTAAAAATTCGATCAACGCACGAGGGCAAGGCGGAAATGCGCAAAAAAGCGCGGTGTACACGAAGTCTGCCACTTCCCGGCCCCGCATTTTGGGCGTCCCCTGTTCATAAAGGGCAACGCTGCCATCGCGGCTTCAGCGGATTTTTAGAAGCGCCCGATATACTTTACACGAAAATATACCACCATTGAGGGCCATCCGCCCGCCAATGGTTCACTGACGACTCCATGACCATTACCCTGTCGCTGATACTCTTTTCCTACCTGCTCGGTTCACTGTCGGCGGCCATCATCGTCTGCAAACTGATGGAGCTGCCCGATCCGCGCAGCGAAGGTTCACGCAATCCCGGCGCGACCAATGTGCTGCGCATCGGTGGCAAAAAGGCGGCGGCGCTGACATTGGGAGGTGACATGCTGAAGGGGCTGATGCCCCTAGCGCTGGCTCAAATGCTGGGGGCGGACGATATGACGTTGGCGCTGGCGGGCATCGCCGCCTTCCTCGGCCACCTTTATCCGGTGTTCTTCGGTTTTCGCGGCGGCAAGGGCGTGGCTACCGCGCTCGGCGTGTTGCTGGGGACTTCGTGGATCGTTGGCCTTTTGGCGCTGGCGACCTGGTTGTTCATGGCCAAGGTGTTCCGCTACTCCTCGCTCGCCGCGTTGACCGCGGCGGTGCTCGCGCCTCTCTATATGTGGCTGGCACGCCCCGCGACGGAACTGATCGCCATGGCGACGGCGATGAGCGCCCTGCTGCTCTGGCGCCATCGCGGCAATATCCAGCGCCTGGTCAGCGGGCAGGAGGATCGGATCGGGGAGAAGAAAAAGGTGTAGCGCGATGGGCGGGTTACGGCGCCCCTCGCCCTTTCCCAGTTTTGCAGGGTGCACCGCGCGCGCAGACGGCGCGCACCTTCCCGTTTGTTCCCGAAGAACGGTGCGCGCGGCGCGCCCTATATTACGCTTCCAGCGCCTGCTTGAGTTTTTTCATCGCACTCTTTTCGAGCTGGCGGATGCGCTCCGCCGACACCTGGTAGTCGCCGGCCAGGTCATGCAGGGTAGCCTTTTGTTCCGTCAGCCAGCGGCGCTGAAGAATGTCCTGGCTGCGTGCGTCGAGGGTGGTAAATGCCTGCCGCAAACGCTCTGCGCCGTGTGTTTCCCAATCGCGGCCTTCCAGTTGGATCGCCGGATCGGCCCCGGTATCGGCCAAATAACCCGCCGGGGCAAGCATGGCGTGCTCGCTGTCCTCCTCTTCCGAATAGGGGTCGAAAGAGGCGTCATAGCCGCTCATGCGCATTTCCATTTCGCGCACCACTTCCGGGCTCACTCCCAGATCCTTGGCGACGGCATTGACTTCCTCGCCGCTGAACCAGCCGAGGTGTTTCTTGGCGCTGCGCAGGTTGAAAAACAGCTTGCGCTGGGCCTTGGTGGTGGCCACGCGCACGATGCGCCAATTACGCAGGATAAACTCGTGCATCTCGGCCCGTATCCAGTGCACGGCGAACGACACCAGCCGCACGTTCATGGTCGGGTCGAAGTGCCGGACGGCCTTCATCAGACCAATGTTGCCTTCCTGGATGAGGTCGGCCTGCGCCAGGCCGTAACCGCTATAGCCACGCGCGACATGCACCACGAAACGCAGGTGCGACATCACCAGGCGCCGGGCGGCGTCCAAGTCGTTCTCGTCGCGCAACTGCAACGCAAGGGCGCGCTCCTCATCCACGCTCAGCACGGGAATGCGCGCCACCGCCTGGGTATAGGCTTCGATGCTGCCCACCGGCGGCAATACTATATTCAGTGACTTGCCATTACTCATGGTTGCCCCCTCCCTAATTTATAATCTACAGGATTCAATATATAGCACTTTTCCATCGTTCAGAAATTGATCTATCGCAAAGTTTTGTTAAATACCAGTTTAGCACTCTTTCCATTAGAGTGCTAATTTGACGAAAGTTCCAGCCGTCTTTTACTACTTCGGTTCGACCGCACTCAGATGCCTGCCCACCGCCAGCCAGGAACCGAGCAGGCCGAGCAGGGAGCCGGTGGCCAACAGCAGCACTGCCATCCCGGCATCCAGCGCGCCCAGTTCGAAACCGCTGTCGTACAGAGCGGAAAGCTGGCGCACCGGCTCGTCCAGCAGCCACAAGGCAAGAGTGACCAGTCCCCAGGCGATCAGGCCGCCCAACAGGCCATACCAGGTTCCGGTATATAAGAACGGGCGGCGGACGAAGGCGTTTGTCGCGCCGATCAGCTTGGTAATGGCGATCTCGTCGCGGTTGTTCTGTATCCCCAGGCGGATGGTGTTACCCACGATCAACAGCACCGCCAATCCCAGCAGCACGGCGAGAATCTCCACCCCGCGCTGGGCAATTCCCAGCGCGGCATGCAGCCGCTGCACCCATTGGATATCCAACTGCACAAAGTCCACCTCCGGCAGCTTCCTCAGCGCGGCCTGGAGTCGCTCGACGGCAACAGGATCGGCAAAACCCGCGGCAGGCTGGATCAGCAACACCGCCGGCAGCGGATTGACCTCCAGCGCCCGCAGCGCATCGGCGAAACCGGACTGCCGCTGAAATTCCTTTAACGCCTGATCGGGCAAAACGGTTTTTATCGAGGCGATATCGGATCTGTCATGCAAGCGCTTTGCCAGCTTGGCGGCGACCTGATTGCTGACATCCTTTTTCAGGAACAGCGAGATCTGCGCCGCATCATCCCAACTGGCCGCAAGCCGCTGAGCATTTTTCAACACCATATACAATCCGGCGGGGAACGCCAGGGTGATGCCGATCACCACCACGGTCATGACACTCGACAAGGGTGCGCGGCTGACCTGGCCCAGGCTGTAGACCAGGGCATAAAGATGATTGAGGAGATAATTCTTTATACGCATCGAGAGGCTACAAAGATGTTACAAGACCGCCCCGCTGCAGGTGCAGGGTGCGCCGCCCGAAACGGGCGATGAGATCGACGTTGTGGCTGACAATCAGCACCGTGACGCCCACCTGGTTGAATTGCCCGAACAGACTCATCACTTCGGCCGACAGATCCGGGTCGAGGTTGCCGGTGGGCTCGTCGGCCAGCAGTAACGCCGGTTTGTTGACGACGGCGCGGGCGATGCCGACGCGCTGCTGCTCGCCGCTGGAAAGGCGCACCGGATAGAGCTTTTCCTTGCCCAGCAGCCCCACCTTGTCGAGCGCGGCGCGCACCCGGCGGCCGATCTCCTGATGGTCGTGCAGACCGGCGATGACCAGCGGCAGGGCGACATTGTCGTAGACGGTGCGCTCGGCGATCAGCTTGTGATCCTGGAAAATCATGCCGATCTGCCGCCGCAGGTAAGGGATATGGCGGCGGCCCAGCTTGGTCAGGTTCTGGCCGTTGACCGTCACCTGACCGCTGGTGGGACGTTCGATGAGAGCGATCAGCTTGAGCAGGGTGCTCTTGCCTGCCCCGGAGTGCCCGGTGAGAAAGGCCATCTCGCCGGTCTTCAGCTCGAAACTGATGTTGCTCAGGACTTCGTGGCCGCCGGGGTAGCGCTTGGTGACATTGGTGAAGTTGATCATCTTATTAAAGTCAGTGGCGAGGAATAAAGACTTCAGCCCTCATCACTTTCCACTCGCTACTCGTTACTTATTAACGCCGCCCCCACAAACTCCTCGGCGTTGAATTCGCGCAAATCGTCGATGCCCTCGCCGACACCAATGAAGCGGATCGGCAGGCCGGTCTTTTGTGCGATGGCGAAAATGATGCCGCCCTTGGCGGTGCCGTCGAGTTTGGTGAGCGTGATGCCAGTCAGGCCGACCGCTTCGTTGAACTGGCGGGCCTGGTTGAGCGCGTTCTGGCCGATGCCGGCGTCAACCACCAGCATCACTTCGTGCGGCGCGGACGGATCGAGCTTGGCGATGACGCGTTTGACCTTTTTCAGTTCTTCCATGAGGTTGACCTGGGTGTGCAGCCTTCCTGCCGTATCGGCGATCAGCACATCCACGCCGCGCGCCTTGGCGGCCTGCAATGCGTCGAAGGCCACCGACGCCGGGTCGGCGCCCTGTTTCTGCGCGATCACCGGGATGCCGTTGCGCTCGCCCCACACCTGGAGCTGCTCCACCGCCGCGGCGCGGAAGGTGTCGCCCGCCGCCAGCATCACCGACAGCCCTTGCGATTGCAGGCGCTTGGCGAGCTTGCCGATGGTGGTGGTCTTGCCCGCGCCGTTGATGCCGACCATCAACAGCACGAACGGACCCTCGCGCCCCGGAGAGATGACCAAGGGTTTACTGGAAGGCTGAAGGATCGCCGTCATATCCTCGCGCAAGGCGGCGAACAGCGCGTCCGCGTTATCGAGCTGCTTGCGCGCCACGCGCGCGGTGAGGCTGGAGATGATCGTCTGAGTGACTTCCACGCCGACATCGGCGCCGAGCAGCCGCGTTTCGATCGCCTCCAGTACCTCGGCGTCGATCTGCTTCTTGCCCAGCACCAGATTCGCCAGACCTTCCGTGAGGCCTTGGCGGGTACGGGTGAGCTGGCCCTTGAGGCGGGCGAAAAAACCCGGCTTCGGTGGTTGCTCGACCGAGGGCTCGGGGGGTGATTCGGCTGGCGGAACGGCGACCTGCTCTGCCGGAGCCTTGTCGTCGCCAATTTTCTTTTTCAGGAAACCAAACATGTCTTTTTCGGTCAATACGTTCAGCGTCTGATAGTGACGCGTTAAAGGTGTTATTCTATCATTTTTCCCACGCTCTTGGACTCGATGCTTTTTTATTAACCCGGTAATCAAACCCAGTACTTCGCAGGGTATGTCTCACACACCAACCGTGCGGTGCGTGAGATGCACCCTACGCATGGGAGAAAAGCTGATGAATTGGATTGCCGGGCTAATAGATAAAAATAAGGAACCAACGATCATGTCTATGCGTTTTCCATGGCTTATCGCGCTCTTCTTGAGCACACCGTTCATACAAGCCAGCCAGGCGGCCGGCCCCAGCCCGATCAGTGAATTCAAGCTGGACAACGGCCTGCGGGTGATCGTCAAGGAGGATCACCGCGCACCGGTGGTGGTGTCGCAGGTGTGGTACAAGGTCGGCAGCAGCTACGAGCACGACGGCATCACCGGCATCTCCCATGTGCTCGAACACATGATGTTCAAGGGCACGCACAAACACGCGCCGGGCGAGTTCTCGCGCATCATCGCCGCCAATGGCGGACGTGAAAACGCCTTCACCGGCCAGGACTACACCGCCTATTTCCAGCAACTGGAAAAAAGCCGCCTCAAGGTGAGTTTCGAGATGGAGTCGGATCGCATGCGCAATCTGCTGCTCAAGCCCGAGTAGTTCGCCAAGGAGATCAAGGTGGTGATGGAAGAACGCCGCCTGCGCACCGACGACGACCCGCAGTCGCTGACCCAGGAACAATTCTCCGCTACCGCCTTCATCAACAGCCCGTATCGCCACCCGGTGATCGGCTGGATGAATGACCTGGAAAATCTGCGCATCGACGATCTGCGCGAGTGGTACAAGAAATGGTATGCGCCGAACAATGCCACTGTGGTGGTGGTCGGCGACGTGAAGCCCGCCGAGGTGTTCGCGCTGGCGAAGCAGTATTTCGGCCCGCTCAAACCGAGCAACATCACCCCCGCCAAACCGCGCGTGGAAGTGGAGCAAAAAGGCGCGCGCCGCATCACGGTCAAGGCCCCGGCCGAACTGCCCTATCTGATCATGGGCTACAAGGTGCCGGTAATCAAAACCGCCAAGGAGAGCTGGGAACCCTACGCCCTGGAAATGCTCGGCGGCGTGCTGGATGGCGGCGACAGTGCGCGCTTCTCGAAAGAGCTGGTGCGCGGCACGCAGGTGGCAGCCAGCATCGGCACCGGCTACAACATGTATAACGGAGGCGCGGACGTGCTGACCTTCGCCGGCACCCCCGCGCAAGACAAAACCGTCGCCGACCTGGAAACCGCGCTCCGCGCCCAGATCAAGCGCGCGCAAGACGAGCTGGTCACCCCCCAGGAATTGACGCGCATCAAGGCGCAGGTAGTGGCCGCCAAAGTCTACGAGCGCGACTCGCCGTTCTACCAGGCGATGCAGGTCGGCACGCTGGTCACGGTCGGGCTCGACCCCAGGCTGCTCGATGAATATGTCGAGAAGCTCGATGCCGTCACCCCCGAGCAGATCCAGCAGGTCGCGAAAAAATATCTGACGGACGACGGCCTCACCGTCGCCGTGCTCGAACCTCAGCCGCTCAACGAGGCCGCGCCGCATCGCCCGATGCCCGCCGGCGGCCGCCATGGTCATTGATCTCGTATAATCAGGAGTCGATCAGATGATTAAAAACAGCAAAAACTTCTCCGCCTGGATGGTCGCACTGGCCTTCACCCTGTTGCCCGCGGCCCATGTCAGCGCCGCCCCCAAAATCCAACAATGGCAGACCGCCAACGGGGCGCGCGTCTATTTCGTCCCCGCGCCGGAACTGCCGATGGTGGACGTGCAAGTGATTTTCGATGCCGGCAGCACGCGCGACGCCGGCAAGAACGGCTTGGCGAAACTCACTGCCAGCCTGCTCAACGAGGGCGCGGGCGCGTTGAACGCCGACCAGATCGCCGAACGCTTCGATGACCTGGGGGCGCAGTTCAGCGCGGGCGCCCAGCTCGAAATGGCCACCGCCAGCCTGCGCAGCCTGAACAAGCCCGAGGTGCTGCAACCGGCGCTGGAGACGATGGCGCTGATCCTGCGCCAGCCCACCTTCCCGCAGGACGGTCTGGAGCGCGAACGCAAGCGCATGTTGATTGGCCTGAAAGGTGAGCTGGAATCCCCCGCCGCCATCGGCGATAAGGCGTTCGAAAAGGCTCTCTACGGCGGCCACCCCTACGGCCAGCCGCCCAACGGCACGGAAGAATCCGTCAAGGCATTGAGCCGCGACGACGTCGTCAATCACCATAAACAATATTACGTGGCGCGCAACGCCGTGGTGGCGATCGTCGGCGCGCTGGACCGCGGCCAGGCCGAAGCACTCGCCGGCACCCTGATCGGCAAGCTGCCAGAAGGCGAGGCCGCCGCCGCGCTCCCCAAAGTGGCCGATCTCGCCGCAGCGCAAACCATCACCATCGACCACCCCTCCAGCCAGAGCCACATCTTCTCCGGCCAGCCCGGGATGGCCCGCAACGACCCCGATTATTTCCCGCTCTATGTGGGCAATCACACCCTCGGCGGCAGCGGCCTAGTATCGCGCCTCTCCGAGGAGATCCGCGAAAAGCGCGGCCTGTCGTACAGCGTCTACAGCTACTTCGTGCCGCTGCGCGATCGTGGCCCCTATATCATGGGACTGCAAACCCGCAACGAACAGGCCCAGCAGGCATTGCGGGTGATGAATGACACCCTGCGCAAATTCGTCACCGAAGGCCCGACGGCGAAAGAACTGACCGCTTCCAAACAAAACATCACCGGCGGCTTCCCGCTGCGCATCGACACCAACAAAAAAATCCTCGACCACATCGGCATGATCGGCTTCTACAACCTGCCGCCGGACTTCCTCGACACCTACATCGCCCGCATCGACGCCGTCACCCTGCCCCAGATCCGCGACGCCTTCCAGCGGCGCATACACCCCGACCGGATGGCGACAGTGATCGTCGGACGAACGGCGGCGAACGGCGCAGTGAAATAGAGCCTTCCGGCCAGATCCCTCTCCCCCCGGGGAGAGGGCTGGAGTGAGGGCGCGGCTTCCCCCCGCCACGATTTTTCATCCTTCCAGACAAAAAAATCCGCGTTGTCGGAAAACTTTACACCTCGCCAAACCACCCCATTCCACCAGGCGGCCCGACACCGACCTTAAATCTTCTTTCTCAAAAACAAATAGATACAACAAGAACAAAAAAGATCGGCCGCAATCACAGGTGTCACCTCAAGCCAACACAACGCCAAAATGATCATTTTTTGATCAAAAAAACCTCAATTTTTGTCTGGAAATTTTACACTTTTAGGTCGAACGCAGGGATCTGGTGCTTTGTGAATATATCAATCTATTGTTTCAAAAGATAAAAATATCAATTGGCGCACGTTATGCATGGAAATAAGAAAATAATAAAAAACCCCATGCTTGAAGGAAAGTGTTACGGATTTTCACAACAGAGCAGATGTACGGACGACCCAAAGGAGGGTTATTTTATGAACACCTTAACATGCTTCAACAAAAAGATGCTTGTGGCGGCGACTATTTTGGCGGCGGGCGGATTGTTGGTTAACGGCACGGCCTCGGCGGTACCGTGCAGCACCCTTGCTACCACCAATGACTGGCAGGGCGCGGGCTCATGCACCGACACAGACGGTGACATGCTCTTCACCTTCGGCGCGTACAGCGGCAGCTTCCCGGGTGACACAGGATTCCATGTGCACGAAGTCGAACTCAGCGGCAAGGATTTTTATGACGTCCACTTCCATTGGGAAACGACCCCCTACGTCGGCGGTGGCGATATCAAATACACTATGACATCGCTGACACCAACCGAACTCATCAGCAGCGCGGCTTTCGATACCGACGTGGTAGGTCAAACACTGGCTACGAAGGAGTTGTTCGACATCGGCAGTCTGACCCCCTTCTTGACGCTGACCAGCGCTAGCGGCAGCCATGATCCCGTTGGGGGCGGGCATTATGACTTCGCGCCGCGGGCCAGCCTCTATGTGGTCGATACCTTTAATGCCACAGGTACGGCGGGAGTTTTTAATAGTGCCAGTAACAGCTTTAACGTCCCCGAACCTACCACCATGCTCCTCCTCGGCGGCGGCCTGATGGGCATGGCCTTCGCCACACGCCAACGGACCGCCTCGAAGGCATAACGATCCAGAAGAAAATGACTTCCAGCCGGGGCGGGCAACCACCCCGGCTTTTTTATGGAGTGAATGCCGACACCTACGCCGGTAAATGTGTCACCTCGGGTGCGTAGCCAGCCATTCCTTGAGGGCACCCTCCATGCGTGCCTGCCAGCCCGGCCCACGAGTGCGTCTGGCGAGCTTCTCACGCAGGTGTTCAGGGAGGCTTTTGAACAGCGCGGCACGACGAATTTCTTGGTAGCCCACTCCGGAACAGTCGTGGGGCAGGTCTCGCTTTATACGCGGCACCACCGCGACCGTGCGATCATGGCCACGACCCGTCCTGCACACTGACGGTCACGTCCTCGCCTTCGGCGGCGCAGCGCAGGTATTCACTCAAATGAGCCTTCAACTCACGGACATTGGCTTGTATAGTGTGACTATAAAATGGATATGCGGTCACACACATAGCGGCCGGGAGAGACAATATCAAGAGTGGGAGCCAGGTATCAGCGATGTTGGCCAATGATGATAAATCTGCCAAATGGTATATGATGTCGCCAGACTTCAACGTACAGAATACCACACCAGACTTC
This sequence comes from Gammaproteobacteria bacterium, assembly GCA_005240065.1. Classification (GTDB taxonomy): domain Bacteria; phylum Pseudomonadota; class Gammaproteobacteria; family Ga007554; genus SBBG01. The sequence continues at coordinate 4,678 of SBBG01000097.1, read as the reverse complement.
CGCCTTGAAAACCCCGCACAAACCCGGCCAGCTGCGCATCATCGGTGGACAATGGCGCGGCAGAAAGCTCGCCTTCCCCGGCATCGAGGGCCTGCGCCCCACTCCCGACCGGGTGCGCGAGACACTGTTCAACTGGTTGCGCGACATCGTTCCCGGCAGCCGCTGCCTGGATCTGTTCGCCGGCAGCGGCGCGCTGGGTTTCGAGGCGCTGTCGCGCGGTGCGGCGCAGGCGGTGATGGTCGATCAGGATGCGCGGGCCGTCGCCCAGCTCCGCAAAAATATCGAGATTCTGCACGCCCAGGGAGCACTGGCCGTGCAGACCGATGCGCTGAACTATCTGCAAGGCCCGCCGCAGTCTTTCGACATGGTATTTCTCGACCCTCCCTATCGTCTTCATGCGCTTCTGCAAACATGCTGTGAACAATTGGAGAATCGCGGCTGGCTCGCACCGCACGCCCATATCTACCTGGAAGCAGAAAAAAACCGTGGCGTGCCGCTTTTGCCGGAAAGTTGGCAAGTGATCCGAAGCAAGCAGGCGGGGCAAGTGGGGTATCATCTGATCATAAGGGAACGGCAAGATTGCGCCCCCTCCTCATAAAACTCCTGCTGCGGCTGTTTTCCTGGTTGCCATTGCGTGCCGCGCATGTGCTCGGGGCACTGATCGGCTGGCTGTTCACGCTCAAAGGAAACAAGCTGTGCCATATCACGAGCGTGAATATCGAGTTATGTTTTCCAGGCATGAGCGAATCACAGCGCGCACAGTTGACGCGGCGCAGCATGATCGAAACCGGTAAAACCTTTGCCGAAACCGGGACACTGTGGCTGGGCGACGCGAGTAAGGTGCTAACACTGATCAAACAAGTCACCGGCGATCATTTAGTGCGAGATGTCCTCGCGCAGGGCAAGGGAGTGATCCTCACGGCACCGCACCTGGGGGCATGGGAGCTGGCGGGATTGTACTGCTCGGCGCACTACCCGCTGACCAGTCTCTACCGGCCGCCGCGCATGCGTGAACTGGACGGCATGATCCGTATCGCACGGCAACGCCTGGGCGCGAAATTGGTACCCACGGATGCCAGCGGCATTCGTGCGCTGTACAAGGCGCTGGATAAAGGCGAGGCGATAGGAATTTTGCCCGATCAAGAACCGGGCGCGGGCAATGGCATCTTCGTTCCGTTCTTCGGCGTGCCGGCCTATACTATGGTGCTATTGTCGCGACTCGCAATGAAGACTGGCGCGCCGGTAATTTTTACCTACGCGGAAAGACTGCCGCGCGGCGCCGGATTTCATCTGCGCTTTGTGGCGGGACCCCCGGCGATCAACGAAGGTCCACTGGAGGAGTCGGCACGCGGAGTCAACGCGGCGCTGGAACAGTGTATATCCGCCTTGCCCGAACAATATCAATGGAGCTACAAGCGCTTCCGCAACCGGCCTGCGGGGGAAACACGATTTTATTAAACCCTGCATTCTACCTGCACTCTGTAGGGTGCGTCTCACGCACCACACGGATGGTGCGCACGGCGCACCCTACCCTTGGGAGAAAAGCTGGAAAAGCAGATGAATTTGATCGCCGGGTTAATAACCGCATTCCGTAGGGTGAGTCCCAGACACCGCAGAGCTGGTGCGCACGGCGCACCCTACATTGCCAATCAAAGTGAGAACGAGCGACCATGAACGAAAACAAATCGGCCACCCAGAACAAATGGGACAACATCTACAGCGCCGCCGATAAGCAGATCGGCGCGGCGGCGCAGGTGCTGCGCGAAAACCTGCATCTGCTGCCGGCCTCCGGCAAGGCGCTGGATTTTGCCTGCGGCCTGGGCGCGAATGCCCTGCTGCTCGCCGCCCAGGGATTGGAAACCCACGCATGGGATATCTCGGAAGTCGCTGTGACGCGGCTGATGGAAGAGACCAGGGCGCGGGGACTCGTCATTCATGGCGAGGCGCGCGATCTGGCGGCCCGGCCGCCCGCACCGGAAAGCTTCGATGTCATCGTATCCGCCCATTTCCTGGAACGCCCCTTGAATCCATATCTGCTGGCGGCGCTGCGGCCCGGTGGACTGCTCTTTTACCAGACCTTCACCCTGGAAAAGGTGGAAGACGAAGGTCCGCAAAACCCGGAATTCCGTCTGGGCGTGAATGAACTGCTGTCGATGTTTCCTGGCCTGCGCGTGCTGGTATACCGCGAAGAAGGGTTGGTGGGTGATACCACCAGAGGATATCGCAACAAGGCGATGCTGGTGGCTCAAAAGATGTAGGGTGCGCCGTGCGCACCCTACGGCAGAATCATTCCTCCTCGCCGAACCGCATGCCGATCAACTCCTCCAGCGCCCGGACAGCATGTTCTTCGTCGGCGCCCTCGGCGATGAGTTCCAGCGACGTGCCGCGCCCGGCGGCCAGCATCATGACACCCAGGATGCTCTTGCCGCTCACCTCGCGGCTGCCGCGCGCCAGGCGGATGTCGCTTTGAAAGCCTGACGCCAGGGTAACGAACTTCGACGCGGCGCGGGCATGCAGGCCAAGCTTGTTGATGATGGTGACTTCCTTGCGCAACATGGTCCTAAAAACCTCAATTGGAGCCGGACGGACACAGCAAAATGCCCTCGCGCCCGCCGCTCAGCGCCTTGTTGACCAGTTCATCCAACCCCAGCCCCGGATAGTTGAGCGCCCGCACCAGCATCGGCAGATTGATGCCGGCGATCACCCGCACCTGATCATCCTTCAGATGAGTGGCGATATTGCTCGGTGTCGAGCCGTACATATCGGCCAACACCAGCACACCCGCGCCCTGGTTGAGCCGGGCGATGCTGAATCTGGCTTCGCGCAGCATGTCGTCTGGATCGCTGTCCGGCATGACCGACAGGATCTCGATTTGCAACGGACACATGCCGAGCATCGTCCTGGCGGTGCTCACCATTTCCCTGCCGATGCCTAGATGACTGATCACCAGTATTCCGACCATTAGACCAACTCCCGATGGCGCACCAGGACGTTGCCCCGCGTATCCAGAAAATGCTTCGCCAGGCGCTCCACGAGATAAACGGAGCGATGCTGGCCGCCGGTACAGCCGATGGCGACCGTCACATAGCTGCGGTTTTCCTGCTCGAAACGGGGAATCCAGGTTTCCAGAAATGCGGCTATATCATTGAACATTTGCATCACCGGAAGCTGCTTCTCCAGAAATGCCACGACCTCCGCGTCCAGTCCGGTCTGCGAACGCAGATGCGCTTCCCAATGGGGGTTGGGCAGGCACCGCACGTCGAAAATGAAATCGGCATCCACCGGCAATCCGTGCTTGTAACCGAACGACACGAACAGCAACGACAGGGCGGTGCGATTGGCGACGCGCGTCTGTATCATGCCGCGCAACTGGTGGATATTGGTACGGCTGGTGTCGATATGCCAATCGGCCGAGGCGGAGATTGGTTCCAGCAGCGCGCGTTCCAGACGAATCGCCTCGGCGAGCGATATTTCGTGGCTCGTCAAGGGGTGTTTGCGGCGCGTCTCGCTGAAGCGTTTGAGCAAGGTATTGTCGTCGGCCTCGAGAAAGAACGTCTCGCACTCCAGTCCTTGCGCCTCGATGTCGTTGAGTATTTGCGGAAAATGCCGGAAATCGGCGGCCAGATTGCGCGCATCGATACCCACCGCCGCATCAGTGTAGAGATGGGCGGCGCCTTTCATTTGCGCGGCGAAGGCCGGCAGCAATCCGGCGGGGAGATTGTCGATGCAATAATAATCGAGGTCTTCGAGGGCATGCAGTACGATGCTCTTGCCCGAGCCTGACACGCCGCTGATGATGAGCAATTTCATGCGAGCGCCTGCTGCTGCCGCTCCATGAAAATTTCAGCGGAATGATACCCGCCCAGCGAAAGAATGTGATTGCGCACCGCCCCCTCCACCAGAACCGCCAGGTTGCGGCCGGGCGCCACCGGCAACATGATCTGCGGTATCTCGACATCGAGGATGGTGCGGCGGCTGTGCTCACCGCGCAGGCGATCCATCCTGTAGATTTCCTCGTCGCTCAAACGGCGCAGGTGAATGATCAGCCGCAGATATTCGCCGTGCTTGATGGCGCTGTCGCCGAACATAGCGCGGATGTTCAATATTCCCAGGCCGCGCACCTCGAGAAAATCGCGCAACACCTCGGGGCAGGAGCCCTCCAATGTATCCGGCGCGATGCGGGAAAATTCCGGGGCATCATCGGCGATCAGGCAATGGCCGCGGCTCACCAACTCCAGCGCCAGCTCGCTCTTGCCCACACCACTGTCGCCGGTCAGCAGTACGCCGATACCCAGCACCTCCATGAACACGCCATGCAGGGTGATTTTTTCCGCCAGCAGGCTGATGAGATAATAGTGCAGATGGTCGATGACCTTGTCGCCGGACAGACGGGATACCAGCAATGGTGTGGCCGTGCGTTCGGCGTACTGGACAAGATCCGCCTCGGCCTGCTGGCCGTCGGCGACGATGACCGCCGCCGGGGCATAATCGAAAAGATGCCGGATGGCATCATCATGCGAATTCTTGCCCAGCCCTTGCAGATAGCGGCACTCCGAATGCCCGAGCACCTGGATGCGGTTGGGATGGATGAGATTGAGATGGCCGACCACTGCGGGATCGAAAGAAGACTCCCAGCCATCCGGCGAAAGCGCAGCGGATGGTGCGCCCCTGCCGATTT
>SBBG01000108.1 GCA_005240065.1 Gammaproteobacteria bacterium | reverse complement strand
TCAATGGCGCAAGCAAGGACTACGACGGTTTCGGCAGGAGCGCCTCCGACAATAACACGGCGTATTTGCTGGCCAATTTCATGTTTTAGCTGGATCAAGTTAGTAGGTTGGGTCAAGGAGCGAAAGCTCCGGACCCAACAAATTGCTACCTGGAATTAATGTTGGGTCCGCTTCGCTTGATCCAACCTACATCTTGTTTTTCCAGAGACGCCCGCAAAATTCATGCGGAATTTTTACCAAAAGGAGAACGAATTTTATGAAAAAAACCTCGTACATGATACTTCCCGTACTGATGCTGTCGAGCCTGCCTGTGTTCGGCCACGGCTCACACCACCACAAGGCCGCCACGGAAGCCGAGGCGGCCAAGACCGCACCACAAGTCCTCAAAGGCTGGGGCACCGTCGACAAAGTGGATGCGGCGGCGGGCGTCGTTATCCTGACCCGCGATTCGTTCAAGGGTCTGGGCTGGCCCGACATGGCGATGGAGTACACGGTCAAGGATCAGGCCATGCTGGATAACATCAAGGCGGGAATGAAGGTCGATTTTGAATTGACCAGGGAATCCGGTGGCGCGTTCGTCATGACGCGCATCATTCCTGCCGACTGACGCGATATTGAAAAGCCCATCCACATGAATGAAAGTTCGAAAAGGAAAATCATGGCGGAGGTGATGACTGTCAGCCAGTTTGCCAAACGGGCCGGCGTGGCCCCGCATGTGATTCGATATTACGCACGCATCGGTTTGTTGAAACCTCGCCGATCTGGCAGCGGTTACAAACTGTTTGCCGCGGCAGATGTGAAACGGCTGCACTTTATTCATCTGGCAAAAGCGCTGGGGTTCACCTTGGACGAGATCACTGAAATCTTCCATGAGAGCAGCCATGGCAAATCGCCCTGCCCCAGAGTGCGCGAAATCATCCAGCGGCGTATCGACGAAAACCGCCGCTCAATGGGTGAGTTGAGGGCATTGCAACGCCGCATGGAAAGTGCGACCGCTCAATGGGAGGAAATGCCGGATGGTATGCCGGATGGCGATACGGTATGTCATCTCATCGAATCCCTGGGGGATGTGGAGGCCCGGAAGCGTTGAGAAACCGGATGGTTTAAAAGAAGAAGTCTTGACCTGTGTGCGACGCACAGGTTTTAAATGCCAGCGACAGGCGCAGATAAGGAAGGTGTGACATGTTTTTTTATTGCGGCCATAGACGGGATTCTTCGGAGTGATAATGAGATTCAGGTTCGCATACCGGTCTCTTTCGCTGATTCTGGCGTTCCACTGCGCCTCGCCTGTTTTCGCCGGCGATGCCGCAACGGTCGAGAACCTCGCAGACCTTGTCGCGACTGCGCTTGCCAACAACCCGGAACTCAAGGCATCGGAGGCGCGCTGGGAAATGTTCAGAAACCGCATCAAGCAGGCCGAGGCGCTCGATGATCCGATGTTGATGCTGAAGATCCAGAATGGCATCGCGGGCGATCCCCTCAATTTCAGGAAGGATCCCATGACCCAGAAGGTGGTCGGCCTCAGCCAGGCGCTTCCCTTCTGGGGAAAACGGGCCTTGCGGGGGGAGATGGCGGCGAAACAGGCCGAGTTCTACCAGTGGCAACTGGAGGAACGGAAGCTGGAACTGAAACGCATGGTGAAGGAGTCCTATTACCAGATTTTCTTTGTCGACAAGGCATCGGGGATCGTCGAGAAGAATATAAAAATCCTGGATGATTTCATCACGCTCAGCAAGACCAAATATGCCGTCGGGCAGGGGGTGCAGCAGGATATTTTCAAGGCGCAGGTGGAACGCTCCAGAATGCTGGACATGCAGATCGCTCTCGTCCAGCAGCGCACGAGTCTGCAAGCCAACCTCAACGCGCTGCTTTATCGCCCGGCCGACAGTCCCGTCGGCGGCATTTCCGATTTCGAACCCGCACTTCTCTCGCTGTCAGCCGCCGAACTGACGGAGATCTCCGATGCGAATCGTCCCCTGGTAAAGGGTTATACCGCGCTTATCGAGAAGGGCCAGGCGGGACGCAAGCTCGCGCGAAAGGAATATTATCCCGATTTCAACGCGGCATTCGAGTATATGCAGCGCAATCCGGTGGGGGGCGAGATAGGCCTGGATATGTATGCCGCCGGTATTACCCTTAATCTTCCTGTCCAGCGTGAACGGCGCTCCGCCATGCTGGCCGAGTCGAATGCGGAAATTTCCATGGCGACCGAGGAGCTTAACGCCCTGAAAAATACTATCGGCTATGGCGTTGCCGACCTGCTTGCCCAGCTTGAAAAGAGAAAGCGCCTGATCGAGCTTTACAAAACCGGCATCATTCCCCAGGCGGAGCGTTCCCTGGAGTCGGCGATCATCGGTTACCGCGTCAACAAGGTGGATCTGCTGACGTTGCTCGACAACCGCGTGACGCTTTTCAATTACGAGCGCGAGTACTACGACTCCCTGGCGGATTACCAGATGAAGCTGGCGGAACTCGAGGCCATGGTGGGCAAGGAGTTGCAATGAATTTGAAAAAGGACGATTCACCGCAGAGGACGCGGCCCGTTTTGGAGGTGAGCCCGAAATGAAAAAAAGGATGGTAGTCGCTCTTGCCATTGCCATTGTGGCCATCATCGCCGCGGCGGAATGGGGATATTACCTGTGGCGCGAACAAGGCGCCGCGACCGGTCAGGCGATATCGGCGGCGCCCGCCCAGCGCGCGGCGGACGGGCAGGCTGGAACGGGGCGTTCGAACGATGCGGACATGTTGCGTGATGTTTCATTGTCGCCCGCGCAATTGGTGATGGCGAATGTCGCCACGGTGGAAGCCAGGATGATGCCGCTCACCAGGGAGATCAATGCCGTCGGCATCGTCGCTTATGATCAGGCCAGGCAGGCGAAGGTCACCGCGTGGGTGGCGGGGCGCATCGACCGGCTCCATGTGAATACCGTCGGCGCCCATGTCTCGAAAGGAGCGCCGGTTGCCGAGGTGTACTCCCCCGACCTGGTTTCATCGCAGCAGGAATATCTGCTCGCGTTGCACAGCAGGGAGCAATTCAAGGATTCACCCATCCCCTCCATCGCCCAGGGCGGCGAGGGGCTGGTGGAATCGGCCAGGCAAAGGCTGAAGTTGCTGGGCGTGAAGGACTATCAGATCGCCGCCCTGGAAAGGTCAGGGCAACCCACCATCAGGCTGCCGGTTTACACCCCGCTTTCCGGCACCGTGATCGAGAAGATCGCGCTGGAGGGGCAGTACGTGAACGTGGGCGATCCGCTGTTCGCCATCGCCGACCTGTCCGTGGTGTGGGTGGAGGTGGAGGTCTATGAAAACGAATTTCCGTTCATCAGGATCGGGCAGCAGGTGAAGGTCTTTTCCCAATCCTATCCTGACAGGACATTCATGGGCCGGGCGGTCTTCGTCTATCCCTTTCTCGACCCGAAGACGCGGACCGTCAAGGTGCGGCTTGAACTTCCCAATCCCCGGCATGAGCTGAAGGCGGACATGTTCGTGAACGCCGTGGTACAAATCCCGCTGGGTGATGCGATAGCGGTGCCGGTGACGGCGGTATTGGAAACCGGCAAGCGCCGTGTGGTGTGGGTGGAAAAAGAGCCGGGGATGTTCGAGCCGCGCGAGGTGAATGTCGGGACCCGGGTCGGGGACCGGTTTCAGATCCTGACGGGCCTGCGCGCGGGAGAAAAGGTCGCGGCCTCCGGCGGTTATATGATCGATTCCGAACTGCAATTGCGCGGCAGCGCGGGAATGCCGGGGATGGCCGGCATGACGGGCATGGGGGATGACAAAAAACCGGCTGTCCGGCGAGAGCGCGCCGCTCCACCGCAAGAGGGTGCGGCCATGGGTGACATGAAAATGTAATCAATGATATCGCGCCATGATAGATAACATCATCGAATATTCGGCACGCAACCGCCTTGTCATTCTGGTGCTCTTCGCGCTGGTCATCGCATGGGGGGGCTGGGCCGTCTATACCACGCCTGTGGATGCCATTCCCGATCTTTCCGATAACCAGGTCATCGTCTTCACCGAGTATCCGGGCCGCGCGCCGCAGGTGGTGGAGAATCAGGTCACCTATCCGCTGGTGGTCAACCTGCAAGGGCTTCCCAAGGTCCGCGCGGTGCGCGCCTCGTCGGCTTTCGGTTTTTCCATGATCTATGTCATCTTCGAGGACGATGCCGACATCTATTGGGCACGCACCCGGGTGCTGGAGCGGCTCAACTACGCCGCCGCGCTGTTGCCGCCCAATGTGCGGCCTGCCCTCGGGCCGGATGGCACCGGCGTCGGCCATGTGTTCTGGTACACCCTGCAGGGCAAGGGCTACGATCTCGAACAATTGCGCACGCTGCAGGACTGGTTCGTGCGCTATCAGTTGAACACGGTGCCCGGTGTTGCCGAGGTGGCGTCCATCGGCGGCTTCGTGCGCGAATACCAGATCGATCTCGACCCCAACCGGCTGTTCGCCTATGGCATCAAGCTGAGCGATGTGGTCGAGGCGGTGAAGCAATCCAACAACGATGTGGGCGGCAGATTGCTGGAACAGGCGGATGCCGAGTACCTGATCCGCGGCCAGGGATACATCCAGTCGAGACAGGATCTGGAAAACATCGGGGTCGGGGCCGACATGCGCGGCGTCCCCGTCTATATCAAAAACCTCGGGACGGTGCAGCTCGGCGGGGCCATCCGCCGCGGCCTGCTGGATCTGAACGGGAAGGGAGAGGCGGTCGGCGGCATCGTGGTGATGCGCTATGGCGAGAACGCCAAGGATGTCATCGACCGCGTCAAACAGAAGATCGAGATGATCGAACCAGGACTTCCGCCGGGCATCAGGATCGTTGCCGCCTACGACCGTTCCGACCTCATCCTGCGCGCCATCGACACGCTCAAGCGGGTGCTTGTCGAGGAATCGGTGGTCGTCTCGCTGGTGGTGCTCGTCATGCTGCTGCACCTGCGAAGCGCGCTGGTGATCGTGCTGACTCTGCCGATAGGCGTGCTGATGGCGTTCATCGCCATGAAATATCTGGGGGTGACCTCCAACATCATGTCGCTCGGCGGCATCGCCATCGCCATCGGCGTGATGGTGGATGCGGGCGTGGTGATGGTGGAAAACTGCTATCGCCACCTCTCCGAGCTTGCCCCCGAAGAGCGCAAGGAAAAACGCCTGGAGGTAATCATAAACGCGGCAAAGCACGTGGGCCGCCCGATCTTTTTCGCGCAGGCGATCATCATCCTGTCTTTCGTTCCGGTATTCCTGCTCGAAGGCCAGGAAGGCAAGCTGTTCCAGCCGCTGGCCTTCACCAAGACTTTCTCCATCATCGGTTCGGCCGTGATCGTCATCAGCCTGGTGCCGGTGCTGATGTATTACTTCCTGCGCGGCAGGATGCCGCGCGAGGAGGCCAATCCCGTTTCCAGCTTTTTCATCAAGGTGTATACGCCGATCGTCCATTGGGTGCTGAAGTGGAAAAAGACCACCATCGCCCTCAATATCGTGGCGCTCGTCATCGCCGGGCGGCTATTCATGTCCGTCGGCAGCGAATTCATGCCGCCCCTGGATGAAGGGTCGCTGCTGTACATGCCCGTCACGCTGCCCAATATCACCATCAGCGAGGCCAAACGCCTCGTCCAGGTGCAGAACCGCATCATCAAGACCGTGCCGGAAGTGGAGCATGTGCTGGGCAAGGTGGGGCGCGCCGAAACTTCCACCGATCCCGCGCCGGTCTCGATGTTCGAAAACATCATCATCCTCAAACCCAAGGAGCAATGGCGCGCAGGGATCACCAAGGCCGATATCGTGGAGGAGCTGGACGGCAAGCTGCGGCAGATCGGAGTGAGAAATGGCTGGACCCAGCCCATCATCAATCGCATCAACATGCTTTCCACGGGGGTGCGTACCAATCTGGGGGTGAAAATCTTCGGCAAGGATCTCGATGTGCTGAAGGATCTGGCGGTCGATGCTGAAAGCATACTCAGGGGCGTGCCGGGGGCCGCCGATGTGGTCGCCGAGCGGGTCACCAGCGGCAATTATGTGGACATCACGGTGGACCGCGAGGCTGCGGCGCGCTATGGCATCAAGGTCGGGGACATTCAGGAGGTGATCGAGATGGCGCTCGGCGGTGAAACGCTGACCACCGCCGTGGAAGGCAGAAACCGCTTTCCCATCCGCGTCCGCTATCTGCGCGAGCTGCGCGACAATATCCCGGTGATCCAGCGCATGCTCGTCTCCGGCATGGAAGGGGCGCAGGTTCCGCTCTCTCTGGTGACCAAACTCAAGGTGTCCTCAGGCGCCCCCGAGATCAACAGCGAGGGCGGGCTGCTGCGCACCGTCGTGTTCCTGAACGTGCGCGGGCGCGACATGGGCGGCTTCGTCAACGAGGCGAAGCGCACGCTGGAACAACAATTGAAACTCCCCGCCGGTTATTACGTCACCTGGTCGGGACAGTGGGAAAACCAGGTGCGGGCCAAGGCGCGCTTGCAGATCATTATTCCCATCGCGGTGCTGGTGATTTTTGCGCTGCTCTATTTCACCTTCCACTCCGTGCGTGACGCCGGGGTGGTGATACTTTCCGTGCCCTTCTCCCTGGTCGGGGGCGTCTATCTGGTCTATATCCTGGGATACAACATGTCGGTCGCGGTATGGGTCGGCTTTCTCGCCCTCGCCGGCGTGGCGACGCAGACCGGGGTGGTGATGCTGATTTACCTGAACGAGGCGCTGGACAAGCGGTTGTCGCAGGGGCCTGTCACGCAACAGGACATCTATCAAGCCGCCTATGAAGGCGCAGCGTTGCGCCTGCGGCCAAAATTGATGACTGTGGCAGTGGCTCTCATCGGCCTGATTCCCATTATGTGGTCCACCGGCACCGGCGCCGATGTGATGAAACCCATCGCCACGCCGATGATCGGCGGCATCATTTCCTCGGCGCTCAATGTGTTGCTGCTGACGCCGGTGATATTTGTAATGATGAAGTCGTATGATCTGAAGAGGGGAAAGCTGAAGCCCTCCGGGATAAAACATTAGTCCTACTGTGCTGTGCGGGCCCTGTCGCAATACGCAGAACCGGCGGCTTGCAGGGGGAGATGGCGGTATTCGACAGCGGGACTCTGTCGTCAAGGGAGGAAAGACCGGACGGAGCCCGCCAGACCGGTTATTGAATAACAGCGAGGTAAGTAACTATGAAGACCTTACGATTCTTGCAACACGGTTACACAGCGGCACGCAGTGCTGTCTTGTTCAGTGTGTTTGTCGCCGCCTGCGCACTGGGAATGTATCCGAACGCGGCGCAGGCGGTGCCGAGCATGGCGCGCCAGACCGGCATGCAATGCGCCGCCTGCCACACGGTATTCCCCGAGCTGACATCGTTCGGGCGCCAGTTCAAGCTGCGCGGCTACAGCATGAGCGTGCCGAAGGACAGGAGCGACTCGATCTTCGGCAACGTGCCGATCTCGGCGCTGCTGCAGGTTTCGCGCAACACCACCAATAACGTCAGCACGCCGGGGGCCGAGTCCGAGCAGTTCCCGCGTGACCGGGAAACCATCGTGCAGGCCGCGGGCCTCTATTACGGCGGCAAGATCACCGACAAGTCCGGCGGACTGGTGCAGTACTTCTACGACGGCATCGAGAAGAAGTGGGCGATGGAGATGTTCGACGTGCGCTGGGCCGACACGACGACCGCATTGGGCGGCAAGGAGACCGTGTACGGTTTCACCCTGAGCAACAACCCCGGGGTCACCGACATCTACAACAGTACGCCGCAGTGGAGCTTCCCCCACACCGAGACGGCGGCGCTCATGTCGAACGCGCAGGCGGCGACCGACATGCGGCTCGCGGGCCGGGTCGGCGGCCCCGGCGTGTACGCGCTATGGAATGACCTGCTCTACGGGGAGCTGGCGCTGTACCGCACCACCAAGACCGGCGTCTTCCGCCCGCTCGGCTTGGGCGTTGAAAAGGACGACCTCGTGAGGGGCACCACGCCCTACTGGCGCTTGGCCCTGCAGCGCGATTTCGGCTCGCACTTCTTCTCCGTGGGTGCTTACGGTCTGTCGGCGCGCATCTACACCGATGCCGTGGACCAGAGTCTCGGCACGGACCGCTTCCGCGATGTGGCGATCGACGGGCAATACCAGTTCACCGGGGGCGATCACCTCGTCTCGGCGAACGCCACACAGATCCGGGAGAAGCAGAAGCTCGATGGCGCGTTCGCGGCGGGTCTCGCCTCCAATACAACGAATACGCTGCGCACCACGCGGGCCAACGTGCATTACTGGTACAAACGCGCGGTCGGCGGCGGCTTCGGGATGTTCTCGACCACGGGCGATGCCGATGCCTTGAGATACGATAATGGAGAAGCGGTCCATGGCAGCGCCACCGGCAGCCCCAACACCAAAGGCTGGATGCTCGACCTCAACTACCTGCCGGTGCAGAGCGTGAAGCTCGCTCTACGCTATACGGCATACACGGAGTTCAACGGCGCGGGTACCAACTACGATGGTTTCGGGCGCAACGCCAAGGATAACAACAGCGTCTTTCTACTCGCTTGGCTGATGTTCTGACGGCCATGGAACGTACGAGCCAGGCGCAAACGCTGCGCGAACTGTCCCCCGTCCTGAGAACCCTCTTCACGGCATTCCTGCTCACGATCGGGTTCGGGTACCTTGCGGCGGTTTTCTACCTTTTTCTCGTGGATATCGATCCGCACTTGAAAATGGGGATGCGGACCATCGCCGGCATCGAGATGAAATACCGCGGCCAGCCGTCCGGATCGCGCCTGGAGGCCGCGCTGCGCGGAGCGATGGCGGACAAGCTGCGTCCCGAAGAGCGCGACACGATCGTGGGTTGGGTGCGCGGCGGCGCGAAGCAAGCCGGTTTCGGGCAGATCAAACCGATCCTGGACAGGAATTGCGTGGCCTGCCACAACGCGAAGTCGGGCCTGCCCGTCCCGCCGCTCGACAGCTTCGAGGCGGTGGCCAAACTCGCCGAGACCGATCGCGGCCCGAGTCTCGCGCAACTCGCGCGCGTGTCGCACGTGCACCTGTTCGGCCTCAGCTTCATTTTCCTGCTGACCGGGACGATTTTCGCGCTCAGCACTGCGGCGCCGGCATTCAAGCTCACCGTGGTGGCACTGCCGTTCGTGGCGATCTGGGCGGACATCGCCTCGTGGTGGCTCACCCGCTACGAGCCGCTGTTCGCGTACGTCGTTTTCGGCGGCGGCACGCTGATGGGTGCAGCGCTCGCGGTGCAGATTCTCATCCCGCTGTGGCAGATGTGGGCGCCGCACAGCAACGCGACCGCAGCCACGGTCCAACCATCCAAACCTTAGCAAAGGAGCGAAAGATGAAGATAATGATTGCAAGCATCGCAATGGGCGCGGCGGTGATCAAGGGCAAGGGAGCGATGCCGCCCAAGGCGGGCAACAGCTCGCTGTCCGACGCCGATATCAAGGCAGCGGTCGAATACATGGTGGTATAGTCGAAGTGACCAGGGATCTGTCGCAAGGAGAATCACATGGCTATCGATCCGGTATGCGGCATGAGCGTCGATGAGCAGACGGCGGCCGATTCAACGACTCACGAGGGAACACGCTATTATTTTTGTTCCACCGGTTGTCTGCGCCAATTCGAGGCGAAGCTTGCGACATTCGCCCGGCTCAGGCAAAGCGGGGCGCGGATCGGAACAATCGCGGCGATTCAGGGTCCGGTAGTGGATATCGCCTGTGATCGCCTGCCGCCGTTGCACCAGGCGCTGTTTGCCGCCAACGCCCATGAGGCGCATATCTTCGAGGTGTATCAACATCTCGATGAGCGGCGCGTACGGGCCGTCGCATTACGCAGAACAGGCGGCTTGCAGCGGGGGATGGCGGTATTCGACAGCGGGACGCCGTTGCATGTGCCGGTATCGCCGGAATGTCTGGGCCGGTTGCTGGATGTCTTCGGCCAACCGCTCGACGGCGGCATGCCGCTGGCGGCGCAGGAGTTCGGAACCATTCTTGCCAAACCCGCCGCACTCCATGAAACGGTGGAAGCAAGCGGGATACTGGAAACCGGCATCAAGGTGATCGATCTGCTCTGCCCTTTCGTCAAGGGAGGAAAGACCGGGTTGTTTGGCGGCGCCGGCGTCGGCAAGACGGTGCTCATCATGGAATTCATGCATGCCATCGTCGCGCTGCATCAGGGAGTCTCGGTATTCGCCGGCGTGGGCGAGCGCATCCGCGAAGGCCATGAATTGTGGCGCGAGATGCAGGAGGCCGGCGTCATGCCGCAAACCGTGATGGTGTTCGGCCAGATGGACGAGTCGCCCGGGGTGCGCTTCCGTGTCGGGCTGACTGCGCTGACCTATGCCGAGTATCTGCGCGACACCTTGCACAAGGAGGTTTTGTTCCTGATGGACAACGTGTTCCGTTTCGTGCAGGCCGGAAGCGAGATTTCCGGATTGCTCGGGCGCATGCCGGCGACGGTGGGTTATCAGCCCACCTTGATGACGGAGGTGGCCGAATTGCAGGATCGTATCATCTCCACCGCCAAAGGCGACATCACCTCCGTGCAGGCGGTCTATGTTCCTGCGGACGACATGACCGATCCGGCGGTCAGTGCGATTCTGAGCCATCTCGATACCACGGTGATCCTTTCCCGTGCCGAGGCCGGAAAGGGCATCTATCCCGCCGTCGATCCCTTGCAGTCAAACAGCAAGATGATGGACCGCCATTTTCTCGGAGACCGGCACTACAGCGTTGCGGAGGGGGTGCGCGAGCACCTTGCCCGCTATCGCGAACTGGAGGACATCATCGCCATGCTCGGTATCGAGGAACTCTCGGAAAAGGATCGCCGCATCGTGCTGCGCGCGCGCAAGCTGCAACGCTATCTGACCCAGCCGTTTCATGTCGTGGCCGAGCACACCGGCATCAAGGGCGTGTCGGTGCCGCTCGCCGATATGCTCGCCGACTGCGAGGCCTTCCTGCGCGGTGATCACGACGATGTGCCGGAAGACCGGTGCTATATGCGCGGCGCCATGAAGGCGGTTCCTTCATGAATACCTTTGTCCTCCATTTGCAAAGCGCCACCCAGTACGAGCGCATCGAAAACGTCGTCAGCTTCGTGGGCGAGGACGATTCCGGGAGTTTCGGAATCCTGGCCGGACATGCGCGCATGATGACATCGCTGGTATTCGGTTTGGCGCGTTTTCGCACCTCCGGCGCCGACTGGGAATTTCTCGCGCTGCCGGGTGCGCTGCTCTATTTTGTCGACAACCAGCTCCGCATCAACACGCGGCGTTATCTGCGCGATGCCGATTACCAGCGCATCGGCGTCCAGTTGCAGGAACAATTACTGAAAGAAGAGGAAATCCTGCACGATGTGAAGAAAAGCCTGCATCGCCTGGAGGAAGAAATGTTCAAGCGCCTGTGGCGGGTGCAACGCGGCGGGGAAACATCGCCATGAACAGCCAGAAACCGGATGGGGATCTCAATGGAGAAAAACTCAAAAAGGCTGTGGAACAACGGGCCGCGCGCATGAAGCGGGCGGACAAGGAGCGCCCTACCCTGCTGGCGCAATCCGCCTACATCGGTGTACTGGGCCTGATCTTCGTGTTGCCCGTCATCGGTGGCGCTTATCTCGGTCACTGGCTCGATAGCCTGCATGAAGGTTATTCGATAGGCTGGACCTTGAACATGATCATTCTCGGTCTGGCGATTGGTGCGATGAACGTCTACTTCTTCATAAAGGAATAAGAGCATGGCCAAGCCCGATATCTTTATTACACCCGTTTTCTCCGCCGGTCCGTTCATCATCACCAGCACGGTGGTGGTAACCTGGGGCATCATGGCGGTGCTGGGACTGGCCGCATGGGGCTCGACGCGCCGCCTGAAGCTTGACCCTGGACGCTGGCAGGTCGTTGTGGAGGGGGTTGTGCTGGCCATCGAAGACGCCATCCGTGCCGTGTTGCCCGACCGGCCCCATCGGTTGCTG
>SBBG01000061.1 GCA_005240065.1 Gammaproteobacteria bacterium | reverse complement strand
GATGAACGCGGGCCGCCGGAGGCATACTTGTCGCCGAGCACAGTCATTTTGGGACTGGGATGTCCCAAAATGTATCGCGAGCACGGCGACACAATCACCCCGCTGGCACATTGCCGCCGGCATTCTCTCGCCATTGTCTGTCCGAGGGTTTAAGCCTGCGGCAAAAAAGTATAAAATTCCATAACTAACGGTCCCCCGATCTTCCCCAACTCCTGATCTCACTGAATGAAGCATATTCGCAACTTTTCGATCATCGCCCATATCGACCATGGAAAATCCACGCTCTCCGACCGCCTCATCCAGATTTGCGGCGGGTTGAGCGAGCGTGAAATGTCGGAGCAGGTGCTCGACTCGATGGATCTGGAGAGGGAGCGCGGCATTACCATCAAAGCGCAGAGTGTATCCCTGAATTACAAGGCCAAGGATGGTAATACCTATCTACTGAATTTCATCGATACCCCCGGTCACGTCGATTTTTCCTATGAGGTGTCGCGTTCGCTGGCTGCCTGCGAGGGCGCGCTGCTGGTGGTGGACGCCTCGCAAGGCGTTGAGGCGCAGAGCGTCGCCAACTGCTACACGGCGATCGAGCAGGGGCTGGAAGTAGTGCCGGTGCTGAACAAGATCGACCTGCCTCAGGCCGACCCGGAGCGGGTGAAAAAGGAAATCGAGGAGATTATCGGCGTCGAAGCCAGCGACGCTGTACAGGTCAGCGCCAAGACCGGCCAGGGTGTGCCCGACCTGCTGGAAGAGATTGTTGCCCGCGTCCCCGCCCCGCAGGGTGACCTCGACGCGCCTTTGCAGGCCCTGATCATCGACTCCTGGTTCGACAACTTCCTCGGCGTGGTGTCGCTGGTGCGGGTCAAGCAGGGGCGGCTGGGGGCCAAGCAAAAGATCAAGGTCATGTCTACCGGTAAGACCTACATCGCCGAAAAGGTGGGTATCTTCACGCCGAAGCGCAAGGATACCGAGGTGCTGG
The DNA here is from genome assembly GCA_005240065.1 of Gammaproteobacteria bacterium. GTDB lineage: Bacteria > Pseudomonadota > Gammaproteobacteria > Ga007554 > SBBG01. The sequence goes on along the minus strand of SBBG01000061.1, from coordinate 4,294 downwards.
GCGCGGGCGAGGTCGGTTTTGTGATCGCCGGCATTAAGGAGATCAACGGTGCGCCGGTGGGCGATACGCTTACGCTCGCCGATCGTCCCGCCAGTGAGCCCTTGCCGGGGTTTAAGGCGGTGCAGTCGCAGGTGTTCGCCGGCTTGTTCCCGGTGGCACCGGAAGATTACGATGCTTTCCGTGATGCGCTGGCCAAGCTGCGCCTCAACGATGCCTCCTTGTTCTATGAACCGGAGACCTCTCAGGCGCTGGGGCTGGGTTTCCGTTGCGGCTTCCTCGGCATGCTGCACATGGAGATCGTGCAGGAACGGCTGGAGCGCGAGTACAATCTGAATCTGATCACCACTGCCCCCACTGTGGTGTACGAGGTCGTCACCAGAAAGGGTGAGGTACTGCGCGTCGACAATCCTTCGAAGCTGCCGGACGTGGGGCAGATCGCCGAAATGCGCGAGCCCATCATTCAGGCCAATATCCTGGTGCCCCAGCAGTATCTGGGAGCAGTGATCACGCTGTGCATCGAAAAGCGTGGTGTGCAGAAGCGCATGCAGTATCTCGGCAACCAGGTCATGCTTTCCTACGAGCTGCCGATGAATGAAGTGGTGATGGATTTCTTCGACCGCTTGAAATCGGTCAGCCGCGGCTATGCGTCGCTGGATTATTCCTTTGCGCGTTATCAGCCCGCCGATCTGGTCAAGATGGATGTGCTGATCAACGGCGAGAAGGTCGATGCGCTGGCCCTGATCGTGCACCGCGATCAGAGCCAATACCGCGGCCGCGGGCTGGTGGAAAAGATGAAGGATGTGATTCCGCGCCAGATGTTCGATGTCGCCATTCAGGCGGCGATCGGCGCGCACGTCATCGCGCGCCAGACCGTCAAGGCGATGCGCAAGAACGTGCTCGCCAAGTGCTATGGCGGCGATATCACGCGTAAGAAAAAGCTGCTGGAAAAGCAGAAGGAAGGCAAGAAGCGGATGAAGCAATTGGGGTCCGTGGAGATTCCGCAGGAAGCATTTTTGGCGGTGCTGCACATAGGTAAAAACAAATGAATTTCGATTTTCCCACCATCATGACACTGGCGGTATTCATCACCGGCGCGATCTGGGCGGTGGACGCTGTTACGGGAGCGCGGCGGCGCCGACAGGCCCTGGCGCAATATGTCGAGTCGGCCGGCGCCAGGATGGATGAAAAAGCGCTGAAGCGTTTGGCCACCGAGCAGGCTTATCTCGACGAGGTGGTGAGTTCATCCGAAGGCAAGCTAAAGGCGGATGCGATTAAGGGGATTACCAAAGAGCCGGTGCTGGTCGAGTATGCGCGTTCCTTTTTTCCGATCATTCTCATCGTGCTATTGCTGCGCTCCTTCCTCGTCGAGCCTTTCCGCATTCCTTCGGGTTCGATGATGCCGACTCTTCTGGTGGGCGATTTCATCCTGGTCAACAAATATGCCTATGGCATCCGCTTGCCGGTGATTAACACCAAAATCATCGACGTCGGCGAACCCCGGCGCGGCGATATCGTCGTTTTCCGCTACCCCAAAGACCCGTCGGTCGATTACATCAAGCGCGTGGTTGGCGTGCCGGGCGACCGGATCGGTTATTATCACAAGCAGATCTATGTCAACGGCAAGCCGGTCGAGCAAAGCCCCGTCGGCACCTACACCGGTGTGGGCGCGGGATTGTCCATGTCGGGCGCTAATGTTTATCGTGAACGACTGGGAGATGTGCAACACGATATCCTCATCGTCTCCGGCCGATCCTCCATCGAAGGCGAGATCCAGGTGCCGGAAGGCCAGTATTTCGTGATGGGCGATAACCGCGACAACAGTAACGACAGCCGTTTCTGGGGGTTCGTGCCGGAGGAAAACCTGGTCGGCCGGGCCTTCATGATATGGATGAATTGGGATTCGGCCAATGGTGGGGTGGGATGGAGCCGCATCGGTTCATCAGTTGAGTAAATCTTGATAAGGGAACGCGGCATGGCGAAAAATTACAAAAAGCAAAGAGGATTGACGGCGATCGGTTTTGTATTGCTGCTCGGCTTGATCGCCTTTTTCGCCGCCCTGGCCATCAAGTTGACACCGCTCTATCTGGAACACTTCGAGGTCTCCTCGGTATTGAAATCCGTCGCGCAGGAATCGGACATTGGCAGTAAAAGCGCCGCCGATATCAAGGATTCGATCATGAAAAAGCTCAGTATCAATGATGTTTCTCATGTCACCAAGGATGACATCGAGGTGTCCAAGGAGGACGGCAAGTTGCGCGTCACGATCAGCTATGAGGCGCGCGTGCCGATGGTGGGGAACATCGATATTGTCGCCAATTTCAAGGATAACAAGATCGAGGCGCCGTTGCCTTGAGCGGTTCCAGAAATGGTTTCGCCTCCGGCGCCGTACATGCCTCCATCGAGGGGTTGTGCCGCAAGCTGGATTATCGTTTCACGCATCCCGAGCTGCTGGAGAGTGCTCTTACCCATCGCAGCGCGGGCAGCAACAATAACGAACGGCTCGAATTCCTCGGCGATGCCGTGTTGAATTTTCTGATCGCCGACGAACTCTACCGGCGTTTTCCCACGGCCAGCGAAGGCGAATTGAGCCGCGCCCGCGCCAATCTGGTGAGAGGCAGCACGCTTGCAGCACTGGCATCCCTGTTCGAATTGGGTAATTATCTCCGGCTCGGGCCGGGGGAGCTGAAGAGCGGCGGCTTTCGCCGCGAATCGATCCTGGCCGGTGCGCTGGAGGCGGTGATCGGCGCGGTTTATCTCGACGGCGGGTTCGATGTCTGCCGTGCGCTGGTGCTGTCCATTTACCGGGAGCGCCTGGCATCCATCTCGCCGGAAACACAACCCAAAGATCCCAAAACCCGTTTGCAGGAATATCTCCAGTCGCAAAGAATGCCTTTGCCCACCTATAACATCCTGGCGATCGAGGGCAATGCCCATCGCCAGATCTTCAAGGTGGAATGTATCGTTGAAAACATCGTGCCTTGCCAGGGCGAGGGTGCGAACCGGCGCATCGCCGAGCAGAATGCGGCGCGCAAGGCACTGCAACTGTTGGGTTGCGAATGACTTTGAAACACGATCAGGCGGGACATCGTTGCGGCTATGTCGCCATCATCGGCCGCCCCAATGTCGGCAAATCCACCTTGCTCAATCGCATCCTCGGCCAGAAAATCAGCATTACCTCGCGCCGCCCGCAGACCACGCGCCATCGCATTCTGGGCATCAAGACCACCGAAGACGCCCAGCTCTTGTACGTCGATACCCCCGGCTTGCATCGCGCGGGCGGTCGCGCCATGAATCGCTATATGAATCGCGTCGCCACCGCCGCACTCCAGGATGTCGATGTCATCCTGTTCGTCGTCGAAGGCACACGCTGGACCAGCGAGGATCAGGACATACTCGAACGTCTCAAATCCACCGCCGTGCCCGTGATCCTGGTTGTCAATAAGCTGGACAAGGTATCGGACAAAGACGCCTTGTTGCCGCATTTCCAGAAATTATCCGAGACAAGGGAATTCGCGCACATCATCCCTGTGTCCGCTCGGGCGGGAAGAAACCTCGCCATACTTGAAAAGGAGGTTGCGGCGCTGTTGCCCGTCGCGCCGCCGTTGTATCCCGAGGATCAGGTCACCGATCGCAGCGAACGGTTCCTCGCTGCCGAACTGATCCGCGAAAAGCTGATGCGCCAGCTCGGCCAGGAATTGCCCTATGCCATGACGGTGGAAGTCGAAAAATTCTCGATGCAGAACGATGTCGCGCATATCCACGCCGTGATTTGGGTGGAGCGGGCCGGCCAAAAGGCCATCGTCATAGGCAAGGAAGGTGCAACCCTCAAGGAAATAGGTTCGCAGGCACGACAGGATATGGAGAAGATTTTCGACCGCAAGGTTTTTCTGCGTCTGTGGGTGAAGGTCAAGGAGGGCTGGTCCGAGGACGAACGGGCGCTGCGCAGTTTGGGGTATGACGAGACCTAAGGAAGCTCTGAATAATTCCATCCTGGAATTCCCAGGGCACGAAAAGCAAAAATGTGATTTGTGCTTTTCTCCGTTTTTCAATCACTTGCCGTGATTGAAAAACGCCGGCAGAATCCTTCGCTTCGCTCTTCCCTGTGCTGCAGAACCTCTGACACATCAGAGGTTCCCTGATTGTTCTTCCGAAAGGGTTATGAGGGGGGAGCGGCACTTACTTAACGCCAACATCCACGCCGGAAGCCATGGAAGCGATGCGTATGCGAGCGATGGCTGACGTGCCCCCGCGTAGCCGTAGGGCCGGATGTTTTGTCGGAGTCTGCGCGTAAGCG